>JAWLEO010000039.1:0-27743 GCA_041686075.1 Bacteroidales bacterium | reverse complement strand
CTGTGCGGTAGCACCCACCGTGGCCTTTGTAAGTGATTTAAGCGATGGCAATACCTGCCCGGAGACCATAACCAGGACATATTCGGTTACCGATGAATGCGGCAACAGCATAAATGTTACCCAGACCATAACGGTTAATGACATTACCCCACCGACAGCCAGTAACCCACCACCTATAGATGTGGAGTGCCCGGGTGATGTTCCCGCCCCGGATGTTACAGTGGTGACCGATGAGGCTGATAACTGTACGGCAGCTCCCATAGTGGCCTTTGTAAATGATGTAAGTGATGGCAATACATGTCCCGAGACCATAACCAGGACATATTCGGTTACCGATGAATGCGGTAACAGCATCAATGTTACCCAGACCATAACGGTTAATGATCTTACCCCGCCCACTGCCAGCAACCCGGCACCGATAAATGTAGAGTGCCCCGGTGATGTGCCCGCACCGGACGTTTCTGTGGTTACCGATGAAGCAGATAATTGCGATGCAGCACCAACAGTGAGCTATATAGAAGACCTGTCGGATGGCAATACCTGCCCGGAAACAATTACAAGGACTTACCTGGTGGAAGATGCATGCGGCAATTCGATCATTGTTGCACAGACTATTACAGTTAATGACATAACTGATCCTGTGATTAGTGATTGCCCGGCAGATATTGTTATACCTGCTGACCCGGCAACGTGTGATGCGGTGGTAAGCTGGACAGAACCCACTGCCACCGATAATTGTAACCTGGCTAGCTTTACCGGCAGTCATACCCCGGGAGCCACTTTCGGTATGGGTACCACAACAGTAACTTATACTGCAACGGATGACTGTGGGAATACAGAAACGTGTACCTTTGATGTTACGGTCATTGATGATCAAGGTCCCGTTATTACCACTTGTGCGTCAGATAAAACCATACCCTCTGATAATAATTGTGAAGCACTCGTACCAGACCTTACGGGTGAGGTTATTGCTACAGACAATTGCAGTCCCCCTGTAGTGATAACACAGTCGCCTGCTGCCGGAACAGTAATAACTGCAGGCACTACAACCGTTACCCTGACCGTAACTGACGGAAGCGGTAATTCGACAGATTGCTTTGCTGATGTTATTGTTATAGACGATATTGATCCTGTACTGGTAAGCACAGATACAACCGTATATATAGGTGCCGGTAACATCGCTACAATAGACAGCTCATTTGTGTGGGATGCCACTGCCTCATATGATAACTGTGGTATCACCAGCGTTACAATCGATATCAACACCTTCGATTGCAGCATGCTGGGCGCAAACACTGTTAATATAACAGCCTATGATGCTGCAGGAAACAATGCTTCAGAAACAGCGACAGTGACAGTGAGCGATACAAACACGGTGATAGCTGATGCAGGGGAAGATGGTACCTGCCTGGAAGGAGGATCATATACCTTGAGTGATGCATCGGTAGTTAACGGGACAGTACTGTGGGGTACAACAGGAGATGGTGTGTTTGATGACCCTACCCTTGTGAACCCGACTTACACCCTGGGCCCAACAGATGCCGACAGTGTTAAGTTGTACATGGATGTAACACCGGTGATTGGATGTACCGCTGTGAGCGACACCATGACACTGACTATCAGTAAAGGTGCTCTGGCAGATGCCGGAGCGGACGATGCGGTGTGTGCCTCGGAAACTTCTTATAATATTACGGATGCTTCATCCGTAGGTGGAACTGTCTTATGGACCACCAGCGGTGACGGGAGCTTCGATGACGCCACTATCGACAACCCGGTATATACCTTTGGAACAAATGATTACAGTGCTGGGTCAGTGACCCTGGTAATGACAGTCACCAGTGGAGGAATGGGGGGAGAAGATTCGGATGATAAGATCATTACCATAAACGAATTGCCTGGGATTGTTGTTGACGAGCATTCTGATATAACCTGCAACGGCTTGACAGACGGCGTATTACGCATAAGCGGCACAGGAGGAGCATCCCCATACCAGTATAATATAAATGGTGGTTCATACCAGGCATCAGGTGAATTCACTGGTCTGTCAGCAGGTGATTATGATCTTTCGGTCCTTGATGACAACGGATGCCGGAAAGATACCACCATATCGATCATTGAACCTGATGTTTTAACCTTTACACTGGATAGTGTGACGCATAACACCTGTTACGGATCGGATGATGCTTCAATAAGCATCACTATAAGTGGCGGAACCCAGCCATACGTGATAAACTGGACAGGTCCGGATGGTTTCACTTCGACAGAGGAAGACCCGGTTAATCTTGCGGCCGGCCTGTATTCACTGAACCTGACCGATGCCAATAGTTGCAATGTCTTTACACTGGATACTCTCATAACCGAGCCACCGCAGATAGTGGTAACAACTGTTGATGTATCTGATTATAACGGCTATGGAGTGACATGTTACGGGGCAACAGATGGGTATATAGAGGTTGATGTAAGCGGGGGTACAGGTGTGCTTACCACCAGCTGGGAAGGCCCCGGCGGCTTTACATCTTCTGATGAAGATATATCGGGACTTGAAGCAGGTGATTACACCCTTACGGTGACAGATGAAAGGGGATGTACAGAAACTTATGAAGCGAGTCTGTCCGAGCCGGATGAACTTATGATTACATATACGGTGACTGATGCATCATGCCCGGATACAGAAGACGGGTCAATTGATATAACCATCACAGGCGGGGTTACCCCGTATACCGTATTGTGGAATGACGGCGAAACAGTGGGAGATCGTGATAATGTATACAGTGGTTATTACACTGTCCAGGTAACAGATGCCAATGGCTGTACCACACAGGAAACCATGTCGGTGAACGTTATCGGGATCGACTGCCTTGAAGTCCCCGAGGTAATAACCCCAGGTGTGGTTGACGGGAAGAATGATTACCTTATCATAAGGAATATCAGCCTTTATCCAAATGCAGAGATCAAGATATTCACCAGGTGGGGGCAGCTTATTTACAGTGCCAAAAACCTGGAAGAGAATCACTGGGACGGCACTTACAGGGGTAAAGCACTGCCGGTTGATTCTTATCACTATATATTGAATCTTGGTGACGGCTCCACTCCCAGAACAGGAACTATTACAATAATTAGATAAAATTGACTAACTTTTAACGTCAATATGAAAAAAACCAAACAAATACTGATTATCATATCCGGAATGCTGCTGGGTATTTCATTACATGCCCAGCAGGTTCCAATGTATAGCCAGTATGTAATGAACGGATTCTTAATAAATCCATCATATGCAGGGAATGACGGTTATACAAGCCTTAACCTGACTGCCAGGGAGCAATGGATAGGTATACCATCTTCTCCGAGTACCTATGCTGTCAGCTTCCAGACAAGGCTACTTAAAAACAGTTATATCCAGAGATCCACATCTGTCAGGAAGAAAGAGGTAAAGCCAACCAGGAAAAGCCGTGTTGGCCTGGGAGGCTATATTTTTAACGACAGGAACGGTATTATAAGGCGAACAGGTTTTGAAGCAGCCTATGCTTACCATATAGAGATAGGAAGGTACGGGTCACAACTGTCATTCGGACTGGCATCAACCTTTTACCAGTTTGCCGTTGACCTGGATGGTGTAATTTTAGCTGATGAAGACGACGAGTTCCTGAATAATTACGACAGGGTAGTATATATCCCTGACTTTAATTTCGGAGTTAGTTATACAGCCGATAAATATTATCTTGGATTTTCTGCCACACAGATGTTCAGGGGATCACTGACCCTGGGTAACACTGCTAAAAATCCGCGGGCTGAGGTGGGGCATTTCTTTCTTACCGGTGGGATGAAGATACCCATATCAGGGAATGACTGGATACTGGAACCTTCAGCTTTTATTAAAACATCAGATTTGGTCCTCAAAGCAGCACAGATGGACATAACCACAAGAGTATATTATAAGGAAGATTACTGGGCCGGGATATCATACCGTACACAGGATGCATTGATAATGTTACTGGGATTTACCTATGATAAGTTCTTTTTTGCCTATGCCTTTGATTTTGCTTTAACCGATATAAGGAAGCACAGTTACGGCTCGCATGAACTGTCATTTGCCGTTAAATTTGGTGGTGAGAGTGCAAGGAGATATCGCTGGCTGAACCAGTACTAGTGATTTAAGCAAGCTGCATATTATTCATGAATAAGCTTTACTTTTTTTTGCTTATAATTTTTATCTGCCTGTCATCATGTGAAAAGAAAAGATATTTCCATGGTGATATTGCCACTATAAAATTTTCTGAGGATACCATACATTTTGATACAGTATTTACCAGCATTGGTACAGTAACAAAAGAACTGAGGGTCATTAATCCATATAAATCATGGCTTAATATAAGTGCAATAAACCTTGCGGGCGGGGAAAATTCACCTTTCAGGTTAAATGTTGACGGTGTGCCTGCCACAAGCTTTAACGACATTGAAATAGCACCCTCCGACAGCCTATTTGTTTTCATTGATGCCATTATTGACCCAAATAATCAAAACAACCCCGTACTGATAAATGATTCAATAGAATTTGAAATCAAAGGAAATATCCAGGACGTAAACCTTATTGCCTGGGGCCAGGATATCAACCTGGTTAATTCTGCGATTATTGAAACCGAAACATGGACCGGGGATAAGCCCTACGTGGTATACAATTCGATGCTTGTTGACACCGGTCATGTACTTACTGTCAGTGAAGGCGCTGAGATACTTTTTCACAGGGGATCAAGCATGTATATTGCCGGCTCACTGGTAGTTAACGGGACGGTCGAAAAGCCCGTTGTTTTTGCCTCGGACAGGATAGAAGAAATGTATTCCGATGTGCCTGCCCTGTGGCAGGGATTATATTTTCTGAACGGCAGCTCCGGTAACAGGATCCACAATGCCAGGCTGACAAATGCAGTGTCGGGGATTCATGCAGGCAACCTGGGAACGCCGGATCCCCCGCCTGACCTCGAATTGCATAACCTTTTTATTGCTCATATGTCGGTTAGCGGTTTATCATCACTGGGTGCCGCCATTACAGCAGAAAACACAGTTATTGCACACTGCGGTAATTACTGTACATTTATTGCAATGGGAGGTGATTACAGTTTTACCCATTGCACGATGGCAAACCGCTGGGATTATTCTAACAGGCTTAGCCCGGCACTTTATATAAGTGATTTCTATGATTATGATGAGATGCGCTATACCGGGGAACTGTACGGCGCGGGTTTCTATAATTCTGTTATTACAGGTCGGAGACCGTCAGAAATATATATAGAAAGCACTGATAATGTCGATCTTAATGTTGAATTTATAAATTGCCTTGTGCAAAAAGAGGGCCTTGCGGATTATAAATATGAAGACTGCCTTATCAATGAGGATCCATTATTTTTCAGTTGGATCGATTATGATTTCCGTCCCGACACACTGTCGCCGCTGATTAACCGGGGACTGGTATATTATGCTCAAATGCTTCCTTATGACCTGCGTGGCAACAGCAGGCTGGATGATGCAGCACCGGATATGGGTGCCTACGAAAAACAAGCAGGTGAAAATGCAGAAAATGAATAAATTATTGCTGCCATTGACCCTTGGCGCGGTGATCATCCTTGCCGCCAATGATTATAACAGGAAGACACCGGGAAGAACGACAGATGGCCTTAGCATAATGTTCTACAACGTTGAGAATTTCTTCGATACTTTAAACAGTGATCTTGACGACGATGAATTTCTTCCGGCATCACCAAGAAGATGGAATACATATAAATATTACCGGAAGCTGAACAGTGTTTTTAAGGTCTTAGTGCTATGTGGTAATGATATGATGCCACCTGATATTGTCGGATTATGTGAAGTGGAAAATGAGAATGTATTGAAAGATCTCTGTGAAAAGACCTTCCTTGCCAGGGACGATTATGATTACGTGATATCGAAGGGGAGGGATGGCAGGGGAATAAATACCGGTTTACTGTTCAAGGAAGAAAGGCTGGACTTAATATCCACGGAATCATGGTGCCCTCATAATGAAGATGGTTCCTTTATGCCTACCAGGGCAATGCTTTATTGTCGCATTAAGTATAAAAATGATACCCTCGATGTAATGGTATGTCATTGGCCTTCGAGAAGGGGAGGAGCCATAGAATCAGAAGGCCGTCGCAAATTGGTGGCATCTTACCTGAAGGAAAAAGTTGACAGCCTGGGAGCCCGGAGAAAGATAATAATCATGGGTGATTTTAACGACGAGCCTGCTTCTGCTTCCCTGCATGAAGTTATGAGGGCAGTCCCGCCCGGTGTGCAAGAAAAAAATGCAGTTTTGATAAACCCGGGGGCCGGACTGAATCATAGTAAAGGAAGTTACAAGTACCGGGGAACCTGGTACCTCTTTGACCAGGTCTTGTTATCCCCATCATTATACCACTCAGAAAATGGATTGCATTACCTGAAAAATAGTTTCAGGATTGTTGATGATAAGGCATTACTTACTGAAGATGCTTCTTTTAAAGGATTGCGACCATACAGCACATGGTGGGGCTTTAATTATGCAGGGGGCTTCAGTGATCACCTTCCGGTTACTGTGGAACTGATACATAAATAATATTAACCCTTGTCTACCGGCTTTAATCCTATCTCTGCAGCTTTTTTTACAAGGTAATCCCTGGCAGCTTCATATTCATTCGGTATTATTCCATCAAGGATAGCTTCTTTGATGCTGTCTTTCAAATACCCTACCTGCCGGCCGGGTTTGATATCGAAGATCTCGATTATCTCATTTCCGTCGATGGGAGGCTGGAAATTCCTGATATGATCTTTTTCCTCAATTTCAATGAGTTTTTGCCTCACAATACCGAAATTGCGTAAATGCTGTTTAACCTTTCTTTCATTCTTTGAAGTGATGTCAGCTTCGCATAAGAGCATCAGGTCGTCAATATCATCTCCGGAATCAAATAATAACCTTCTTACGGCGGAGTCTGTCACAGATTCCCGTGAGAGGATGATGGGTCGGAGATGAAGGGCAACAAGTTTTTTTACGTATTTCATGCGTTCATCCATCGGTAACTTTAGCCTTTTAAAGATGCCGGGTACCATTTTGGATCCTATATGTTCATGGCCGTGGAAGGTCCAACCACTACCTTCAATGTATTTCTTGGTTACAGGCTTGGCTATATCATGCAAAAGGGCTGCCCAGCGTAACCATAAAGAACCTGATTTATTACTGATATTGTCAACAACCTGGAGGGTGTGCTCAAAATTATCCTTGTGACCAACGTTATCCTTCTTTTCAATACCTTTTAATTTATAGACCTCCGGGAGTATTTTTTTTAAAAGGCCGCTGTCATAAAGCAAGCTTAAGCCAATCGATGGTTTGGGACTCATTAATATCTTATTCAGTTCATCAGTGATCCTTTCGTTTGAGACAATGGAAATGCGATCAGAATTGTCTTTTATTGATTTGAAGGTTTCACTATGAATACGAAAATCGAGCTGACATGCAAATCTTATTGCCCTTAGCATCCTCAGGGGATCATCCGAAAAGGTTTTCGCCGGCTCCAGTGGCGTGCGTATTATCCCTTTCTTCAGGTCTTCTATGCCGTTAAAGGGGTCGATTAATTTACCGTAATCAGGCTTGTTAAGGCTGATAGCCAGCGCATTTATGGTGAAATCACGCCTGTTTTGATCATCTTCAAGGGTGCCATCCTCAACAATAGGCTTACGGGAATCCCTCCTGTATGATTCTTTCCTGGCACCTACAAATTCAATAGTACGGTTCCCTGTCCTGAACATAGCCGTACCGAAATTTTTATATACTGTTACCTTTATTTTTGGGGATATTTTGGCTGAAACTTTTTTTGCCAGCTCAATACCACTTCCGTCAACGACAATATCAATATCCCTCATGCTGTCGTTACGTTGCAACAGGCAGTCACGAACATAACCGCCAATAACATATGCTTCCATACCTGCTTCGTAAGCAGAATCGGAAATTACTCTGAAAATGCTGTCAGAGATACATATATTCATATCCAAATATGACGATTTGTTCATAATATATGACAAAATTACAATATAATGTTTAAAAAACTGTTAATATCTTTGCATTTGAACAACGGTATAATCTTTGACGTTATCTTTATAAATAAAACATTAATTGAATTATGATAGAACATCTGACAAAAGAAACTTTTTTAACAAAGGTATTCAATTACGAAGAAAACAAGGAATGGAACTTTCAAGGAGATAAGCCCTGTATGATAGATTTCTATGCTGATTGGTGTCAACCCTGCAAGATGGTTGCTCCAATACTTGAGGAGTTAGCGAAAGAATATAACGATTCACTTGATATATATAAGATTGACACCGAATCTGAACAGGAACTGGCTGCAATTTTCGGTATAAGGAGTATTCCTTCGCTTCTGTTTATACCCAGGGAGGGGCAGCCCCAGATGGCTATGGGAGCCTTACCAAAGGACACATTGAAGAAGGCGATAAAGGAAGTATTGGATGTTGATGAACCAAAATAAATATTAAAAAAAAGTTAAATATTGAAATTTTTTGGTCTATTAATGCAACAATTCGTATTTTTGTAACGTTAAAAGAACAGAAGGTAACACCAAACAACAACAGTAGTTTGTTTTCTGGGATTTAGGTTTAGGGACATTAGGGAAAATCAGGGCATTAAGTCCTGATTTTTTTTATTCCATTTCGTCAATAATTTTATCTATCTCTTCTTCTGTGTCTCTCAGTTTTGATTGGCACAGGCGCAATAATTCGGAGGCCCGTTTTACCTTTCCTGATAGCTCATCAACGTCGAGCTCCCCTGATTCAATCTGTTCAAGGATATTTTCAAGTTCTTCCACAGCTTTGTTAAAGGACGGTTTTTTATCGCTCATTTGTCTCACTAATATGAATAAAAAATGTTGTTCCTGTATTTTCTTTGCTCTCGAGGCTTATGCTGCTGTTGTTTTTCCCGGCCATAATTTTGGCTATCAGCAGGCCAAGACCAAATTTATTCGGTTCCATGGCCTTTGTTTCATCTTTGATCCTGCTCATATCAAAGATTTTACTTTGCATTTCTTTGGGAATACCTTTACCGAAATCAGTCACTGAAAGTACACAGGCTGATTTTTCTTTTTGTGCTCTTATAATTATATCGGATTTTGGCGGGGAATTTTCGATGCTGTTTTCAGTAAGTATCGATATTATTGTTTTCAGTGAAAACCTGTCATATCTGATATTAATTTCAGGGTTGATATCAAATCTTATCCTGATATCTTTTTTCAATGCAATTCCGAGGAGTGATGGCAGCATTTCGTGCATAAAGTCATTTATGTTAATGGTGGTATAATCCACCTGGTATTTATTCCTCTGCAGTTTAGACCAGAGAAGAATTCTTTCCAGTCCTTTCTCAATAGCCGAGGCTCCTTTATGCAGGTCTTCCATCATGCCTTTAAGCTTCAGATCCTTGTTATTGTTCTTGAGGTAGTTGCTTATTTCTGTGAGTTTGGATGTGAGACCTGTGAATGGTTTACTTAGCTTAATTGAGACGATGGAAAAGAAATCGTTCTTATTTTTCCGTGTGCTTAATATTCTCTCCTTATACTTTGATGATCTCTCATATGCTTCCTCCAGGGCCTCTCTTCTCGCTATCAGTTTCTTGTTAGTTCTCCTGATGCCTGTGACATTATACAGCAGGTAAAGCAGTGCAATAATTGTTATTCCAAGAGCAATATGTATGATGAGGGAAATTGTCTTTTCGATTTTTATTCTTTTTAATATCAGTTCATTTTGTTCATGTGACCACGCAATTTCTTCTTCGGATGACCTGATACTTAACCTCACATTATAGTTAGATACCAGCTCCTGAACCTCTTTATTCATCATTTCATCCTTATGTTTACGGTGCAGCAGTTTATAATTGATGGCATCAGCTTCATTACCGATATTCATATAATGCCCGGATAGTTCGGAAAACACATTTACAGGATTAATGACTTCAATCTTATACAGCATATCAAAGTCCACACTGTCAAGATGAGCTGCTGTCAAATCAGGTTGATCATTTGCCAGGTAATGCTTTGATAACCTTAAATTGATCATATTTGAATATACATTGGATTCAAGTATTTCATTTGCCATTATCATTGAATCTATCCACTTTTTACAATTTGCCTGGCCGGTAGCATAACAATTGTCAAAAAGATATGCAAAGGCATCAATCTTTCTCCTGTATCCATTTACCCCTTCGAAGTATTCGAGGGCTTCCCCGAGGTATTTGCGGCTATTTTCATATTCTTTATAAGCGAGGTATGTTTCCCCCATTGTTGTGAGTTCATCACCGACCCTTACGGAGTCCAGCTCTCTTTTTCTAAGATCGATTGACCTTTTGTAATAATTAATGCACTTCAGTGTATCATCCTTTTTAAAGTATACCAGCCCGAGGTTATGTAATATTGATGCCATGTCTTCATTTAGACCCAGGCTGTCAAAAACGGCCAGTGCTTTCAAATAATTCTCTTCCGCATCATCCAGGAGCCCCGAGTTAATATACAGGTTACCATATATATGCCATGTTTCAGCTATTTCCTTGGCATCGTTGATTTTTCTGGCTATTTCCAGTCTTTTATCAGCGTATATAAGTCCTGTTTTTAAAGACCTGTATTGTTGATTCAGGGCATATTTTTTCAGGCTTTTTAGTTTTGTGGAATCAGGCATTTGTGAGATAGCTGACAGAACACTGTCGGTTGAACCGATCTGACCATAGCTGTTTAAGCCGATAATTATAAAAACAATATGTAGCCTAATCCTTTTAAGCATTTGCTTTTGGGATTTTCAATATTATAGTTGTACCCTTCTCGCGACTATTGTCAATATCCAGCTCACCTTTATTCATCTCAAGCAGGTCGATACATATTGTAAGGCCAAGCCCGCTGCCTTTTTCGCTGCCTGTTCCGGGTTTTGATATAAGGTAATTACCCTGAAGGACACTTTGACGTATTTCTTCGTCCATCCCAACACCGTCATCTTCAACGGTAATATGAATAAAATCATTACTTTCAGTGGAATTTATCCTTATCTCTCCTCCTGTGTTGCTGTATTTAATTGCGTTATTTAACAAATTGCGCATGACTGATTTAAGCACATCAGCATTTATGAGAGCACCGGTTTTGCTTTCAATACTGGTTTTAACCCTTATTTTTTTCCTTTCCGCCAGGGGCTTATATAAAGTCACAGCATCATTTATTATTTTTTTAATTGGAGTTTTGGATATTTCAAGTTTGTCCTTTCCTTCCTGAATGGTGGCAATGCTCTTCAAATTGATTAGCAACTGGTTCAATTGAAACGATGTTTCATTAAGCATAATGCTGTATTCCATCATACTTTCTTTGTCGAGGGTTTCAAAGTCATCAACCATCAATTTACTGAAGCCAAGTATAGCCTGGAAGGGGTTTATTAAGTCATGGGCAAAAACTGATATCAGTGTATCGAGCAGCTTATTTTCCTTTTCAAGTTCTTTATTTGTTTTTCGCATTTCCCTGTTAACCAGGGCGAATTTTTCTGTTTCGATACTGAATTCTTCCTTGTAACGGTTCCTGATTTTTCTAATGCGCAGTAATATTATGAACAGGACCAGAAGGACAATAAGGATGATTATGAAGGTAATCATCAGTCTGTGTGCTGCATCCTGCCTTTTTCTGTTAAGGCTCATTTCCCGGTCAATGCTTTCTTTTAGCCTCTGGTTTTTTGTTTCTTCATATTCCACCATGAGCAGGCTGATTATTTCCTCCCTGTTTATGATATCTTCTTCCGGATAAATATCGCTCAGCATATTTTCATACTTCCAGGCTTTTTCGTAATTCCCTGTTGCAGCGTATGCCCTGCAGAGGTATTCAAGATGGTCGTATTGATCGGGCAGGCTATATCTTTCATCTATATTGTATTGTGAAGCGATATTTAAAACTTTTTCGTAGTGCTCGTTAAGCAGGTGGTATTCCATTACGGCGATATAAAAATTATGCCTGTCGACATCACTGTACTTACTTTCATCCATGGCAAGATAGCCCCTGTTTATCCATCTTTCAGCCTCTTCTTTGTTGCCCAGCTTATTGTATGCACTTACTAATGAACCTATTATAGCAACGTCTGAAATATTATTCAAAACAATTGACTCATCCCTGAGTAGATCTTTAAGAATGTTCGCTGCAGCCTCATAGTTGTCGAGTTCCATCTCCACTTCTGCGAGATTATAGCTGAAAAGTGCATAGTTATCCAGTCCTTCTCTTTCATTTATTTCAATGGCTCGTAAGAGGTATTTTCTTGACGACTGGGAGTCTCCTACAAGGGCAAATATGATGGCCGTATTATTAATTAGGGTATTGACACCCGGGTAGAATTCTTCTTCAGAATATAATGTAAGAGCTTTCAGGAAATGTTTTAAAGCTTCGCTGTTATTTCCTTTATAGTAATAAATGATACCTTCCAGGTTTTCCATCAGCCCGTCATATACAGGATAATACTGGCATGCCAGGCTTTGCATCTGGAGGGAAGAGAATTCAAGACTGTCTACATCGGCGTTGTTAAGATATTCTCTTGCCTTTATATATAATTCTTCAAATAGCTTGTTATTGATTGTTTCGCTGGGGTGGTATTTGTAACAATAGGGGAAATAGGTATACTGGCCATAAAGTCCTATACTTAATATACAAAGTACAAAGCTTAAAATAAAAATCTTCCCCTTTATCATTAATCAGGTTTCTTCAGGTCAAATACTTTACTTTTCACCCTGCCACGGCTTAAAACAGTAGTTATCGTAGTGCCAGGGTGCAATTCATTCGACGATCTGACAGCTTTATCATTATACAGAGTTATTGAATACCCACGTTCAAGCACTCTGGAAGGACTAAGGTAATCAATTGATCTGGAAATATTATCCAGAATTGTATGTTTTTCATTTTTATACCTGTTCAATGCCGGTTTAATTCTTTTATTCAGATCACTTAATTGCCTGTTTTTATGATCTAAATGCTTTAATGATCTTTTACTTAAGCCTGTTTTTATGCTACTTAGCCTTGCCCGGTTATGCGAAAGGTATGATTGTGAATTGCCGGAAAGCCGCAATCCCGACCTGTTAAGCAGAAGGCGTTTATCCTGCAGCAGTGCTCTCACCCTGGGAGCCATATCAATACTTAACTTATTGATAAACAAGCGTTTTTTCTTAACCATCTCCTTGCTGTGATCAATGATCGATTCCCGGAGTTGTAAGAGGTATTCTTCTGTTTTAAGGCTCTGGTTAATTATAAAATCGGCAACGGCAGTAGGAGTTTTAAATGATCTGTAAGCAACTATGTCAGTAACTGAAAGGTCCTTTTCGTGGCCTATGCCTGTTAGAACAGGCAGGGGCAACTGGCTGATGAGATATGCAATATTATAGTTGTCAAACCAGCTGAGATCGGCCTGCGAACCTCCTCCTCTGACTATCACTATCAGGTCAAAATTAGCCGATTCTTCAAAGATAGCGTTAATGGCATTGCTTATCGATGTTTCAGTTTCTTTTCCCTGCATCACGGCCCTGAACAAGCTGGTAACGTATTTATACCCGTATTCATTTTTATCCAGTTCATCCGTAAAATCCCGGAAGCCGGCAGCCTGCTCAGATGAGATAACGGCTATTCGGACAGGCAGGAGAGGGAAGGGAAGTTCTTTATTCAGGTTTATAACTCCTTCGGACTCGAGCCGGTTTATAATTTCTTTTCGCTTGAGCACCATTTCACCGACTGTATATGCCGGGTCAATGTTTTGTATTATCAGGCTGAGCCCGTAGACCTCATGGTAATCAATTTTGGCCCTCAGCAGCACTTTGATACCTTCGGAAAGAGCCTGACCGGTAATATTCTCGAAATAAGGGAGGAGAAGCCTGGCTTTTTGCGACCACATCACAGCCCGTAATCGTGCTTTGATATCTTCCTGCCTGTCTTTCTCAATGAGTTCCAGGTAGCAATGGCCTGAATAATTGATCTTTATTTCTGATATCTCGGCACTCACCCAGTAGAATCCTGGGAGTGATTCTTCGAGTGATGTCTTTATAAGCTTTTGAAGTTCACTTAATGAATACCTGTCATTTAGTTCATCCATTGCAATACTTTTTAGAGGGCAGGTATAAGTTTATTTAATAATACCTGTTATTTCAGGATCCTCGATTTTTCCGCCTTCCTTTTCCAGCTTATCCAGGTATTCGGTTTCTTCCCTTATCAGTTCGGCCCTGTTTTCAGGAATACCCTTATTATATTTTATTTCCCTCCTCAATGTTCCGTCGGAATTATAAATATTCCACTCACCTGTTCGGACGTTGTCAACATACCGGCCTCTTATTTCAGGTTTGCCATTAGTATGCCATGTCTTGAATTCACCGTTACGTTTTCCATTAATGTAGGTAGATTCAAGGGCCAGGGTACGGTCATTAAAATATTGTTTCCACTTTCCTGATTTAACACCCTCAGAGAATTCAAGTATTTCGGCAATTTCTCCATTCCAGTGGTATTTAATTCTGGTATCTTCCACTTTGTCATTCTCATATTTGCATTCCATAAGCAAGTGATTCTCAATATAATCAGAATAAAATAACCACTTCCCGCTTTTTTTTCGGTCGATATATTTACCTTTTGCGGCAATATAACCGTTGGGATGGTAGAAAGAGGCAGAGACGGTGTCGTTATCAGTGCTATAGTCAAGCACGGATGTGAGATTGCCTTTTTCATCATACCGTTTGAATTCACCTACTGGCTCACCATCAATAAAAAAAGCCTCATACATTACCTGACCATTGGGATATTTTTTTATCCACTGCCCCTGTTTCTGACCTTGTTTATCGGTCTGGTTAAGATTTTCCTGGGCGCTTGCCGCCTGGCAAAGGCTAAATACTAAAAAAAGTGAAAATATTGTCTGAAGAATATATTTCATACACAGCAAATTTAACAGGGTAAAAATAAAAAACACTCTGAAAAAATCAGAGTGTTTTTTATTAAAATATTAAGCTTTTATTATTTAACCTCTTCGAAATCAACATCGGTTACTTCATCATCATCGCTTCCTTTCTTGCTCTCTTCCCCAGCTTGTGGACCCTGTTGGGGTCCTCCTTCCTGCTGTGATTCGGCCTGTGCTGATTTATAAATATCTTCAGAGGCGGCCTGCCATTTGGCATTAAGTTCATTTAAAGCTGTGTCTATTGCTTCAATGTCCTGGTTTTTATGCGCCTCTTTCAGGTCAGCGAGCGCTTTTTCAATGGGCTCTTTCTTGTCAGGCGGAAGCTTATCGCCATATTCCTTAAGCTGTTTCTCAGTCTGGAAGATCATACTGTCAGCGGAATTGATTTTATCAACTTTTTCTTTTGCTTTCCTGTCCGCTTCTTCGTTAGCCTTTGCTTCATCACGCATTCTGTTGATTTCTTCCTCACTGAGTCCTGATGATGCTTCAATCCTGATGCTCTGTTCTTTACCGGTACCCTTATCTTTTGCTGAAACATTAAGTATACCATTGGCATCGATATCGAATGTCACTTCAATCTGTGGTACCCCCCTCGGTGCAGGAGGTATACCGTCGAGATGGAATCTTCCGATAGTTTTATTTCCTGCTGCCATTGGTCTTTCACCCTGGAGTACATGTATCTCAACCGAGGGCTGATTATCAGCAGCAGTGGTGAATGTTTCAGTCTTTTTTGTCGGTATGGTGGTATTTGCTTCAATCAGTTTGGTCATTACACCACCCATAGTTTCGATACCCAGTGACAGAGGTGTGACATCGAGTAAGAGTACATCCTTCACTTCACCCGTGAGGACACCTCCCTGGATGGCAGCTCCAATGGCAACCACTTCGTCAGGATTGACGCCCTTTGAAGGAGCCTTACCAAAGAACTTCTGCACCACTTCCTGTATTGCAGGTATACGTGTTGAACCACCAACGAGCAGCACTTCATTAATGTCAGAAGCCTGTAAACCTGCATCTTTAAGAGCTAATTTACAGGGTTCGATAACTGACTGGATCAGTGAATCAGTAAGTTTCTCAAAATGTGCTCTTGTCAGCGTTTTTACAAGGTGCTTTGGTATTCCGTCAACCGGCATTATATATGGTAAATTGATCTCTGTACTTGAAGAGCTTGAAAGTTCTATCTTGGCCTTTTCGGCGGCTTCTTTCAACCTTTGCAATGCCATGGGATCCTTCTTGAGGTCTACACCTTCGTCCTTTTTGAACTCATCGGCAAGCCAGTTTATGATCAACTCATCAAAATCGTCACCTCCAAGGTGTGTGTCCCCATTGGTTGATTTTACTTCGAACACACCGTCACCCAGTTCAAGGATGGAAATATCAAAAGTGCCACCACCAAGGTCAAAAACAGCCACCTTGAGGTCTTCGGTTTTTTTGTCCAGCCCGTAAGCCAGAGCTGCTGCAGTTGGCTCATTAATTATCCTTTTTACTTTAAGACCGGCAATCTCACCAGCTTCTTTTGTTGCCTGGCGTTGCGAGTCGTCAAAATAAGCAGGAACAGTGATAACAGCATCTGTTACATCCTGGCCTAAGTAATCCTCAGCCGTCTTCTTCATCTTCTGAAGTATCATGGCTGATATCTCCTGGGGTGAGTATTTTCTGTCATCAATCTGAACCCTGGGTGTATTATTATCTCCTTTGACAACTTTATACGGCACACGGGTGATTTCCTTGCTTACCTTATCATAAGTCTCACCCATGAATCTCTTTATTGAATATACGGTTTTGTTTGAATTAGTAATGGCCTGGCGCTTTGCAGGATCGCCTACCTTGCGTTCACCATTCTCTATGAAAGCCACAATGGAAGGCGTTGTTCTTTTACCTTCGCTATTAGGAATAACGACAGGCTCATTAGCCTCCATTACTGAAACGCATGAATTAGTTGTTCCGAGGTCTATACCAATTATTTTTCCCATTTTTATTACGTATTTATTGTTCTTTTCTTTTTATTACTTCTTGTAATCAATGATTATGCCATCAGCTCTTAAGCTTGTATTTATGCTAATATGACACTCATTACACTGTTTGAATGGCCAGAGTAAAGGTCATAATGACAAAAAGGCAGTTATTACATTTTCGTCTGATTCCGATCTTATTATACCAAACAAATTTGTAGTTTTACTCATTGTAATCATAATATTACAGCTTATGTCAATCCATAATACAGTTAAGAGGGTAACCACCCATGTGCTTTCGGAGATGAAGCTTAAAGGTGAGAAAATAGCAATGCTTACTTCATATGATTATTCAATGGCTTCTATCGTTGACGAAGCAGGCATAGATGTAATACTGGTAGGCGATTCCGCATCGAATGTAATGGCAGGTTTCGAAACAACCCTGCCCATTACACTGGATAATATGATTTACCATGCAGCATCGGTGGTGAGGGCAGCCAAAAGATCGCTGGTAGTGGTTGATATGCCTTTCGGTGCTTATCAGGGTAATTCCAAGGAAGCTCTTTCATCTGCTATAAGGATAATGAAGGAGACGGGGGCACATGCTGTTAAACTGGAAGGGGGATCCGAAATAGCAGAGTCAGTGGAAAGAATATTATCGGCAGGAATACCAGTAATGGGGCATCTTGGATTAACCCCGCAATCAATACATAAATTCGGTACTTACGTCGTGCGTGCCCGTGAAGAAGAAGAAGCACAAAGACTGAGGGAAGATGCAAAATTGCTTGAAAAGAAGGGGGTATTTGCAATTGTCCTTGAAAAAATTCCAGCTGTGCTGGCCGGTGAAGTAGCTGAAAGCCTGTCGATACCTACAATAGGAATAGGGGCAGGCAATAAAGTTGATGGCCAGGTCCTGGTGATCCATGACATGCTGGGCATTAACCAGGAATTTTCACCCAGGTTTCTCAGGAGATACCATAACCTCTACCAGGAAATAAAAGGGGCCGTCCAGGAATACATCAGGGATGTCAGATCCCTTGAATTCCCGAATGAAAAAGAGCAGTATTGATATTCCCATAATGGAAATACTGTACGAGGACAACCATATAATTGCCCTTAACAAGAAGAGCAGTGAGCTGGTCCAGGGCGACCAGACGGGTGATCAAACACTTTCTGACAGGGTAAAGGAATACCTGGCAATAAGGTACCATAAAAAAGGGAATGTTTTCCTGGGCGTGGTGCACCGCCTGGACAGGCCCGTAAGTGGCGTTATCCTTTTTGCACGTACTTCAAAAGCCCTGGGTAGGCTTAACAAAATGTTCCAGGAAAAAGAAGTTTCAAAGAAATACCTGGCAGTAGTGCGTAACAGACCACCATCGGAGGAAGGGCGACTAATTCATTACCTTAAGAAAAATGAAAAACAAAATAAGTCATATGCTTATGATAATCAGGTCAAAGGAAGTAGGGAAGCACTCCTGGACTACAGGTTGATCAGACGTACCGAAAGATATTACTTACTGGAAATTGATCTATATACAGGCCGGCACCACCAGATAAGATGCCAGCTCTCCAAAGCCGGGTGCCCGGTTAAAGGGGATCTTAAATACGGCTTTCCAAGGTCAAATAATGATGGGAGTATATCCCTTCATGCATGGAAAATACGGTTTTTACATCCGGTCAAAAATGAGGAGGTGGAGTTTACGGCACCTCTTCCCGATACCGACATATGGGCCAGTATAAAAGAGATGATATAAAAATGGCTGCTTTAAAACAAAACAGCCACTTCAATGAAACTGAAAATATCAGAGGTCAGGATGTCAAAAAAATCAACCGCTACTTATAGTTGTATTACTAATCCCGGAAACAAATGTATAACAATATTATCCTGAGTCAGTTAAACTGAGGTTAAATCTAGTTAAAGAAAAGTTAAAATGTGGAATGATATAATTATATAATTATATTTTTGCAGTATGAAGAGATGGAAGCTTATCGGACTCATATCATTGATGCTGCTATCATTAACGGGGATTATATGGGTGCAGATAATCTGGATAAATAATGCCGTGAAGGTCAGGAACGATTTGTTCAGTCGCTCGGTGTTCAATAGCCTCAACAGCACTGCACGTAAAATAGAATCCTCAAGGCAAATGGCTTTTTATGAACAGATGATGATTGCTGATTCATTGCTCCAGTCACAGGCAAACGAGATGCAGACAATACCTTTTGCCGGTGCCGATGCCACTGCTAATAATATGGTGCCTCGCAGGGGCTTAAGGGGCATGGGGGAGAGCTTTTCATTCAGGCTGACTGATGATGGTGAGAATGTGCAGGTACTGGGCGATTACAAACAGTATTTTATTGGCGACAGCTCTGAAAATATAATGCCCGAATACAGTATTGAAACAAAGGGGGAGGCCCCCTTGAATGTTGACCAGGACAGGTTCAGGATCTGGCTTATGCAAAAATCAAGCGACCTACGCAGGATGGGTGACAAGATGATTTCTGAATTGTATGCCTGGGAACTCAACAGCCGGGCAGACAAAAATGAAATTCTGTCTGTTCTTTATGCTGAACTGGCAAATTCCGGTATAAATACACCCTTCGAATTTGCTATTATTGAAAACAACAGGATAATTGACGGAGTATATGAAACAGCTTCTCCTTATGATCTCATTAGTAGTAATTATACGGTTAATTTGTTTACTGACAGGCTACTAAGCAGGGATACAAGAATCTCGGTAGTATTCCCCGACAGAAAAAATTATATACTCTCCTCAATGGCCTACCTCCTAGGCGGCTCAATGCTTTTCAGCCTTGTGATACTCATTACATTTGCTTTAAGTATATTTTTTATAATCAGGCAGAAGAAAATATCCGAGATGAAGTCGGATTTCATAAATAATATGACCCATGAGTTTAAAACACCCATAGCCACTATTTCCCTTGCCGCGGATACAATAGGTAACCCGAAAATCATAAGTGATGAAAACAGGGTGAAACACTTTATCAGCATGATAAAGAAAGAAAATACCAGGATGAACAAGCAGGTTGAAAATATTCTCCAGATATCCTCCCTTGACAGGAGCGATATGGAATTCAGCTTCTCAGAGATTGACATGCATTCTGTAATAAAAAGAGCTGTTGAAACAATCGAGATACAGGTGGAAGGCAGAAATGGTAATATTTTTTTCTATGAGGGAGCCAATGATCCTGTGGTATATGGCGACAGGGAACATCTGACTAACCTTATCTATAACCTCCTTGACAATGCTAACAAGTATAGTGTTAAAGAACCTGAAATAACACTAAGTACATCAAACAGGAAAGGATATTTCGTTTTGACAGTTGCAGATAAGGGTGTAGGTATGACACGTTCTGTACAATCAAAAATATTTGAAAGATTTTACAGGCAGTCAAGTGGTAATATTCATAATGTTAAGGGCTTCGGACTTGGACTCAGTTACGTTAAAGCGATTATCGATGCCCATAATGGAGACATTAATGTATACAGTGAATCAGGAAAAGGCACGACATTTGAGGTCTTTCTGCCGCAAAACGGGAACGTGCTATGAACGAATGCTCAAAGATATTGCTTGTCGAGGATGACCTGAGTTTCGGCTCGGTCCTTAAGTCCTATCTTGAAATAAATGACTTTGAAGTAGTATGGATAGATGATGGTAAAAATGCTCTTGATTCTTTCCGTAAAGGGCAGTTCGATCTGTGTATACTGGATATAATGCTTCCGAATGTAGATGGTTTCACCATTGCTTCGGAAATAAGGGACATAAACAAGGACATTCCTCTTATCTTTCTTACGGCAAAGAAACTCAAGGAAGATGTTTTGAAGGGTTATGGACTGGGTGCCGATGACTACATTACAAAACCTTTTGATACAGATATCCTGCTGGCAAAGATAAAAGCCATTGTCAGTAGAAGAGAAGGAATTAAGAAAGTCAGTAATGAAATAAAAATAGGGAAATACATCTTTAATACTAAGATACGCTCACTCAGATCGGGACAGGAAGAGAGAAAGCTTTCACCTAAGGAGGCACAGCTTCTCGAACTACTGGCCGGGTCGCCCAATGCCCTGGTCAGCCGGGAGACAGCCTTGAAATCGATCTGGGGATCAGATGATTATTTCACTGCGAGAAGTATGGATGTATATATTACCAAACTGAGGAAGTACCTGTCCGGTGACAGTAAAATTTCAATTAAAAACATTCATGGTGCAGGTTTCCAGATGCTTATCGACGAGGATTAATGAAAAATAACAGTGCTGGTGAAGCGCAGTGGCAGTAGGTTCTCAATTCCTTTCATTACGTAAATTCCTGTTTTACCATAAAGTATTATTTTAATTTTTCCCCCTGATCGATCCTCTTCTTCCGATAATACCTGGCGGCATTTGCCACATGGTGAGACAGGCATTTCAGTAAAACTCTTTCCTTTACGGGCACAGATGGCAATGGCGGTAATTACAGAGCCGGGATAATTTGCACCTGCATAAGCCACTGCCGTATGCTCTGCACAGGCACCTGAAGGGAAGGATGCATTTTCCCGGTTATTCCCGGTAATTATCTCGCCGGTGTCCAGTCTGAGAGCAGCACCTACTGAAAAATGTGAATAGGGTGAATAAGCATTCTTACTTGCCTCCATAGCTTCTTTTACGAGGAGCCGGTCTTCTTTGCTTAGCTCTTCAATGTCACGATACTCATCAAGTATGAGTTGAATTGATCTTTTCTTCATAGATTAAGGATGTCCTGCAAAATACAAAAAATATTATTTCCAGCTCATAGTGCCCGGCATGAGGGTGAATATTTTTGATAACTATATACAATTAGTTAATTACTTCACGTTTACAGGAATGATAATATAGGTATGCTTATTATTTTTGATGAAAATTTCAGAGCATGCGCAGTGTACTATATATCTTGATAATGCTTGTCTTGTTTACCTCCTGTCATACTGCACGGAGGGGTGGAACTGCCATTTTTACCGGAGGTGGCGGGGCAGACCTTGATAATTATGTCAGGGAATATGCTGACCTGGCAATGGGCGAGATGGTGAGGACAGGTGTGCCCGCCAGTATAACACTGGCACAGGCCGTTATTGAAAGCAATTACGGTAAGAGCAGGCTTGCAAGCAAGGCCAATAACCATTTCGGTATTAAATGCCATAATGGATGGAAGGGGGGGAGGATCTACCACGATGATGACAGGCGCAATGAGTGCTTCAGAAGATATAAAGCTGTGATTGAGTCTTACAAAGACCATTCTGATTTTCTCAGGCAGGGCTCACGTTATAAATTCCTTTTTGATCTCCACCAGGAAGATTATAAAGGATGGGCCAGGGGATTGAAAAGGGCAGGCTATGCAACAAACCCACGGTATGCCAGGATGTTGATTGATATGATTGAGAAAAATAATCTTCATGTCTATGATGATATTGTTATAAGCGGTAAAAGTAGGGAAGCAAAGGAGATTTATGCCAGTCCGCTTACTGATGATTATTTGGGTTCAGGAGAAAATGACGGGCTTAGAGACGGCCACGAGATTGCTGATGATAACTTCGTTGTCAGCCGTAAGAGCAGGGTAAAGGTGAGGAACAGGATTGAGTATATCACGCTTAATGAGAATGATACCTTTGAGAGTCTTGCAGAGGAGTTTGAGCTGCTCAGGTGGGAAATATACAGGTATAATGAGCTTGAGGACGATGCCCGGCTATACCCCGGCCAGATAATATATTTGCAGCCCAAGCGGAAGAGGGCAGAAGCCGGGAATGATTATCATATTGTCAAGGAGGATGAGACAATGTATTCTATATCACAGCATTACGGGATAAAGCTTAAGTCTCTTTACGAAAAAAACAGGATGGAACCCGGTTATGAGCCGCCTCCCGGCACAGAGCTGTGGTTACGTAAGACTAAACCGGAGGGCCTTTAATGATTTTTGTATCATTGATATTAAAGCCCCTCAGGAATTCACTCACTGTCATTAGTTTACGGCCTTCCATTTTGAGCATTTCTATTTCAATGCTGCAACCACCCGTTCCTATTATAAGGTAGTTTTTACCGTCACTTTCTATTTCACCGGGGTCTAAGTGTTTATACTTGTTAATACATTTACATTTACCGATTTTCACAATATAATCTTTGTCTCCCTTTCTGAAGATCGTTTTTGCTCCGGGTTGAGGATATAATCCGCGAATGAAGTTATAAACATCACTGTTGCTCATTTCCCAGTCAATATAACAATCTTCGCTATGTATTTTGGGAGCCTTTTTCAATTTTTCACCGGGCTTTATAAATTTTGACTGGTCCGTGGTTCTTACCTTACCCCTGGCCAGGGCCTTCACGGTTTTAACTACCAGTTTGGCTCCTTCGCGCATAAGCTTATCATGAAGGTTGCCGGCGCTGTCATCCGGGGCTATTCCAATTTTTTTCTGGAAGATTATTTTTCCGGTATCTATTTTATCATCTATCAGAAAGGTAGTCAGGCCTGTTGTTTTCTCACCGTTTATGATTACGTGGTTTATTGGTGCTGCACCCCTGTATTGTGGCAGGAGGGAGGCATGAAGATTAAAGGTTCCCAGTCGGGGAATCCTCCATATCTCTTCCGGCAGTTTCCTGAAGGCAACTACCACGATTATGTCGGGTTTAAGATCTGCGATTTCCCTAACAAAAGATGGATTACGGAGGTCATCAGGCTGGTAAAGTTCAAGAAGATTTTCTGATGCGTACCTTGCAACTTCCGGTTTTCTTTTTTTTAGTCCTCTGCCGGCTGGCTTATCCGGCGCACTCACTACTGCCACGATATTGAAATTATTCATGAGCAGTGCCCCCAGGCTGGGAACAGCAAATTCCGGTGTGCCCATGAATATGATACGCGGTCCTGCCATTGGTAGATGAGTATTTATATAACAAAACTAACAAAAATGCAGCATAATTATATGAAAAAGGCATAGCTTATTGCTAGCAGTATGGTCTGGTTTTATTTGACGGATGCTATTGATGTTTGCTTTTAGGGTGTTTATAGCATGTAAGGTAATGACCCATTTTGCCAGCCTTTGTCTGGAGATAGAATTCGTTGTGTTGATTGGGAGGTATCTCCAGTGGTACGGTTTCAACTATTTCTATACCATATCCTTCCAGGCCGGCCCTCTTAACGGGATTATTGGATATTAGTTTTATTTTCCCCAGCCCAAGTTCCCTCATGATGTTTGCACCTATACCATAATCCCTTTCATCTTCACCGAATCCGAGTTCAAGATTTGCTTCTACGGTATCTCTGCCCTCTTCCTGTAACTTATAAGTACGGATCTTATTGAACAGGCCTATTCCCCTTCCTTCCTGGCTAAGGTATATGACTGCCCCCTTCCCGGCTTCATCAACCATTTTCATGGCTTTATGTAGCTGTGGACCGCAGTCGCATCGCAGGGATGCAAAAATATCACCTGTGAGGCATGACGAATGTATCCTTACCAGCACGGTTTCATCCTTTGTCCATGTCCCTTTTACCAGTGCTGCATGTTCCATATTATTGCTCCGCTGCCTGAAAGGGATGAAGTCAAACTCGCCAAATTCAGTGGGTAAATACACCCTGACACCCATTTCGAGGATACTCTCTTTTTCCAGTCGGTACTTTATAAGGTCACTGATAGAGATAATTTTGATGCCGAATTTTTCCGATAGCTTGAGAAGGTCGGGTAGCCTTGCCATTGAGCCGTCATCATTCATTATTTCAACCAGGGTACCCCCGGGCCTCAGTCCTGCCAGCCTTGTAAGATCGACGGCTGCCTCTGTGTGACCTGCACGCCGGAGCACACCCTTTGATTTTGCTTTCAAAGGGAATATATGACCAGGGCGGCCGAGGTGATCGGGCTTGGTACGTGGATCCACCAGGGCATTTATAGTCAGACACCTGTCATGGGCTGATATCCCTGTTGTGGTATTACTGCTTATAAGATCGACGCTTACGGTGAACGGAGTGTCGTATGGTGAAGTGTTCTTTCCCACCATCAGGTCAAGTTCCAGTTCCTCGCATCTTTCTTCAGGGAGGGGTACACATATCAGCCCCCTGCCATTCATGGCCATGAAATTAACTATCTCAGGTGTGGTAAGTTCAGCAGCGCAGATAAAATCACCCTCATTTTCCCGGTCTTCATCATCAACCACGATCAGCAATTTTCCCCGGCGTATGTCTTCAATTGCTTCATCTATTGTATTAAAGGGACTTGTCTTTGATTTATATTTTGTCATTATTGAAAAAACCTGGTACTGTAATAATTACAGTGCAAAAGTATTATTTGTAAACTAAATTCCCTAAATAAAGCTTAAAAAAGCTTCAGGCGTTCATTCGCTGTTGTTTTGTTTTACAAGCCTGAGCTTTTTGCCGATATTCTCAAAAAAGTGCGTGTACGTTTCTCTGTTCATTATTGCTGCGTCACTTGTTGCCTTGTAAGTCAGGAATATCCCAACACCAATCAATATCACTGTTGATTCCCACATGCCCAGGGGAACGGGAGCTATTCCTTCCTTGGCAACTTTTTCCCCAAAGAGGGTCAATACATACCATATGACAAAAAATAGCACGGCAATTACCACAGGGGTTCCCAATCCTCCCTTTCGGATTATTGCTCCAAGTGGAGCCCCGATAAAGAAAAAGATAATACATGCCACGGCCAGGGTTATTTTCCTGTGCCACTCGGCCTTGAATTTAAGTATGTGCTTAAACTCACCATAACTTATATTGCTTTTTTCCTCGAGAAACTGCATGCCTGACCTGGCCTGGTTCAGTGCATGGCTTACTATCATCTGTTTTTGTATGGGCTCAAGGGAATTATAAAGGCTGTCCGCATTAAATACCAATTCTTTATTTTTACTTGTGTCCTTTTTGCCATCGGGGCGGTAGTAATTCCTGCGGGTGTAAATTTTTGATGTGGTATATTCACGCACATAATTTTCCTGTCGCGTCTCGAGTCTCTGGCTCAGGGAGTCGACAAAATATTCCAGCTGGGCCATATTCTGCATTGTCTGGTTTGATTTGAACAGGTTAAGGTCAGATCGTTCCAGGTCAAATCCACTGAGTTCTATTATCATTGTTTGTTCCCTGAAGCGGTCTGATCGGAAAGGGTATTTTTTCTGGGAGGCCGGTCTGTTCCTTTCTTCTATATCATTGTAGGCATGACCGTTATAAAGAGTGAATATCAGGCCCGACTCATCAGGTGTCATATTCATGTAGCCTGAGTCAGCCATCACCAGCGACTTGTTTCCCTCGGTGTCCCTGTGGTCATAGATAAGGATTTTTTCAAGCTTATTTGTCTCAGGATCTTTCTTCCCTATCTTAATACTGAATCCGTCGATGCCATTATAGAAAGTACCTGCCTGGATATTTAACTCCGGCCTTTTCATCTGTATATCATACATCAGGGTTTTTGCCTTCCTGTTTGCATATGGCACTACATTATTGGAGAAGAAAAAAGACCCGATGCTTAGCAGGACGATGAAGATTATCAGTGGCCTCATTATCCTCTGGAGTGATATGCCTGACGATTTTATTGCTGTGAGTTCAAAATTCTCACCCATATTGCCAAAGGTCATCAGCGCTGCCAGGAGTATTGCCAGTGGCAGGGCGTTTGGCACAAAGACGAGGGAGAAATTAAATATTAATTCAGTAAGCACATCCAGTTCGAGGCCCTTGCCTGCCAGGTCATCAATGTACATCCACAGGAATTGCAGCACAAATACAAAGAGTACAATGAAAAAGGTAAGTATTTGCGGCCCTAAAAAAGATTTAAAAACCAGCCAGTCTAATTTCTTTATCATAATGCTTCAACAGGGCTTCAAATCTACAAAATATAATTATAATTCAGGCTTCTATCGCTGAATGTAAAGAAGCATATAATTTTGCTTCATAAATCATGCCTGAAATTTGTATGGAATGATAGAATACCGGTATCAGAGTCCCAGTGCTCTTTTTAGTTCTGTTATCTGTGTATCCCAGAGATAGATAGCATCTTCTTTCTCATCTTCTTCTGCAAAATCCGTTATAAGCAGTGCCACGTCGCCTGTCAGTTCGTCTATATTCAGTTTAAACTCAAAAAATCTTTCTTCATCTTCTGCTGTTTCGGACCATTTGAAACGGACATTTTTATTTTCTCTCAGCTGGACAATTTTTGCTCTTTGTTCTGTATTATCCCATATAAAGATATATTCATCTCCATCGACCTGGACATCATCCGCGAACCATTCAGCAAGGCCTTCAGCGGTACTTAATCGTGGAAACAGCACTTTCGGTGAACTGTTAAGGGTATATTCGAGTTCATATTGCGATTTCATCGGGGTATTTTTTTGCCCATCTATAAATTGATCTTATGCAATATAGAAAAAATAATATAAATAAAAAACCATATTGATATATTGAAAGGATGTATTAACTTTGCCCCCGCAAATGCAGGGCAGATGGCATTTCTGCTAGTTGTCCGGAAATCGCGGCGAGATAGCTCAGATGGTCAGAGCGCATGATTCATAATCATGAGGTCCCGGGTTCAATTCCCGGTCTCGCTACAAGACTATAAAGCTCCGGAGCATTGCTCCGGAGTTTTTAATTTTCAGGCAGTATCAAGCTTGCTTGGAATCCTGCCTGAAAATTAAAAACTCAATGATTTGCTAAGCAAATCAGAGCTTTATAGTCTTGTTAAGCACCCCTGCGCGGAATCACGGCTCCCGTCAGGGAGACGTAATTCCCGCTTAGCAAGGACGCCCAATTTGGGCGTCCCTACGGTGCCATAATTCTTTAACCTTACTGGCAA
>JAWLEO010000038.1:0-28619 GCA_041686075.1 Bacteroidales bacterium | reverse complement strand
TGAAAACTTAATGAAAGTGATGGGAGAGCTTGCTAAAGAGATACCTGAAACTATGCAGGGTTTTAACAAGCTTCATGATTCATCGGTGAAAACTGAAAAGATTAGCGGCAAAACAAAACAGTTAATTGCACTTGGCATAGCCATAACAGTTCGTTGTAACGGGTGTATTTCATTTCATATACATGAGGCACTTGAAGCAGGGGCAAGCAGGGAAGAAATTGTTGAAACAATAGGAGTGGCTGTGATGATGGGCGGTGGTCCTTCAGTTGTATACGGAACCGAAGCTTTTGAAGCATTAAATCAGTTCCAGAATAAGTAAATCTATCAGCACTATGAGAGCCAGTGATAATGGCATCTTATAATTTTAAATCTTGTTTGCCGTTAAATAATTATTGAAATTTTCAACAGATTTGATTTTGAAAGCTCAATAATTATGAAAAGACTGGCTTCATTGTTTATACTTTTGCTGCTGATAATTTCTTCCTGTGAGAAGAAAAAGAACGAAGAAAAATTCATTCTGCCGGTTTACAGGGTCAGCAGTATAGGTAATGATAAAGCAAATGAAATCACGGTCGCAGTAAACCCGGTTAACACTGAAAACCTAATCATTGGTTCAAACCCGGATTGGCATTATTATTCCTTCACCGGGGGAACTTCATGGACCGAAGAAAATATTGTTTCCACACAGTATGGTGTAGGGGGTGATCCGGTTGTAATGTTTGATGCAATGGGTATTGCATATTATTGTCATCTTTCAGATCCTGACGGTGACGAATGGGTGGATCAAATCGTGGTTCAGAAATCTTTCACAAGCGGCATAAGCTGGGATGACGGAGTTGGAATAGGTCTGAATGGTACAAAAGTCCAGGATAAGGAATGGATATGTTTTGACCGCGGTGATTCACCCTATGCAGGCAATCTATACCTGAGCTGGACAGAATTTGATAATTATGGCAGTGCCGACCCCGCAGACAAATCCAGGATAAGATTTTCCTACTCAGAGGATCAATCTGATACATGGTCCGAACCTATCGTGATAAGCGATACAGAGGGTGATTGCCTTGATGGTGACAATACAATGGAAGGAGCGGTGCCTTGTGCTGATAACAGCGGTAATATTTTCATAGCCTGGGCAGGTCCCAACGGTATATATTTTGATAAGTCCACAGATGGAGGATTCTCATTTGGCACGGATGCAATTATAAGCGATATGCCTGGTGGCTGGGCATTTGACATAGCCGGTATTTACAGGTGCAATGGCATGCCCTTCACCGTGTGTGATAACAGTGATTCAGAACACAGCGGTAATATATACGTGATGTGGTCGGACCAGCGCAACGGCACAAATAATACTGATATATTCATTATTAAATCGGAAGATGGTGGAGCCAGCTGGTCACAAAGGAAAATGGTGAACACTGACGGGACAAACACCCACCAATTTTTTCCTAATATTGTTGTGGATCCAACAAGCGGAATAATATACATAGTTTATTATGACCGGAGCCAGACCACAGGTAATGAAACCGAAGTATGGATAGCCCGTTCGGATGACGGTGCAGAATCTTTCTCAAATTATAAAATTGGCAAGAATACCTTTATCCCAGAAAGCGATATCTTTTTCGGTGACTATATTGATATCGATGCCTATGATGGCGTAGTCTATCCCGCCTGGATGGAAATGAAAAACAAGGAAATGAGTGTATGGACTGCAAAAATACTTGACGAAGATTTCAGTAAACTGGAATAATTTATCTCACTTAATCTTAATCATAGTGGATCCAGGAAACTAATAATCTTGCCATTATCTCTACTGCCCTTGAACATTATTCCGAAACCCATTGTTAAAAGAATAGTAGTACTTATTTCCAATACAATAAATTAAAATAATAGCTCTTTATGAAATACTATTACGATATCAAAGTCAAGGATACATTTGAAAATACGAAAGAAAAGGTAAGCGAGGCTCTCTCAAAAGAAGGTTTCGGTATACTGACAGAAATAGATGTTAAAGAGGTCTTCAGCAAGAAGCTCGATGTTGATTTTCGAAATTATATTATTCTGGGGGCCTGCAACCCATCTTTTTCATATAAAGCTATCCAGGCAGACGATAAAATAGGTACATTACTCCCCTGTAACCTTATACTTCAAGATACAGAGCAGGGTTATACAGAGGTAACTGCTGTAGATCCGACAGAATCAATGAAGATGGTCAGTAATCCTGAAATTAAAAATATAGCAGAAACAATAAAACAGAAGATGGTAAATGCATTGAACACTATCAAAGAGTAAGACTTTTAAAGTGCTCAACCTATTTTTTCAACAGAAAAAATAAATGAATCCAGGGTGTCGCGATCTTTCCATACCGTGCTGGCCCTGATCTTGCTCACGATGGTTTTACCGTCATTGTTTATAAGTCGCACTTCAAAAGTAGTCGTGTCAGACTCTTTTCTGAGCATCCTGTCAAGACTTTGCCTTTCAATGAGGTAATCATCCGGATGGCATAGCTGAAAAAAAATTATACCTGTAAAATCCATATCGCTCATGCCAAGTATGTTCTTCAACTCCTTATTAAACCTGATGAAATTTCCATTAACATCTGTCTGCAGAATACCCGATGGAAAATTTTCAAAAAGGACGGTGTAGTCTACAAGATTATTATGTAGGCTTACCTCTGTTTTTTTTCGTTTCAAAGCCAGCTGTAACCTGGTAATTAGTTCCCGGGGGGTAAAATGAAATATAACCAGGTCAAACTGGTGGTTGAGAGTGATATTCATTACTTCTTCATCTTCCTTCCCGGCAATGATCAATATGGGCGTATTAATATTCTTTGTTCCCGTAAGGCTTTTTAATACGCGGTTATTGATACTTTCGGATTCATAAGCGTTATAGATAATCAGGTCATAATTGTTTTCAAGGCACAACTTTGAAAATTTTTCTTCGTCCCGTGTATGAGTAGTAGCAAACCCATATTTGAGTAGATGAGAATCAAGATATTGAAAATCAATATCCCCCGTAAAGAAAAGAATACTGTCAGCTGTTTCCACTGTTTCCACTGTTTCCACTGTTTCCATACCTTAAAATAATACTCTCCATCATACTAAAATAACCATTAAGATTATTCATAAAAAAAATATTTATCAAAACTTATTCAACAATTTCAATCTTACCACCTGCAGTGTCATTGCATTAAGATCAGTTGTAGATTATTTTTTTACCAAGCCTCTGAAGCATTCTTACACGAGGTATCTATTTTAACAGTGATTTGGTATATTTGTTACGTTTAATCCAGATTAGACACTCTAATGGATGTACATATTGAAGAAAGCTGGAAGAAAAAGCTGGGTACCGAATTCGATAAAGACTACTTCACTGAACTCACTGAATTCGTGAGGACTGAGTATATGAACAATACCGTATATCCTCCCGGCTCACTGATTTTTAATGCTTTTGAGAAATGCTCTTATGATGACGTAAAGGCGGTTATCATTGGCCAGGATCCTTACCATGGGCCGGGACAGGCACATGGATTGTGCTTCTCGGTAAGGGAAGGTGTAAGCCTGCCTCCCAGCCTGGTAAATATTTTCAAAGAAATAGAAAACGATCTTCAGGTAAAGTGCCATAACTCAGGTAATCTTGAACGCTGGGCACGACAGGGTGTACTGCTGCTCAATGCAACACTTACGGTCAGAGCACATTCTCCCGGTTCACATCAAAAGAAGGGATGGGAAATATTTACGGATGAAGTTATAAGAATTATTAACGAAAGAAAGGATAATGTGGTCTTTTTCCTCTGGGGTTCATATGCACAGAAAAAAGGAGCCCATATTGACCGCGACAGGCACCTGGTTCTTGAATCAGTTCACCCCTCTCCCCTTTCGGCTAGCCGCGGTTTTTTTGGGAATAATCATTTCAGCCAGTGCAATGAATTCCTTATTTTTACAGAACAGGAAGCGATAGACTGGCGCTAATTCTGATTTAAGATTTAAGATTTAAGAATATTTATATAATAATCCATCATTCCAATATTCCATTAACCATTAGAATCATGAGAAAAGTTTTCATTTTACTTACCCTGCTTTCAGCCAGTTTTGTTTCAAGAGGACAGGCTGATTATTATTTTCCCGAAGAACACAATTTTAATTCTGCCGTACCCGCTCCATGGGAATTCCTGGCTTACGATGTGGGAAGTCATCATACACGTTATGATATTATTGTAGATTACATGGAAACGCTGGCCGAGGCGAGTGACAGGGTAACTTTTGAAATCATAGGCCAATCTGTTGAATTAAGGCCCCAGGTGATGCTAACCATTACCTCCCCGACTAACCATAAAGAACTGGAGAAAATAAGGCTGAAACACCTTGAACTTACCTTAGCTTCAGGATCTGAGATTGAAGGCCAGGATAAGATACCACTGGTAATCCAACTTGGATTTAACGTCCATGGCAACGAGGCCAGCGGTGGTGAGGCATCAATGCTTGCCGCTTATTACCTTGCTTCTGCAGAGGACGATGAAATAAATGATATACTTAAAAACTCTGTTATTTTTATCGAGCCGGTCCTTAACCCCGATGGCCGCGATCGTTTTACATTCTGGGCAAATATGAACAGAGGTTATCCAGTGGTTTCTGATCCAAACGACAGGGAACATAATGAAGCCTGGCCCGGGGGAAGAACAAATCATTATTGGTTTGACCTGAACCGCGACTGGCTTCCGCTCTCCCAGGTTGAAAGTAAAAACAGATTAAAAAGGTATCATAAGTGGCTACCCAATGTAATTACCGATCACCATGAAATGGGCACTAACAGTACATTCTTTTTTGAGCCTACAAAAAAAGGCACGGAAAACCCCATAGTGACCGGTGAGAATTATGAGAAACTGAACATACTATTCGCAAAGAAATATGCAGAGGCTCTGAATGACATCAATCATTATTACGACTCCGGAAGATCATTTGACAACCTCTACCCTGGATATGGTAGTTCTTATGGCGACCTGCACGGCGGTCTGGCCTTACTTTTTGAACAAGCGTCATCACGCGGACTTGTTCAGGAGACAGAGTTTGGCTTTGATCTGACATACAGCCTGGGCATAAAAAACCAGCTTTTTGCTGCCCTGACTACAGTGCGTACGGCAATCAATAACCAGGCCTTACTTAATGACTATATGAGACGATTTTTTACCGATGCAGTTGATGAGGCGAAAAAAGATGACGTCAAAGCCTATGTTTTTTCTGATGTCAACGATGAAAACAGGACGAGATATTTTATTGACCTCCTCCTCATGCATAATATAGAAGTGCACGTAAACAATGATGATATAGAAAAAGACGGCTATAAATTTCCAGCCGGTGAATCCTGGTTTGTCCCAACAGAGCAAAAGCAATACAAAATGGTCAGAACTATTTTTGAAACCAACCAGGACTTTTCTGACAGCCTGTTCTATGATGCCACCGCCTGGGCCATGGTTTATAGTTATGGAATACCATTTTCCGCACTGGAGAAGGCGCCTGACGGAGAAATAATAGAAGAATTGCCTGAAGTAAACTATAAAAAGCCTGAATACAGCGATTACGGTTATGTATTTGACTGGTCCGACTTTAATTCAGCCAAAGCACTCTATTATTTACAAAGCATGGGACTTAAAACCAGGGCTGCCTGGGATGAGTTTAGCATAGAAAACCCTGAAAGAATAAATGATTATTCAAGGGGCTCCGTTTTTATACCAGTGCAATACCAGGATATGGATCCACAGGATGTATTTACTCTTGTGAGTAGTGCTGCGGTGAGTGCTGAAATAGATATAGAATCCATTAGCAGTTCAGTGACCATGGAGGGACCCTGGATGGGAAATGGCAGCTTCCGGGCAATAAAAAAGCCTGAAGTGCTTATGTTAACAGGTGATGGTGTTAACAGTTCAAATGCAGGTGCACTATGGCACTTTTTCGATACAAAAATAACTATGCCCCTTACAAAAATTGATATAGGTAGGTTCAGCCGGGTTAACCTTAATGAATATACCACAATCATATTTCCATCGGGAGGTTATGAAGAATTATCTGAGCGTGATATAGAGAAAATAAATGACTGGATAAACAGCGGAGGTAGCCTGGTAGCCGTAGCCTATGCAGCCAGGTTCCTGGAAAATTCACAGATTGCTGATGTAAGTTTTGACAGCCAGAGATCCGAGACTCCGGATAAAAGAATCGATTATAATGAAATCAGAGCCGAGTTTGGAAAACATTCGATAGGCGGAATATTCTGCGAAGCGGATCTTGATATAAGCCATCCTCTCGGCTTTGGTTATAACAAGCGCAAAATAACAGTTTACAGGAACCATACACTTTTTGCTGACAAAATTGAGGGGCCCACGTCAAACGTAATGATTTATACAGACAATCCACTGATAAGCGGTTTTTGCACTGATGAAAATATTCAGAAGATGAAAGGAAGTGTCAGCCTTATATCTCTGTCGAAGGGAAGAGGTAATATCATCATCTTCATTGATGATCCGGTTTTCAGGGGATGCTGGTATGGCACCAATAAACTCCTTATGAATGCCGTTTTCTTTGGTCCTGAGATTTGAGTAAAGGCTATATGCCTTCCAGGGAGGATTTTATCTTACTCACTATTTCATCTGTATCTTCAAAGCCCAGTGATAATCTTATCATGCCCGGCTCAGGGTACCGGTCGCCCCAGATGGGCTCCACCGGCATTAGTATGGTATTGGAATCGCCAAGCGTGGGGATAAGTTTAATGAAGCCTGACACTGACTGAATAAATTTATCCCTTTTCTGACGTTTATCATTATCATCCTTTCCGGAGAAGTTGAAGGTGACAATAGCACCATAGCCCTGTTCTCTGAATAATTTCTTCGCTATCTTATGGGTGGTGTGCCTGTCCAGGCCGGGATAATACACCTTTTCAATAAGTTCAGATTTTTCCAGTTCAGAAGCTACTGCAGCAGCATTATCGCATTGCTTGTGAAACCGAAGGGCAAATGACTGCATCTGTGTGTGGAGTCTGTATGCGTCATCCGGACTAATCATATGTCCGACAAACTTGCGGTACTGGATTGCATCTTTCATTATTTGTTGATCGTTACCACAGAGTGCACCTGCTGTTATATTTCCATGTCCGCCCAGGTACTTTGTTGCTGAATGCACAACAATATCAGCACCTGCTTCAAGTGGGCGGTACAAATAAGGGCTTGCAAAAGTATTATCAATCACAGCTTTAGCATCATACCTGTGAATTATATCTATCATTTCTCCAACAGGGGCCACTATTAGCATAGGATTTGACATCAGCTCCAAAAACACCAGGGAAGGCCTTATTTCTTTTATTACCTCCTCAAATTTTGCATTGTCATAACTCATCCCATCAGGATAAAAACGGTGAATGCTTATTCCCCTCCTCTCTTTCAGGACAGAATCAATATATGAATTGGTGCCCCCGTAAATCTCTGAGAAGAAAAGCCAGGGCCTGGTATCACCCGCTTTCTGGTACACTGAGAGGGATATATCAATGGCGGACATACCCGACTGGCTAAGTAATGCCCAACGGCTCTTTTCGATATCCATCAATACCTCCTCTGCCTCAATAACCGTCGGATTACGGTACCTTGAGTATATAAAACTATCCGGCCTGTGATCATGATGCCCTTCCTTTCGAAATGCTTCATAGGTGATATCAGCATCCATCAGTTCAAAACCTGTATCCCTGTAGATAGGTGTCCTTGAAGTATTGATTATTTTTTTCTTCATATTAATTTGATTTTTTTTCCATCGAATATCTTTTACTCCTTACAGACAGGCTTAAATCTAAATAGTAATTAATTCTCATCCCGAGTTCAAATATCAGCAAAAAGATAAAGATTATCGCAAAATATTTTTTGTAAAGCGAAGTGAACAAAGAGTATGAAACAAAGACCAGGCAGCCAATATACAAAAGACCAAACAACTTTTCCAAAATTCTGCTTTGCCCTGATATCTTGAAAAACATGAGGGATAGAACTTTTATTGTACTTATAAAAATAAACGGCAAGGGTTCCGATATTAGAAAAGATGCCAATAATAAAGCTGTCAGGAAGACCTGGGCATTGTGATATTTTACCAGGTCCCTCCTGTCTGATTTTGCATGCAGGGTGTCTATAACTATGAGCATTAACAAGCCGCTTAAAAAGGACAATATCCAGAACAATTCAAAACCGGTTAATAATGCCACAGAGGAGCATATGGCAAAGGTAGCGAAAGAGAGGATTTCCCAACCGTTGTTTTTCAATTCAGATGACTTCCGGTAACGATAAAGATAAATGATGCTTGTTGCTAAAAGTAACGATATGTATAGAGGGGAGCTAAGAATTTTTACCTTATTCCATGCAGTAAAAATAAGGGCAAATAAGACCGAAGAGGAAAACGTGGAAATTATTAAGGCCCATTCGCGCATAAAATTTTCTATTGACGTTACCTGCAAATCTAAGAAAAAAAAGAGTCCCGCGGGACGGGACTCTTAAAAACCAACCAACCTAACCAAAAAACCTAGTTTTTGGAGACTAACAGAAGATTATATCCCATTAGCCATTATGTAAACGCATGAGAACAAAAAAAGTTTTATAAAAAGTGGTATTTTTTTTATTTATCATCAATAGGTTCTTCAATAATTACATCCACCTCGAGTATTCTCAGGGTGGGATTGGATATGTATACCTCATACGTTATCTTATCCGGGCCTATATAGGTTGCGTAGGTGTAATCCTGCTCCTCCGTGGTGTATTCTTCGCCATTGATAAAAACAGTTACTTCAGCATCCGGGTAAGCCTTATCAAAACGGTGATAAGGCGTTACCGACCCGGAAGGTATATCACCATAGTTATGATTTCCACCTCCGGTATCAACAATTACATTGTTAAAATCCTGGTCGGTAATATTTCTTATTCTTACATCTGTAGGACCTTCAGGCGTATGATTTGGTTTTGTACATGAAGCCAACAGGCTTATAATACTAATAAATACAATAAAATATCTCATGATAGGTTTCATTGGTCTTATCTTAATATAGACAAAGTAATGATTCATATGGTTGCTTAGGGAATGATTTTTCTGACAAAATTCATTGGTATCCATCCTACAGTCCCATCAGATAACCTTATTTCGTACCACCCCCCCAGCCTGTCTTCCACTTCCACCTTTGTTCCTTCATGTATGACAAAGAGTTCATTTCCTCCGGTTCCCGGTGAACTGGTTCCGGTAACAACGGGTTCAAAGACAATGGCTTCCTTATTATTCAAAGTAAGAGATTTATTGGTCAGGGAGAGGGTAAAGGATAAGAGGCTAATCACAAATAAAACAACTGCCATGAGAAATGTCTGTTTCTTAAGTTTATACCTGGCTGAAAAAAGAAAAACAGCAAGCAGTATAAGGGAAAAGGTAAAACAAGCCAGGCTTATTATTGACCAGGTGTTTGTATGTAATAGCAGTGAGAATAATTTAAACCACCTTATAAAAAAGACTTCAGGAATTACTTCAAGCTTATCGAGAGTATATGTTTTTGCTATTTCCAGGTTATACCTTGCATCTTCATTGAATGGCTTTATTAGCAGTGCTTTCTCATAGTTCAATATTGCTTCGGCTATATGACCTGTTTTAAAGGCAGCATTCCCGGTATTATAATATAACTGAAAAGAGGAATAGCCACTGGTAACCAGTTTTTGAAATAGCTCAAATGATTCCTCGAAATTATTATTTTGATATTCTGTAAGGGCTCTTTCATACAGTAGTTTCTCCTCGTTTACATCAACAGCCTGCGACCCAATAATAAACATCAGCAAGCCAGATATCATGAATATGACATGCTTCATCTCAATATAATATTATTTATTTTCAATACTTTTAATTATTCTCTCTGCCTTCCCATAAACTTCATCGGCAGTGGATAAATCAGAATCGGGTGAATACCTTGAATATTCACATTTACCAATGACTTCCTCCAGTTCATCGATAAGATTTTTATCGAGCTTATTTTTTTGGAGTATTCTATTCACCTTATCTATACTCAGTTCAGACAGAGGTATATTGTATTTATCACCCAGATATCCCAAAATTGCTTTAAGCAATTCGGCATAAAAGCCTTCCGTATCTGAATTTTTAAAACATTCCGCTGCCTTTTTCAGTCTTTTTGATGCCACACCCGCAGCCTTCCTGTTTCTTACCCTTACTATGTCTGAATTTCTTTTTATCTGTTCGCGTCTGAGCAAGATTACTATGAGAAATACGAGTGCCAGCCCAAGGTATGAATACAGGAATACATTATTAATGATAAGTATATTTTTTACAGCCCTAAAATTTGGTTTTCCGGTGATAATATACCTTATGTCTTTACCCAGGAATCTGATGTTTTCTTTTGACACTCCCCCATATACACGGGTATCTTCCTTTTCTTCCCCGCTTCTTAATGCTACAAATTTATGCTCTCCCGTATTCAATATTTTATACTGCCCTGATGATGGATCGAAATAGCTATAATTAACCGAAGGGATAGTAAATGTGCCATGGTGGCGCGGAATAAGTACATATTCAAATATTCTTGACCCGGATGTTCCGGAGACAGATGTGGTGAGATCTGAACTTATTTCGGGCTCGTATATCTCAATGTCAGGTGTGAGGTTCAGTTCAGGAGCAGATGTGAGCTTCATATTGCCAGTACCTTTCAATATTATCCTGTAAGTAAGGGCGTCATTTACGCTAACAGTATCGGCACTTATGGTAGAGCTTATTGAAAAATCGCCCACTGCACCATTGAAGTCCGGGGGTGCTCCCGGTGGTAGAGGTTTGACAGTTATCTCAACTGGCAGGGTGGCAATCATTTTAGGTACCGTGGTAAAGGATGAAAAGAAATCACCGAAGAAAGGATCTTTCGAACGTGACTCTTGCTGAAGCAAGACAGTTAAATTTGCAGGGTCAATTGATATTGTACCCGTTCGCTGAGGATAAAGAAGGAAGCGTTGCAGTATGCCTGTTTCATAGATGCTGCCATTCACATTCTCTCTTGTCAGTGACCTGAGGGGGGCTGTTTCAAGGTCCTCTTTAAGAAAACTTTTAAAATCAGGATACTCAACTTCCTGTATTCCCGAAAGGTTAACACGTGAATATATTTTCAGGCTTGCAACTAAATGTTCGCCTAAATAAACATTCTTCTTATTAACAATCAGCCTTACATAGATGTCAGAGGAGCCAGCTCCTTCCTTTGTTTCCGCTTCACCTTCACTATCACTGCTTTCAGGGCTGCTTACCCTGGCTCCATCACTCACCACTTCAATTTCTATCGGTTCGGATAAGTATTCGTCTTTCTCCAGGATATACCTGGCCGGTGGTATGGTGAATTTACCTTCCCTGGTTGCCTGTACATAATAGGTATATGTATTTGAAATAGTAGTAGTTACCTTGCCATTGATTATCTTTGTGCTCTGGCTGAAAGATGTCTGGGGACCTGAGAGAACATTAAAGTCACTGATATCGGGAGCCACGAATTCACCCCCTCTGGAATTGGCAGTCCAGCTTATTCTGAACTGTTCCCCTACCGCTACCACAGGTGGTGCTTCTGCAGTAATACTTATGTCCTGCGGATAACAAATAAAAAAAACGAAGAGTTGGATTAATATTACAATTAACTTTTTCATCTGTCATTACCAGTTTTTTAATGTCCTCACCCTGGCTTTCGCTGCTTTTGCTTTTTTTACTTTTTCCTGCACTTCTTTTTCATTTTCAGCCAATGCCTGCAGTAATCTTTCAGCATCTTCCCTTGACATTTGCTGCTGCTGCTGTTCTTTCTGATTATCCTGTTGCTGATTTTCCTGTTGCTGCTCTTGATCTTGCTCTTGCTCTTGCTGATCTTCCTGGTCCTGATTATTTTGATAAGAATCTTGTTGCCGGTCATTTTGCTGATCTTTATCCTGATCCTGCTGATTTTTCTCAAGCAAGTCCTGTGCATATGCCAGGTTATACTTGGCCTTCATATTATCAGGGTCATTTCTCAGGGCATCTTTAAATGCTTCAATGCTGCCTTCTATCTTTCCTGATTTAAGCAATGAATTACCCAGGTTATAATAGAAATCTGAGAGATTCTCTTTATCAAGTTCTTTCTCTGATAGTTGTTGAAATTTTTCGATGGCTTCATCATATTTTTCCTGTTTATACAGGGCGTCACCAAGGTTGAATACGGCTTTGTTGAATGAGGGATCAACATCAATTGTCCTGCGATAAAGTATTTCCGATTCCTCAAAATTCTTTTCAGAATAGTCCCTGTTTCCCTGCCTGGTATACTTTCTATGCTTCTGGGCCTCAACAGGCAAAACGGTTAAGAAAGCCAGGGCGGGAATAAAAAGAATTACATATTTCGATTTAAACCCGTACATCATATAACCTTATTTTACTCAGTTTCCTGTTTTTTCTTTCCATTATAATTACATCAACCACCAGGAGAAAAAGGGCCAGCGCTGCAAGAACCTGAAACTGATCATCATATTCCGTATACATTGTATCTTCAAGTTCCTGTTGTACCATACTGCGAATTTCGTTAAATATTGTATTAAGACCAATATTTGTATTACTGGCCTTTACATATTTTCCACCGGTGGCAAAAGCTATTTCCTTCAATATACTTTCATCAAGCCTTGTAATGACTGTATTACCTTCATTGTCTTTTAGATAGTCTTTTCGGCCATTATTGAACACAGGCACAGGTACACCTGAATTTGAACCTATCCCTATAGTGTGTATTACGACCCCATTTTCTGAGGCCTGCTCTGCCAAAGGTATCGGATCTTCTTCGTGGTTCTCCCCATCTGTTATGATAATTAAGGCCATACTCTCATCCATATCAGGACTGAAGGAGTTAATTCCAAGGTTGATTGCCGAGGCCAGAGATGTGCCCTGCCGGGGGACAATACCCGGACTTATTGAAGAAAGGAACATTTTTGCAGACACGTAATCTGTGGTTACAGGTATCTGTGTATATGCATCACCGGCAAATACTATCAAGCCTATCTTATCGTCCTGCAACCTGTCAACAAGGCTTGATATAGCCTGCTTTGCTCGTTCAAGCCTGTTAGGCTGTATATCCTCAGCCAGCATTGAATTGCTTACATCAAGGGCTATAATAACTTCCACACCTTTTCTCTTAATCTCCTCCAGCCTTGATCCAAATTGTGGGCGTGCAAGAATGAATGCTATAAGAATGAAAGCCAGCAATTGGAGAAAGAACTTGAAGTTTTTCCGGAAAAAGGAAAATTCAGGCATCAGTCCCTTTATCAGATGCTGCTCACCTGCTGCCTTAAGCTTTCTCTTTGTCTTCCTGTTGTTCAGTACCATAATGACAATAAGCACCGGGACCAATGTAAGCAGGTAGAGGTACTCTGGATTATGGAATTTAAACAGTTGCATATTTTATATCAAATAAATTTTCGTAATACCGTATACCTGAGTAGAATTTCAAGCAGTAATAAGGCTGCGATAATAATTGCCAGGGGCATATATTCCTCTCTTTTCCTGCTGAATTCCTTCACATCTATTTTCGACTTCTCAAGCTTATCAATCTCCTCGTATATTTTATCAAGACTTTCATTGTCTGTTGCCCTGAAATATTGCCCACCCGTCATACTGGCAATTTCCTGCAACACTTCTTCATCTATTTCCACCTTCATATTCCGGTATCTTATGCCTGCTGCCGTCTGCACCGGGTAGGGAGCCACACCCCTGCTGCCAACCCCTATAGTATAAACACGCACGCCCATTGTTTTTGCTATTTCAGCTGCCGTGACAGGCGCTATTTCTCCCCTGTTATTTACCCCGTCGGTTAGCAGTATAATCACTTTGCTCTTCGCTTCTGATTCTTTTACCCTGTTAATGGCTGTAGCCAGCCCCAGGCCTATAGCTGTCCCATCTTCTATCATCCCGCTCTCCATTTCGCGCATCAGGTTTATCAGCACTGCATGATCCGTAGTCAGCGGACACTGGGTAAAGCTTTCACCACTGAATATAACAAGGCCCATCCTGTCAAAAGGCCTGCCACTGATGAATTCAGTTGCCACATTTTTTGCAGCCTCGAGCCTGTCAGGCTTAAAATCACGGGCCAGCATACTGCTGCTGATATCCATTGCCATCACTATGTCAATGCCCTCGGTTGACACATCTTCCCAGTAATCTGTTGACTGGGGACGTGCGAGTACAATTACCAGCAAGGCAATAATTACCATCCTGAAAGCAAATAATATATGACGAAGGTAAGGACGCACCGAAGCCGGCATATCCCTTAACTGCTTTACAGAACTGAAGGTTAAGGAAGTGGTTGTTTTATGTTGCCTGAGAAGGTAAAATATTACCAATATGGGTATTAACAACAGAAACCACAGGTATAAAGGATTTGCAAATGTTATATTACTCATCATCACTACTCTCCTTTCTTTCTCTTTCTACCTTATCAGTATCAACTTCATCTTCAGTGTATTCAACACGTAAATAGGTAGCCCTGACAAATTCCCTTGCTTCTTTAATCGCTAATTCATTTGTTTCAGCATCATGTTTATACCTCGCGAACTTTGAAAGATCTGCATTCTGTAATATTTTCCGCAGGAGTGAGAGTTTATCACTGTCGATATCTTCCTTCCCAAGGGCTTTCAGTATTTCTTCAGAGGTCATTTCTAGTGCCCGTATTTCATATCTTACCTCTATATAGAATCTCAGTATCTCAGTTAGCTGGGAATAATATTCCTTTACTTTTCCTTCCTGCCAGAGTTTTTTCTTTTCAAGCTTATCAAGAGCCCTGAAAGTAATTATGTGGATGGGCTCAGCAGGTATTGTGGGTCCCTCCTCCAATTCTTTACTCTTCTTTCGGGGCAGGTATTTATATATAAGCCATGCGGCTGTTGAAAGTACAATAACCAGCAGTATCCATGGCAGTATTTCTCCTGCAGAGTATCCAACCTTTTCGGGACCTACAATATCAAAAATTACGTCTGTTGAATCAGGTGGTGTGATATCCACCCTGCTAACCCTGAGTGGTACATATTCACTGTAAAACCGTTTCTTTCCCTGTTCAGTTTCATATTCAAGGTAATAAGGCGGTATCTGGTAATAACCGGTATCAAATGAAGTGATAGTATAATGTTTTGTAAGTATCATTTCACCGGTCTTCTCATAGATTGTATCTACCGGCGACTGTGATAATATCTCCAGATTACTGAGTAACGTATCGGTAAATTCCGGCATTTCCAGGCAGATATCAGAAGGCTGCCTTATTTTAACCGTATATTCTACCTGATCACCTATATAAATGTCTGATGAATCAAGGCCTGCCTCCACAATTACTTTTTGTGGCAGGGCATGCAGGCTCATTACAATGAATAGTATAAATAATAAAACTTTTCTTCTCATGACCTTTTCTTAAACAGGTTAATGAGAGGTTTCACATAATCTTCTCCTGTAAAAATGCTTACATTATCCACACCACACCTTGTGAATATTTCATTGAGTCTCTTTCGGTCGTGTAACCAGTTATCCTGAAATCTTTGTCTTACAGACTTCAAAGAAGTATCCAGCCATAGTTTATCCCCCGTCTCAGGATCATCAAGATAGAGAAGTCCAAGTTCAGGAAGCTCCATCTCCATAATATCGTTTATCCTGAGGCCCACTGTATCATGTTTGTTGGAAGCTATCTGCAGCGACCTTTCAAAGTCGGGCGCGAGAAAATCAGATATTATAAATGCCGTGCACCTCTTTTTTATGGCATTGGTGAGATAACGGATAGGTTCATTGAGATTGGTATTTCTACTTTGCGGTTTAAAATCAAGTAATTCCCTTATTATTCTCAATATATGCTTTCTCCCTTTCTGGGGACTGATAAATTTCTCCACCCGGTCAGAAAAAAATATTACACCTATTTTATCATTGTTATTTATTGCTGAGAAAGCCAGCAATGCAGATATTTCTGTTATTTGTTCCCTCTTATAGGAACCTCTTGTTCCGAAATTGCCGGAGCCTGACACATCAACCAGCAGCATAACCGTCAGTTCCCTTTCTTCTTCAAAGACCTTAACATAGGGGTGGTTGAACCTTGCAGTGACATTCCAATCGATTGACCTTATATCGTCACCATACTGGTATTCCCTTACCTCACTGAATGATATTCCTCTGCCCTTGAAAGCACTGTGATACTCACCGGCGAAAACCTGCCTTGTAAGGCCACGTGCTTTTATTTCAATTTTCCTTACTTTTTTCAGCAGTTCCGTTGCTTCCATGGTTCATTCCTTTTCCTGGGGTTCAATAGTTACGGTAAAGAACCATACCTCGTTGTCCAGCTTGATCAGGGACTTTCTGCCCCTGTGTCTTTCTGTCCAGAGATTGTGATCTTCCCTGGTATACAGGCTGTCAAGCTCATGTATCACTTCATCCTTCATGCTGTGTACATGCATCCTTTTTACCCTGGTGCATTTATTCTTATCGGAAAGGAAAAAATATACAGTGGTGGTTCCGCTTGCACCATCTGTATATTTAAGATATTTATAATATTCATTTTTTGTGTTTCCCTCCTTTACCAGGTGCTTATAATGTTTGCTGATATGTCTTTCTATTTTATCAGGCTTATAACCTAACATGTTCTGCCCTGAAAGGTTAACAGTAAAAGAAAGAAATATAAGATATATTATTGTTGTTCTCATTTCCTTATTTATGGTACCTCCACAATATTTAAAATATCCCTAATTATATCTTCCGGTATTATATTTTCAGCTTCTGCCTCGTAGGTCAAGCCTATCCTGTGTCTCATCACATCGGGGCATACCGCACGCACATCTTCGGGAATCACATATCCCCTCCGCCGTATGAAGGCATATGCTTTTGCTGCAAGTGCCATATTAATACTTGCACGCGGAGATGCACCGTATGAGATCATGTTTTTATATTTGGACAGACCACTGTCTCCGGGATTTCTTGTGGAGAAAACAATGTCAAGTATATAATTCTCGATCTTCTCGTCCATGTAAACATCCTTCACCAGGTCTCTGGCTTTTATGATCTGTCCGGGTTTCATTATCGAAGAGGCAACGGGAAAAATTTTACCAAGATTTTCTCGCATTATCAGTTTTTCTTCAGCCTTGTCGGGATAATCAATCAGTACTTTCAGCATAAACCTGTCGACCTGGGCTTCAGGCAGCGGATATGTTCCTTCCTGCTCAATAGGATTCTGTGTAGCCATAACCAGGAATGGATCATCCAGCTTAAATGTCTCCTCTCCTATTGTTATCTGCCTTTCCTGCATAGCTTCGAGCAATGCACTCTGGACTTTGGCCGGTGAACGGTTTATTTCATCGGCGAGAATGAAGTTGGCAAAAAGAGGTCCTTTCTTAACAAGAAATTTTTCACTCTTCTGGCTATAGATCATTGTCCCCAGAAGGTCGGCCGGCAGCAGATCAGGAGTAAACTGTATCCTGTTGAACTTTGCATCTATTACAGATGCAAGCGTTCTTATAGCCAGGGTTTTGGCCAGTCCTGGTACACCTTCGACCAGTATATGCCCGTCAGTAAGAAGGCCTATTAACATGCTTTCTACCAGGTGTTTCTGTCCAATAATAACTTTTCCTACTTCCGCAGTGATAGCGTCGGTAAAAATGCTTTCTTTCTCTATTCTTTCATTTAATTCCTTAATATCGACATTCAGGTCCATAATATTTTTATTTTAAGAAAAAGCAAATATACAAATTAGAGGGCCTTGCGAATAATCATAAGCCCATACAAAATAAAATATGTTATTGCTACAAGCTTGTTAAAGACTGTTAAAATATTGTTAAATGAAATAATTTTATTCTGCCAGGCGGTAATATGAACGGATAATCATAATTAATATAACAGGTATAAATGCTGCGTTTATACTCTGGTTAATAAGTACTATTACGAGCATGAAAATAACTGCCAGTGCTATCTGGGCCCGCCAGAACCAGATAAGTTTGAATTTGGAGTATATGGCATAAAAGGAAATGGGTATGAGTGGATTTAACCATATCATATTGAAATTCTGCCGCATTGCTTCATGATCGGTTATATAATTAAGAAAGATCATGAGCAGGGCAAATAATGTGAGAATCGACCAGAAAATAAGGTCAAAAATATTTTGGAGCAGCCTGCTTCGTATAAATACAGTAAAAAGAAATACAGCGATAAAAACCAACGACAGCCAGAACCATGGTTGTTTAAGAATGCCTGTGTCATAAACAGGCCTCTCATAATCAAATACCATTTCAGTAGGGCCAAGCAGCATCACACGTTTATCCCCATCAATAACATGGGCCTGGCTAAGGTTTTTCATGAGATATTCAGGCAGGAACATAGATTCACGGAAATCACATTTTTCATCGGCCGGACTCCCCAGTAAGAGGTCAATGCCTGCGTCCATCCATAATGCCCCTTTATGGAATTCGTCTATTCTCTCGCGAAAAGTCACTTCTACCTCCCCCTCCTGCTCCGGGTAAACAAGCTTATCACCATATACATCCTCCAGGAGATCACGTATCCGGGTTGAGCAGTTGTCCCTGAAAAAATCATAACGATAATATATATTTTCCGGCTTTAAATTTTCATTCAAGAGCTTTTTAAGCTTCAACAACTCTTTATCAGGCATATATATTCTCTGTAAATAAACACTGCGTTCTGTCGGGCGGTATTCGTTCAGAAAACTGTTGTATGAATAAGCTGCAAGCCTGTATTGCAATCGGCCCCTGGCAAACTTGTAATTGAAATTCGGTGTGCTGAAATCAAAAACTCCCCAGTTGTATACCACATCCCTGCCACTGATGGTATCATAAAGACGCAAAGCACTGTGCCCATACATCGTATATGACTCAGGACCGGGATCACATGTTAAAAGGTAAACTTTGGTTGCGGAAGGTTGGGAAATTACAGCAGATATATTTATAAGTGAAAATGCAAAAAGTAAGACAAATCTGGTTTTCATAATATATATTGTCATATGAAATAAATGTTAAAAATACTAAAAACTGTTTTACTCATCATCCAAATTATTAACTTTTGTACTTCTTATCCTGATTAAGGATATAAGTTTTAAGTTTGTTGATACAGTAAAATTATTCAGATAAATTCATAATGATATGAAAAAGACCACTGTTATTATTCTTAGCACTGTCCTTTTATTTTCTTCTGTTGATAATTTAAGTGCCCAGAGGAAGAAGAAGCAAAACAAACAAAGCAATGATTATAGCATTCTTTACGAAGATCTTGAATACAGGCTTATCGGTCCTTTTCGCGGGGGAAGATCGGCTGCAGTAACCGGTATACCGGGTAATCAGAAAGTATTTTACCAGGGAGCTACCGGTGGTGGGGTATGGAAAACAACTGATGCCGGTGAATCCTGGGAAAATATCAGCGATGGCTTCTTCGGAGGCTCCATAGGAGCTGTTGAGGTGGCACAAGCTGATAAAAATACTGTATATGCCTCGGGCGGTGAAGTTACCGTTAGGGGTAATGTGTCACATGGATATGGTATATGGAAATCAGTAGATGCGGGCGAGACCTGGACATATATGGGTTTGAAAGAGGGTCAGTATATACCGAGATTAAGAGTGCATCCTGATAATCCTGACCTGGTGTATGCCGCTGTTCTCGGTCATCTTTTTGGTCCAAATGAAGAGCGTGGCATTTACCGGTCAAACGACGGAGGTGACACATGGGAAAAAATACTTTACGTGGGTGAGAATGCCGGTGGATGTGATCTTATTCTTGACCCTGTCAACCCCCGTATAATATATGCTACCACCTGGCGCATAAGAAGAACTCCATACAGCCTGGAAAGCGGAGGTGAAGGGTCGGCCCTGTGGAAGAGTATTGACAGCGGAGATACATGGGTTAAACTATCTGATAATAAGGGAATGCCTGAGAAACCGTTGGGCATTATCGGGCTAAGTCTTTCAGCTGCAAATCATAAAAAGATATATGCCATGGTTGAAGCTAAGGAGGGTGGCCTTTTTGTCAGCGAGGACGCCGGGGAGAACTGGGAAAGGGTCAACAGTGACCGCAGCCTGAGGCAGAGGGCATGGTATTATACAAGGGTATATGCCGATCCGAATGATGAAAATACTGTCTACGTCCTGAATGTGGGTTTTCATAAGTCAAGCGATGGTGGAGAAACATTTGAAAGAATAGGGACGCCTCATGGCGATCACCATGACCTGTGGATTGATCCTCTAAACAGTGAAGTTATGATTATTGCTGATGACGGTGGAGCCCAGGTGACCCATGATGGAGGGGATACCTGGTCTACTATGATGAACCAGCCAACGGCACAGTTTTACAGAGTGATAACGGATGATCATTTTCCGTATCGTATTTATGGAGCACAGCAGGATAATTCCACCGTCAGGATCGAATCACGCTCTTTCGGCTACAGGGGAATAAGCGAAGAACACTGGGAACCAACAGCAGGTGGTGAAAGCGGATGGATTGCACCTGATCCTGACAATAATGAAATAGTATATGGGGGCTCTTACGGTGGTTACCTCGAAAGGCTTAACCATGAGACAGGTGAGAGCCGTAGAGTGGATATATGGCCCGACAATCCAATGGGTTGGGGTGCTGACAGTCTCGACCAGAGATTCCAGTGGAACTTTCCACTGATGTTCTCCAGGCATGACAACAATATCCTCTACGCAGCATCAAATTATTTATTTAAGACCACAAACGAAGGACAGAGCTGGGAAAGAATATCCCCTGATCTGACACGTAATGACAAATCTAAAATGGGGCCTTCGGGCGGACCAATTACCAAGGATAATACAAGTGTGGAATATTATGGTACTATCTTCTCCATGGCCGAATCAGCACTCGAAAAGGGGCTTATATGGTGTGGCTCTGATGACGGGCTTATACATATAAGCCGCGACGGTGGTGAAAACTGGAAAAACGTGACGCCCCCGGAAGATATTATGCCTGAATGGACCATGATAAACAGTATTGAAGCTGATCCTTATGAGGCGGGAGGCCTTTATGTAGCCGCCACCAGCTACAAAAGTGACGATTACAAACCATATTTATATAAGACATCAGATTACGGTGAAACCTGGAAGAAGATGGTGGACGGAATTGATGATGAACATTTTACCCGCGTGGTAAGGGCCGACCCGGTAAGACAGGGACTTCTCTACTGCGGCACTGAATCGGGTATGTATATCTCTTTCAATGATGGTGATTCCTGGTCTTCTTTCCAGCTTAACCTTCCGGTTGTGCCTATCACAGATCTTGCTATTAAGGATAATGATCTTGTGGTGGCAACCCAGGGTCGGTCATTCTGGATTTTTGATTACCTGCACCTCTTGCGTGAGATGAATAAAAGCATGATATCAGATGAGTATATCCTTTTTAAACCTGAAGATGCTTATCGTGTAGGTGGCAGGCAGGATGGCAGCCTGTTTACCGGTCAGAATCCATTACCGGGAGCAGTGGTCTGCTTTTATTTGAAAAATAAACCTGGAAAAGATGATAATGTAAGACTGGACTTTATGGATATAAATGGTGAGCTTATACGTTCATTTTCTACTGATACGAAGGGCCTGGAAACAGAAGCTCACACACCCTATTCAAAACTGGAAACAGGCCAGGGTATGAATATTATTTCGTGGGATCTTTCATACCCCGGTGTGTTGAGAGTTCCGGGGATGATCCTCTGGGGTGGTTATCTTGGCGGTCCCGAGGCCGTGCCGTGCTTTTATAAGACAAGGCTGACTGTCAATGGCGAATCCATGGAAGAGGAATTCCAGGTACTGCCTGATCCAAATTCGTCGAGCAGCATTGCAGACCTGCAGGAACAATTTGATTTTATTATTGAGGTAAGGGACAAACTAACAGAAATTCACCAGGCTATCCTCGATATCCGGAAGCTCAGGGATGATATAGTGGATGTTGAATCAAAGCTTGACAATGTTGACCATGAAAATATCCTGGAGATGACCGGTGAGATAAAGAAAGAACTTACAGCTGTTGAAGAAGCTTTATACCAGACAAAGAACTGGTCACGCCAGGATCCCCTTAACTATCCTATCAAGCTTGGTAACAAGCTGGCAGCACTGAACGGCGTGGTTGCCACAGGCGACTGGAAGCCCACCGATCAGTCATATGAAGTGAGGGATATGCTTGTTTCGGCAATAGATATACACCTTGACAGGCTGGAGGCTATTATCAAAGATAAGGTGCCGGAACTGAACAGGATCTTGCATGAGAACAATATTGAATATATAAAGTACTAAGGCTCCCCACCTCCCCCTTTGAACCGAGTCCCGAGGCTTCGGGACGAGCTCGGCGACCGGAGGGAGTCAACGGGGAAAGACGAACGTAGTGAGTCAGGGGGGTGTTAAACTACCCCATAATCTACATAGTTGACAGGTATTCATGCATTGAGCGGGCTGCCGTTCTTCCTGCCCCCATGGCGAGAATAACGGTAGCTGCTCCCGTTACGATATCACCACCTGCCCATACTCTTTCAACAGAGGTCATAAGTGATTTTTCCTCCACCTCAATTGTACCCCATTTTGATACTTTCAGGTCAGGAGTGGTCTGGGGTATAATAGGATTAGGGCTATTGCCTATGGCAATGATGCAGGCATCCATCTTCATAATAAACTCCGAATTTTCGATCCTTATAGGTCTTCGCCTGCCCGAAGCATCAGGCTCCCCCAGCTTCATCCTTGCACATTCAATTTCATTAAGCCATCCCTCATCATTACCATAGAGTTTCTCGGGGAGGGTAAGGAAATGGAAATTAACTCCTTCTTCCACAGCATTAACATATTCCTCCTCGCGTGCAGGCAGCTCATTTTCTGACCGGCGATAGACTACTGCAACCTTTTCAGCTCCGAGTCTCAATGCTGTTCTGGCACAGTCCATTGCTACATTACCACCACCTACCACTGCAACTCTTTTATGCCTGATAACCGGCGTATAGGTCTTAGGATATTCAAAACCCCTCATCAGGTTTACGCGTGTGAGATATTCATTGGCAGAATACACCCCATTCAGGTTTTCACCGGGTATTTTCATAAACCACGGAAGACCTGCGCCCGTGCCAACAAACACCGCATCAAATTCCTCAAGGATCTTCTGCAAGGGATATGTTTTGCCCACCACAAAATTACAGACCAGTTTTACCCCCAGTTTCTGCAGGTTTTTTATTTCCCTGGTAACCACTTTTGCTGGTAACCTGAACTCTGGTATTCCATATGTTAGCACCCCTCCCGGCTCATGAAGCGCTTCATACATGGTAACATCATGTCCCAGGAGTGTCAGGTCTCCCGCCACTGTTACCCCGGCAGGCCCGGATCCTATTACCGCCACTTTCTTTCCTGTTTTTTTCATTATCCTGGGCGATTGAATACTACCCTGGCTGGCCTCCCAGTCAGCAGCAAAACGTTCAAGACGACCTATAGAGACAGGTGAACCTTTTTTCCCCAGTATACACTTACTCTCGCACTGCTCTTCCTGAGGACATACCCTTCCACATACTGCGGGCAGGCAATTTTTCTCTTTCAGGGTTTTTATAGCCAGGGCAAAGTCACCTGCTGCTATGGCCCTTATGAAACCCGGAATATCTATTTCAACAGGGCATCCCTCAACACATAGAGGTTTTTTACAATCAAGACATCTGCTGGCTTCTTTAATTGCATCTTCAACTGTGTAACCGAGTGCTACCTCCTTGAAATTGCGTTTTCGGATAAAAGGTGCCTGCTTAGGCATCTCCACCCTTTCAAAACTTATTTTTCTCCTTTCAGCCATATTACATTCCTCCACATCCTGAATGGTGAACAAGAAAGGCTTCTTCTGATATATATTGCTTTCGCCTGGCTGCGAGTTCTTCCCAGTCAACGAACCTCCCATCAAAACTGGGTCCGTCGACACAGGCAAATTTCATTTCGCCGCCGACAGTGCACCGGCATACTCCGCACATACCGGTTCCATCGATCATGATGGTATTTAGTGTTACTATTATCGGAACGTTATAGTGTTCATATTCCTTTACCGCCAGATAGGATAGTGTTGTACAACCATTTGCTATCACCCTGTCAGGTTGGATATTCATTTCATGCAGGATCTCGGTTCCTTTCTTTATATGGCCCTGGTAGCCACAGCTACCATCCCTGGTTAACCTGATGATCTTATCACTGAAATCTGACAGCTTATCTTCCCAGTACAAAAGGTTCTCGCTTCTGCCTTCGAGCATTGTAATAACCTTATTGCCGGATTCTTTAAGTGCTCTCACCACAGGAAAGATAGAGCCCATCCCAAAGCAACCACCTATGCAAACTACAGTGCCGTATTTCCTTATTTCGATGGGTACTCCCAGAGGCCCCACAACAGTATTTAACTCATCCCCTGCTTTCATTTGGGCCAGTATACCGGTTGAGGTGCCCACTTCCATAAACACTATCGAAAGAATTCCCTTTTCCCTGTCCCAATCGGCTGCGGTAAGGGGTATTCTCTCCGAGCCCTCCCCGCCATGAATTATCACAAATTGGCCTGGCTGTATTGATTTAACCACTTCCGGAGCCTCAATCACAAGGAGGTGGAGGTTCGGTACTAGCGGTTTCCGTTCAATTATCTTAAACATGTGCCCTCCTAAGATTTACGTAACATGGATTTGAATTAAAACCGATAAAACCGTTGGTATCGGTAGCATAAATAACTCCGGCAGGTATATTCTTCCTTATCTTTACCGGCCTGGTAAGTTCATATTCACCGTCTGCAACCGTCACATCATCTCCACCTCTTATATCAAGCTTATTGGCATCCGAATGATTAATTAACAGGTAAGCCGGGCTTACCAGTTCATTCAGACCTTCAATAGCTCTGTCTAGTTGCAGATTCATATAAGTGTGAGGGGACCTTTCATTGATAAAAACAAATGGATGTTTTTCCTTGTCCTTAAGTTTTTCTTCATTTTTTGATACAGACCCACTGGCAGGCAGATTAGTTACTAGCATTCCGGTGAACTTTCTGTTTTTCTTTTTGATTGACTCTGCCACTTCTTTATTCCCTGCATAGGATGACATACGGTTGATGATATCGATGTTTGATTTGGCATAATCATGAGGTTTTGCAGCTTTTCTTGCCCTGACAGCTCTCCCCTTCATGCCCGGCCATGTACCCTGAAATTCGCCCCATACCGTTGAGGGCAGAACAAGATCGGGTCGCAGTTTTTCCGGTGCAGGGAAGGCACCCTGGTATATTAACCTGTAATCATTCGACCTTTCAGAAAAAGGTATATCACCTATAAGGTACACCAGGTCTATTTCGCCCTTTTCAACTTTTTCTGTAATGATATCAACAGGTTTCATCTCTATCGTTGAGAGCATACCTTTGATATTCCCATAAGGATCCGGGGCATATATTTTTGCCCGGGTAAGGTGAATGATCGTATTCATTCTTTCCACGATTTCTTGTATACTGGTAAGAGATATCAGGGAAGGTCCGATAACAATCAAAGCATTTTTTTCGTTTTTAAGATGATCAGCTATCTGGCGAACTACCGGATCAGGGGTGAATTTTCCCTTGATACTATTAATGAGATTATCCAGTACCCTCACTTCATCGCCCGGATCAGGCACAATGGAATTAGTTGCAAATCTGCTTGTTGAGTCCTTTATCCAGCCTATCTGGTAATATGGTATCCCTGACGATGCCGCATTCTTGACAGCCATAGTGAGTGGCGCATAATTATAATTACCATTCAGGAATAGAGAGAGAATGCTTGTGCTTTCCTTTACCTTGTCTACCGGTATGGATCTTGTTGAAAGTCGTAAATATTCTGTGTTATTACTATCAAGGCATGATGATGTTACATAGTGACTCTTAAACACATTCTCAGCAAAATAAGCTATAGCATTGTATTCCTCCAGACTCAGATCGGGTGAAATATAAAGGGCTGTTTTTGCCTCTCCGACATCTTTTATTATCTCAGCCCCCCGTTTGAATGCCTCCTTCCATCCTATTATACCTTCACCTTCAGGGAATAGATATCTGGGTTCAAGTATCCGTTCTGTCCTGTTTACCATCTCACTGAGGCAGAACCTCCCTTTCACACACAGTTCACCTGCTGCTTCGTGTGGTTTCCCCGGTGGTAGAGTGCCTACTATCTTATCTCTGAGGCTCAGAACCTGAATATCACAATTAATACTGCAAAGCGGGCATACTGATTTTGTGTAAGTATCAGGCAAGCCCCACCATTTACGGCTTTTCTCTGCCATGGCACCTGTAGGGCAAACAGACACACATGCACCGCAGAATTCGCAGCCAGCATCAATATGATTATCGTCGAATGACGGTCCTATTGTTGTATGCTTCCCTCTCTGGCGGAATGCTATCACCGAGCTTTTCCGGTATTCGTTACATATCCTGACACATCGTCCGCAATAGATGCACAGGTTATAGTCTCTATCAAAAAAGGGATCATACTTTTCAACAGGAAGGCCACGGTACAAACCCGGTAGTGAGAGTTCGTGAACATCAAATGATTCAACAATTCTCTGCAGTTCACAATCTTTGTCTTTGGGGCACCACCGGCAACCGGTTGTAATACCTACTTTTCGTATTGTCTCCTGGAACATTGAGCATCCTTCAATATCTTCGCAAAGCAGGCATGCTGAAGGATGTTCGCTCAGTATCAGTTGAAGCAGGTCAAGTCTCATCTGCTGAAGCATATTGGTATTTGTCCTCACTGTCATACCATCTTTAACCATTGTTGTACAGGCAGTTGGATATCCTTTCATTCCCTCGATCTCGACTATACACAGGCGGCAACCACCATAGGGAACCAGTTCCTGGTGTGCACACAATCGTGGGATATATATACCATTTTGATCAGCAGCCTCAAGCACCGTCATTTGCCTGCTGACTTCGACAGATTGATTATCAATATTTATTTTCATCATTCTTTTTTTGATGTAATAATGATTGCGTTACCTGCAATAGCATCAAAGCGGCACACCTCGTAACATGCCCGGCATTTGATACATTTTGATGTATCGAGGTTATGTGGTTCCGACCTTGGCCCGGTAATGGCTTCAGTGGGGCAAACACTCACGCACCGCTGACATCCTGTACATTTCTCCTTTATGACTGTATATTCGATCAGGTCACGACATACGAGTGCCGGACAATAGTAATTATTCACATGTTCGACATACTCTGGCCTGAAATATCTCAGTGTTGTAAGGACAGGATTTGGGGCTGTTTGCCCGAGGCCACATAAGGAGGTTGATTTCACCAGCCTGGCCATGGATTCTAATTTATCCAGGATACCGGGGCCAGCCTCTCCTCTGCATATTTTTTCCAGCATTTCAACCATATGCCTTGTTCCCACCCTGCAGGGTGTGCATTTACCACAGGATTCCTTTTGTATAAAATCAAGGAAATACCTTGCCACATCAACAATGCAGGTGTCGGCGTCCATTACAATAAGTCCTCCTGAACCCATTATCGATCCTATCTCTGCCAGTGTTTCGTAGGTAACCCTGGTATCGAGCAGTTCGGAAGGGATGCACCCACCTGATGGCCCACCTGTCTGGACAGCCTTGAATTCTTTTTGCGTACCTCCGCCAATATCGAATATTATTTGCCTGAGGCTTGTACCCAGGGGTACCTCAATAAGCCCGGACCTTCTGATTTTTCCGACCAGAGAGAAGGTTTTTGTCCCATAATTACCTGCAAGACCAAACTGCCTGTACCATTCTGACCCATTCCTCAATATATGAGGTACTGTTCCCAGTGTTTCCACATTATTTATAACCGTAGGCTTGCCATTATACCCGCTTTCGGCTGGATAAGGAGGTCTGGTCCGGGGCATCCCTCTTTTTCCTTCAAGAGAATTGATTAATGACGTTTCCTCGCCACAAACAAATGCACCGGCTCCTTTTTTTATTTTTATTGAAAACGAAAAACCAGAGTTCAGTATATTGTCACCCAGAAGACCATGTTCTTCCAACTGCCTAAGGGCATTGCTGAGTCTCAAGATAGCCAGGGGATATTCGGCACGTATATATATATAACCTTCACCAGCACCTATTGCATAAGCAGCTATAAGCATTCCTTCCAGCACAGCATGTGGATCACTCTCTATAAGTAAGCGGTTCATGAATGCACCGGGGTCTCCTTCATCGGCATTGCATATAAGGTATTTTGTACCGGATCCCATATCATAACAGGCCCTCCATTTTTTTCCTGTTGGGAAGCCAGCTCCTCCCCTTCCCCTCAGACCCGCTGCTTCGATTTCGTCAATTACCTCCACAGGCTTTTTTTTCAGAGCCCTGGATAAGCCTTTATAGCCATCATTTGCGAGGTAGTGCATGAAATTGGAAGGGTCGATAAGACCACAATTCTTCGTAACAATCCTTACCTGGGGTTTGAGCATTGGTTGGTCAAAGAGTGCAGGTATGCCATCGTATGATTCAGGTCCGAGGTGTCCCAGCGGTCTTGTTTTTGTCATGTCTCGCTCCACCAAAACTTTCTTTATGATATAGTCAGCTCTTTTCTCATCCACATTACCATGAAAGATCATCCGAGGATATCATTCGG
>JAWLEO010000037.1:0-35320 GCA_041686075.1 Bacteroidales bacterium | reverse complement strand
TGGGGCATGGTTCTTCTTTTTCAAACCCCTAAAGATGGTAATAATTAAATGGTACCGTTTTTTACCCATAGGTGGGTACAGTATTATCCCTCGTTAAAAATCAATACACGTTATAACATCTTAAATAAGGATAAAAAGTGGATTAAACCGGTTGATGATTCAGTTATCCGCTATCTATATAATTGTTTTCAAGGCGATATCAGGGATATAATGAACACTCTAACTAATCTAATGTCAAGAATTCCGGAAAGTTTTAATAATACACTAACACTTAATGATGTCAAAGAGAAATTAAAAGTTATTGAATTTCAGAAACTAAAGAATCAAGGGCTAACTGAGAAAGAATTGGAGGTCCTGAAAGAGATATTAAAACTGGATAAGTTTACTAACGCATCATTGGGGCAAGTAACTACTAAAAGTAAACAAAATATAAATAAATATATTAGGAGATTCGAAGACTTAAAATTGATTGAATTATTAGAAAAAGTTGGAAGGAATAGCTATTACACCATAAGTCCGAGGTTGAAATTATTAAAGACGTTATTTAAATAATTGAATAGCACAAACTTCAGGTTAAATTAAAAGACAACCGAGCCCCGAGTCCTCAAGGCGAGCTCGCGAGCGGTTGGTGTGCATGACCAGTCCGCCGTCGTCAGAGGCTATGGTGGACAAGGGGGAGAGAGCAAAAGTGACAAACCAAAGGAATAAGGATCTAGACATTAGTGATTTAGGCTAGTTTCAAATGAGTTGAAATAGATAAAAACTGCCAATTGAATAAAAGCAGAAATAATAGAATTACAACCTAAATGATAGGCTAGTCTACTACCCAAATTTATGAGGTCTTAATCCTTAGGATTGTTGTAAATATACAGAAGAGCATTTGGAAAAGCCTGAGGGAATACATTTGTGTGAGACGCTCCTTTGTATAATTGATATTTCACCTCTAGTTTATCGCTACCATTCTTCTGCAGAATGCTCTTGAAGTTTTTCCAATCGTTACTCATGTCGAATTCACCAACGAATGTATATATTCTTGTTTCATTTTTTGGAGACCAGGTAGGTAAGCTATTTTGTGACATTTGGAGAAGACTTCTATTATCCCACCAGAATCCTGGGCTGCCCAGTATGTAATTTTTAAAAAGATCAGGGTGCTTTATTAGTAGGTATATACCAAAATTTGCTCCAGCTGAAAATCCGTTAAATGTTTTATTAGATTCATCAATTCTATATTCTTCTTCGATCATAGGCATAAGTTCGTCAGAGACAAATCTGTAGAAACTCTCAACCTGACTATATTGCTTATATCTTTCCGTTCCTGCATATGCCAAATCTCTCATTCTTTTTCGTACGAATTCAATTGTATTGTATTCTTTAAAACCAATACCTACAATAATAATCTCAGGTATTTCCCCTGAACTGAGCATCAGGTTAGAGCAATTCTCTGCAATGCCAAATGCATGAAATGCATCTGTCAAAACTAAAAGGGGATACGTTTTATCAGTATGGTAATAAGATGGTGGAAGGTAAATATAGATATCATAGGTTTCCTGGATGTATTTAGATTCCAGATTCTTCTCAATAACTGATCCAATAGCGAATTCTGGCCAGTTTTGTTTTATTGCTAGCGTATCAAAAATATCTTTTTGACTGAAGCATATTATTGGTACAATGAATAGTATTAAGAAAGAAGCTGCTTTCTTCATAACGGTTGGTTTTGTGGTTAGTAAACAGCAAGATACGAGATTGCAGGATTCAAGTCAAGAAAAGTTGAGTGGTTGATTCATATGTGTGACACCCGCCCACAGGCCAATCCCCGGGTGTTACCGGGGCTATTATTCTTAAAGCCCTCCTGCTCCGCCGAACATATTCCATGCCACGCCGGACAAAGTCCGGGCTTTCCTTAGCCTCAGCTTCCTTTAGAAACTGACCCTGATGCCGATGCCCGGTGCATAGTTCGCTGAGTTAGCCATATAAATCGATGTTGTTGCCAGGCTTAACCCTGGCCAGCTTGAAAGTGCATCATTCGCCTTTATTTCGATATTTTTTTATCACCATCTGGGATTTTTACCGGGAAAAATTTGCATACATCATGAATCTATGTATCTTTGTTCTATGTATTCAAAAGAATTGCTTAAAGGAACCATCTCAGTTATAATATTAAAGCTATTGGCTGAGCATGACCGAATGTATGGCTATCAGATAACCAGGAAGGTGATTGAGCTGACAGAGAATAAGATACAGCTAAGGGAAGGGTCCTTGTATCCTGCACTTCACAGGTTAAAGGAAGAAAACCTGGTGGAAACTGAAACCATAAACATTGGTAAAAGGGTGAGAAGATATTATACCCTCACTGAAAAAGGGATCAGTGTAATGAAAGAAAAGATTGCTGAAACGCTCGACTTTACCAGGACAATTGAAAGAATCCTCTCGTAATACATTGAATTAATCAGACCATGAAGAAGCTTAGCAAACAACAAATAAATGAAATAGCTGAAATGATTTCCGGAAGCAGTATTAAATCCAGGGAATTGAAAGAGGATCTGACTGATCACATTTGCTGTCTTATCGAAGACGATATGGAAAAAGGACTCAGTTATGAAGAGGCAAGGAGCAACGCATTAGTGGCTGTATTCCCTGATGGGATTAAAAAGGATCATAAGAAAGATATATGGTTAATTACCCCTAAAAAGCAAAAAAGCATGAAATCAATTCTGTTTATTTTAAGTTATTTAGCCCTGGTCATCATGACCAGCAGCTTTATGTTCAAGGCCTTGCACTGGCCCGGGGCGGGTATCCTTTTGATTATTGCATGTTCTCTTTTTACCTTTGTTTTCACCCCTGTGTTTTTTATGTATATATACAGGGTGACCCTGTCAAAATTCATATCAAGAAAGTCTATGTATGTATTTGGATTTATTGGTATAATTATACTTCTTACCGGGGTGGCATTCAAGGCCTTTCACTGGCCATACGCGGGCATCCTGCTGGGAGTTGGAGTATTAATTATTAGTTTCTTTTTCTTGCCTCTTATCTTTCTGGCCTTATACAGGAAATCGGGACATTCAAAAACTCTGAAGGACTGGCAAAAGAAACTGTTATACCTGGGAGCATATCTATCGTCAGCATTTTTTCTGATTGCTGCCTATCTTAAGCTATTACACTGGCCTGGGTCTGGTACTTTACTGGTCATATCAATTGTAATACTGAATTTTGTTTTTCTGCCACTACTGCTAATTAAATTAAGCAGGACCTATGTGACAAATGCTTCAGAGGCCTGATTTTCAAAATGATTTTTGCACTGTCATAAGATCCAGTGCATTCACTTCTTATGTCCTGTCTGGTTTATGACAGCCAATTTAGGCTTCCCTATTCAAGTATTTGTTTTTGTTTGATCAGTTGTTTCCTTAAATCCCCATATGCCAGATCCTGCACAGCCTTATCTTCTTCTATGGCAAGGCAGGCTATCAAGGCTGAACTCTGACCAAGAATCATAAATACGGGTTCCATGCGTATAGATCCAAATGCTATATGCGAGGCACTGAGGCATACAGGCACAACTAGATTACTGCATTCTTTCTTTACTGGCACTATGGAACGATAACTTATCGGGAAAGGTGTCTGCACAGGAGCTTCAACGTTTCCCTCATTCGACACAAATCTCTTTGAGTTTACGTAACGTTTTACATGATGGGAATCCATACCATATGCCGCCATACCAACTGGGTCATCCACAATTTCAATCCTTTCGCAGTTTTTCTGGGTCATTACATAATCACTTACCATCCTTCTTGCTTCTCTTATGTACAATTGTTGCTGCCAGCCATCGTCGCGTTCATATTCATCTTTACATGTTCCCCATTGCGAGACCTTGTCCCGTACTTTCGCGGGAATACGCGGATGGTAGGCCAGGGTCCACATCAATCCCTGCTGATAACGACGGTGCCGTACCACAATCTTTTCCCGTTCTTCATATGAAGCTTCAGGGTAATCCCAGTTTTGTCCTATAAAATCGGTTGAAAATCCTTTCTGGTTGTTAGTATCTGTCTTGCGATTGGGCATGGCAGAATTGATCCATGGGACCAGGGGATCTCCATAGGAATACATTTCTTCAATGGGACCGTCAGCTGCTTCATAATTGCGGAACAACAGCTCATAGTCCAGCTCATTGTAATTGTCCGGTTTCCGGAATGGTATCCTGTTTTCGGGATGATCTGTCAGGGTCATGCGAAAGCAATATGCCTGTATACACCTGTCACCCTGACCTTCTGTCCCGGGGCCGCCTTCATTGATAAATGGCAGAAGTCCGCTCGAAGGATCACCTTTTATGATATATGGATCAACACCATCTATAAAATTATGGTGGACACTGTTGTATGAAACTGTACCCTTTAATGTTTGACCAAACTCGCTTGTTTGCACACCGTTTAAAGTTTCTCCATATTGAAGATTTGATTCCCTCCCCACTGTGTAGGATATTTCTGCAGCAGCCATCAGGTCGCCTTCATAAGTAGCATCGATAAAAACCTTTCCGTGGTAGATCTCACCCGATTCCATAGATATGGAGTTAATGGCATTGTCAGCTTTCGAAACACCCGTCTCCCTGTTAAGCCTCTGTTCATATACCAGTGTAATATCGTGATCCCGGATCATATCATGGTATACTTCCAGGGCGGCCGAGGGCTCGAATGTCCACATGGCATCTTCATCTTCGCCGGTACGCGTTTGTCCCCCGTCCTTATATTCGGATCTTGACTGCCATACCCAGTTTGCAGGATTATCGTAATGCTTTTTAATATTCCTGTAGAATTCACGGGCAATACCCCCGATGACCTGCTTATTACCGATATCAGTCTGGCCAAGGCCGCCGGTGGTAAGGCCCCCGAGGCGCTTACCCGGTTCAATCAGTATTACCGACCTGCCAAGCCTTGCACTCTGAATAGCTGCACTTATACCAGCTGATGTCCCTCCGTATATGACGATATCGGCAGAATTCTGCTTTTTATTATCCTTTATGTTACACGATGAAAGCAGGATGATTGTAAACACAATTATTCCTGTTAAAGCCTGAGTTATTTTCATATGTAGAACTTATTATGAAGACCTGTTTTAAAGGCAATTTGCCTTTGTATGTACATATCAGGGAATTATTTATCCCCTGCCAGTTCGATTTCGATTTCGATACCACCGGTCCATTTTGCGACCAGGTTATAAACGAGGCATACAATGGCAGTTGAGATGAAGCCGAAAGCACCATAGAAGATAGGGGCTACAAAAATTATGGGGATGCTCCATATCACAAATGAGGATGAATCAAAGCTTGAGACAAGTGCCATAACCAGGCCAAATGGGATAACAAAGATCAGCGATACAAGCAATAATACTATAGCAGCTACCAGAGATGTCTGCAGCACACCTATTTTCTTTACTCTTCTCCTGTTCATATGATTAAGCTTTTTGGTTGGTAATTTATCATTAATTAACGAATATAAGCTATTTGGCAATTTTACCCAAACCTCTCAGTCTCACATGTTATATGATAATTTTTTGCACTGAGTAACAGGACTGCACTTTCCTGGGTGTTTGAATGATCCCTTAATTTCATACCTGGAATAAGGGATATTCTTTAAATATGTGGTTAATCAATGAAATTCATCTAAATTAGTTAAGGATTTTAAAAAGAAACATATTTAGATTATTATGGCTGGAGTAGAAGGAAGAGTAACACTGGTGACCGGGGCAGGGCGCGGAATTGGTCGTGTAACAGCTAAGCTCTTGTCTTCGAGGGGCGCAAAGGTAATGGCTGTTGCCCGTAGTGAAAATGAATTACAGATCCTGGGGCTTGACTATTGTGTTGCCGACCTTGGCACGCCGGAGGGTTGTAATCATGCAGTAAATCAGACATATGAACGCCTGGGCCCGGTAGAGATACTGGTCTGCAATCATGGTATAGGATCAGCGCATGAAAAGGTTATCTGGGAGCAGGAAGAGGATGTCTGGCGTGAAACGATGCGGATTAATCTGGATGGTCCCTACCTGCTGACCCGGGCAGTTTTGAAGGATATGGTAGGCCGGGGTTATGGAAGGCTGGTTTATACCAGTTCCACAGCCGGGCAGGTAGCAGAGTATGCCGGCAGTGCCTATAACAGCTCAAAGCATGGTCTGCTCGGACTAATGCGATCTGTTGCCCGTGATGCCGGGGCTTTTGGTGTGACATCAAATGCAGTACTCCCGGGTTGGGTTAAAACACCCATGGCTGATGCTTCTGCAAAGTCTGAGGCAGAACAGCGTGGTATATCTGTTGACCGGGTATGGGAGGAAAGAGCTTCGCTCTATCCTGCAGGCAGGGTGGTTACACCTGAAGAGGTTGCCGAGCTAATTGCATTCCTTGCCTCAGAAGAGTCGAGTGGTATAAACGGTGAAGCCATTACCGTTGCACTGGGCGGGCTGATGTGACCTTTGGTGATTGAAGATGCAAAAGGCCTCTTATTTGATTATCAGTCAGGAATATTTTCTAAGTATTTTACTTTTTTCAAATTCTTGTGGTGATAACTTTGCAGGATTCCTGCACAGTGCCAGGGACAGGCAAGTCAGCCTTATTCCTCTTCCTGATCTTCATCATCATCATAATCCCAGTACTCCCAGAGCTCTACTATTTTTCCATCCTTAAATCTTTTTATTTGCATCCCGGGAACAGTGATCCTTTCTCCCTCGTAATCCATTGTTCGTAAAAACATTGTGCCAACAAATTCTCCCTCTCCGAATTGCCTTGTTATTGAATCTTCTTTGAAGCTTTCATTAGATAGAAATGCCCTATGACTTTCTCGATCCCAGGTGTGACCATCTTCGCCTCTGCCGATAAAATCTTCATCGAGAATACTATCTACATTTTCAGCTTTTAATTCGTGATAGGTGGTTGAAATATCCTTGTTTTTTGCAGACAGATCAATCTGTTCTTGCATGGCTGAATCTTCCTGATCCATATCAGTTACCTGGTTGCAGCTGGGAATAGAAACTGCTAAAATAATAAGAGGTATTAAGAATTTTTTCATGGTTCTATGATTTTTTGGTTAGTAAACAGCAAGATACGAGATTGCAGGATTCAAGTCAAGAAAGGTTGAGTGGTTGATTCATATGTGTGACACCCGCCCACAGGCCAATCCCCGGGTGTTACCGGGGCTATTATTCTTAAAGCCCTCCGGCTCCGCCGGACATAGTCCTGGCTACGCCGGACGGAGTCCGGGCTTTCCTTAGCCCCAGCCTTCTCCGCCCTCCATAGCCTTGGCGAAGGAGGGAGCCTTCACTGTCCTTCATAGCCCGAAGGGCGAAGGAGGAAGCCTATTCCTAACCACCCCGTCATGCCTGCGGCATGACACCCCTCCTTTCAGAAAAGGAGGGGAAAGTTGGTTAATCAAGCCATTCCGCCACCTGCTCCGGGCTCAGTCCCGGAAGATCCAACTTGTTCTTCTTTTTATACCCGTTCAGGTCATTGGCCAGCTTCCCTGGCTTTTCCACTTCCTTAAGCTTCTCTCCAGTATCATAACCTAAAGCCATTAACGGTTCCACCCATTCCTCCGGTACGCCAATTTTCATGAACTTTTGCGGACTGTCGACTGCCGACTGCCGACTGGCCTCCGGCGGCATCTGCAGGAAGAATGGGAAAATCTCATTCAGGGAGTGAATGATTTGGGGATTTGGGTTGGGACAAACACGGGACCCTTTTCTAGTTAAATGTTATTCATTTTGTTTCCTGAAGGCTTAGCGGAGATTGGTTTCACTAATCATTATTTTGCTTGGCAAGGGCTTGTTTGACTTCCTGGATAAGTAAATAATGTTCATGGTAATAAGATGGTCTCCGATCCCAGGAATCTTCAAATAAACTTAGTGCCTCCTTCAATCTACCTGTCTTGTAAAGACCTATTGCTTTTGTATACTGGTATGCATAGTAATCGGGTCTTAATAGCAGTAGTTGATTTACTAGCTCTAAACCTATAACAATATTAATATCTTCTTCTATAAGTAATCTGGCAAGATTGCTCTTATAGATATTATTATCAGGCTCAAGTTCTAACGCCTCTCTATAATAGTGCTCCGCTTTTTCACTAATATCTGCATTCCAGTAGATATTACCAAGACGATTTAGTATTTCATGGTCAGCACGACCTTTTTCTTTCATTAAATTACAATACCTTGTCAAATATCCGCTGGCCTCAGTTGTATCGCCAAGCGAAAGAGCACAAATGGCTTGGAGGGAAATTATATCATGGGCTTCTGAGTCTATTTCAAGGCCAATCTCATAAATTTCTTTTTCTCTTTCATGGTTACCAACTTTATGGTAAGAACGGCCCAGAAAAGTATAGGTTGGAATCCATTCGTAAGGTTTCCCGAATTGTCTGTTCAACTCAAGAACTTTCTCAAATGCAGAAATAGCTTTTTCGTACTGCCTATAATTATAATATGACCATCCCAGATTATACCAGTTAGCTCTTAATTTGGGATCATGTTCTGTAAGTAATATAGAATATTTGATCCGTTCAGTTTGATTCTTATCAATATGAGCCTTACGTACTTTTATTATTAATCGGTCTACATCAGATAAGTCTTTATCATCGATATGTTCGTACAGCTTGTTGAAAACCTGTCTTCCTTTTTCATATTGTCCCGAATTGTTATATGCTGCTATAAGATTAGCATACTGTATTATCATATTTGAATCTATTTCTGATACTTTTGTGAATGACTCTATTGCTGATTTCCAGTCTCTTGCCAGAAATTGTTTCATTCCAATCATTAAATATCGGTAGGCATAAGGGTTTTTAGTCCTTATGAGTGACTTAAATTCATTGTTTCTTGCCATTACTTCAATTTGAAGAAAATTCCTTATTAATTGGGATAACGAATCTGTTACATCCAGGATATCAGATTCTGAGTTTCCTTCTACTTGAAAGTTTTGATAAATTTTTCCCGATTTGGTCTTTACTAATTGTGCATTTATTCTAAATTTATCTCCTGATTTCACAATACTACCCGTTATATATACTGATGCATCGAGCTTTTGAGATAGATCTCCTGCTAAAGATGAAGTAAGAGAGGCATAATTAGTTTGATTTTTAGTATAGATCATATCATACATAGTCTGAAAGGTTGGAACATCTAATTCCCTTGCATTTGAAAGAGAATTAATAAGGTTGTAAGGTATTCCTTCCTGCCAGACATTCCAGATGGTATCATTGGTTAAATTGAGGAAAGGAAATACTGCAACCGAAATCTTTCCCTCTTCATCTCTTACATCCCTGAAGTTATTCTTATTGAATATCTTGGGATATGCTAATATTATAACAGCCACCAGAAGTACTCCAATAATGATATCGTTTGCTTTTATCTTTCGTTTTTTCGGTTCAGGTTGTGCTTTTTCTTTCAATGATTTGGAGGATTCAGTCTTCTTTATCCCCTGGGGAGTAAGATCATATATCCATGATATAACTACTGTTATTACAAATCCTATACAAAGTAGTATAAATACAAACCTCAGAGTCCATTCCGGAAGCCTGAAGGGTTCTGAAATAATAGAGATTAATTCAAGCAGAACATATGAAGAGGCTAAGTAGCCTATAATTACACGAACAACTTTCCTGCGTTTCATTTCCTGCCAGAAATTGAGTGGTTTATCTGTTTTTTTAGGCATTGCGGTCTGGTTTGGATATATAAATATAGATCAAGCGATTGGGAAAGGCAAAAAAACTTTTTTTGGGATCCTCGAATCGAAGATTCGAGCTCGGCGTAAGGCAATCTGGATTCTTATATTAATACTTTAATTCGGTACTAGAAATTAATAACATTTTCTTATCTAATTACAACATATATTTATCAAGCCCTGTTTCCTCAAGCAAAGTATTAAATCTCGGGTCATCAGGCATACGGTATTCGGCTAAAGGGGTTCTCATCAGGAAGGGTAGATTAAAGTCGTGTTCGTCACAAGCTTTTTTCAGCCAGTATAAGGCATGGTCAAGATCCTTAGTAAGCAGATAATATAGTATCAGTGGGGCGGAAGGAATATAGAAGGTGACCCCTTTTTTCATGTTCTCCACCTTTTCGATTTTCTTGCGGGCTTCATCTGTTCTTCCTGCTTTGTGCAGAGTGCAGGCAAGTTTAGTTTCCGCTACGGGACTCCCACTCGACAGGGTGACAGCTTTCTCATACGATTCAATAGCCTCTTCCAGCATGCCTTTTACCTCAAAAGCTTCACCAAGATGCTGGAATGCCATAAAACCATTGGGATATAAATCAATGACGGATTTCTGCCACTTAATGCATTCATCTGTATTTCCTGCCAGAAGATAATATAGTCCAATATATGAACGGATGTAAATATTAAAAGGATCATTTTCAAGGGCGTAAAGTGATTCTGCAATAGCTTCATCTATTCGGCCAATAAATCTTAAATACAAGGAATAGAACCAGCGGTCCCATGCAGTGTTGGGATTTAACCTTACTGATTTTTTTAAAAACTCTTCTGAAGCTTCCAGATTCCTGTCATAACATGACTTGATCATACCAAGGGTGGAATTAGCTACGGGAACGGTCTTATCAATTTTAAGTGCTTTTATTGTGTATTCTCTGGCATACTTTACCGCCTCATCGGGTGATACAAAACCACTCAAACATGCATGCAGGTAATTATTACCCAATATAGCGTAAACAAGAGCATATTCCGGATCTTCTTCGATGGCTTTCCGGTAGTTTTCCTGTGCTTTCTGGTTTCCTTCGGGAGTCATCATCTGGTAGTAATTCAAGCCTTTGAGGTAGTACATATACGCTACCGTGTTTTCCGTGTAACGCTTCAGGATACCACCTATCGCCTCTCCCAGTATATTCATTTTTAGCTTTTCCACTATCGCCAGGGATATTTCCTCCTGAATGTTGAAAATATCCTTTAGTTCCCTGTTATATGTCTCTGACCAGAGGTGGTAGCCATCTTCAACCCTGATGAGCTGGGCAGTGATGCGAATTTTGTATCCATCTTTTCGTATACTTCCTTCCAGTACATTTGCGACATCCAGAGCGTTACCTATTTCCCGAATATCCATTTGTTTGCCCTTAAAGGCGAAAGCGGATGTCCGTGCAATGACCTTAAGACGTTTCACCTGTGTCAGCGAATTTATGATCTCTTCAGCAATCCCCTCACAAAAAAATTCCTGGTCTTTCTCCGGGCTCATATCCTCGAACGGAAGAACTGCTACCGAGTTGTTATATTTTATCCTTGGTACTGTTTTCCGGTTTTCATTTTCACCTGATCCTGCTGTTTCATGGGGTTGGGTCTTTTTAAATCCTTCGGGGGTGAGGTCAAATAACCAGGAGAGAATAGCTGTTACAGGAAATCCAATAATAACAAGTATGATGACCAGGCGCTGGACCCACTCAGGGAGGTTGAAAGGGCCTGCCACGTCGTCCGAAAGTCCAATGAGTACAATAGCCGCACCTGCATAAATTGCAAGAACCTGGATTACCTTTCTTCGCTTTAAGTCTTTCCAGAATTTGAAAGGATTCTTGGATTTCTTAGACATAATGATCTGGTTTGGATATATAAATATAGATCAAGTAACTGGGAATGGCAAAAAAACCTTATGGTTTAGGGGTTGAGCAGTTTAGGGGTTTAGTCCTTCGATGCGCAACTCGCTTCGCTCGTTGCTTACTCAGGAACCTTGGGTTAAATCGTTGAATCGTCAAATTGTCCCGAAAAGCTTTGCTTTTCGAGGATCCTCGAATCGAAGATTCGGGATTGAACCGGGATCAAATCTTAAACCGTTAATGTAGATTCTTAAATCAATCAATGGAACAAGTTCGGAGAGAATTGCCTGGCAGATAACAAAAGAGGTGATCGATCAGTGCGATTACCTGATCGATAATCATTGTGGCGATGGAAATGAAGATCTTATGAGATACTTATACTTTACCGAGGCAGGTAAGCCGGAGCTGGATAAGAAGACAAAGGGTCTTGCAGTTAATTTCAATCTTAAGGTAATAGTACATGAAACGGGCAGAACAAAGGATCTCCAGAATTCAATATATGTAAGTAACACTGCCTTACTCAGGGGAAAACCTGCAATTTCAACAGAAGTCGGGAAGCTTGGACAAACTGATGAGTCTGATGTTAATGAAGTGCTACGTGGAAACTACAACATCATGAAGCACCTTAAGATGAGTGAAGGCAAAACGATAGTAATGATAGGAAGGTTTTAAGTAAAATGGATTATATAGCTAAAACACATACCCGATACCAAGGCAAGGCATAACATCAAGGTTAAGTCTCTCTGATTTCTGAAAGAACCTGATTTTCTTTTCCTAGCCGGTAAGAGTTAATGGCAGAGATGCAAGGAAACATAAAAGGAGCAGACCGTTTTTCAACATTATCTTAAAGATTAATTTCTCGCAGAAAGGGACTCTATTTCCTTTAGCAATAAGTAATGGTCGTGATAATAATTGTGTCTTATTTCCCAGGAATATTTAACAAGGTCATAAGCATCATTATATTCACCCTGCTTGTACAAGCCAAGAGCTTTGAGATATAGTAAGTCACTGTTTTCAGGATACGATTCCAAAAGCTGATCTATATAAGATATTCCCTCCTGTAAGTCAATTTCATTTTCTATTAGAATTTGACCAATATTCATCTTAACTATGTCCTGATGAGGTGCTTCTTTTAGTAATTTCCTGAATTCTTTGATTGCCTTGTTATATTTTCCTGATTCTTTGTATATCAAGCCGGTTTGAATCCTTGTACTAGCTTCGGTTCTCCCGTTTTTCTTCAGAAATGAGATATACATATCCATCTTTTCCTTTGCCTCAACAGTATCATTCCTGGAATAATCGCAGATAGCCCACTTTTTATAGACATCATTTTTTTCAGGTACAATTTCTAGTATTTTCCTGTATATTTTTTTTTCTTGTCTGTGCTTACCAAGTTCATGATATGCTTCAGCCAGATTAAAATATGGGGCTACCCATTTCCCTGAAACACCTCTCTTCCTATCTAACCTGATATATTCTTTTAAAGGATCCAGGGCTTCGCGATATTTTTTTAATTGCAGGTATAGATTACCAATGTTCCAATAAATCCATTTGCCCTGGGGATCAAGCTCCAGCATTTGGGTGAATGCCTCTATGGATTTTAACGGTTGTTTTTGATGAATATACCACACAGCTTTCATGTTTAGCTGGTCTTTCAATGGCAGTTTATCAATTAGCCTGTACCCCATTTCTATTACCTCATCTGACTTATCGTATTCTCCAAAGGCACGCAATGCACCTGCCTGGAGAATATATGCTCCGGCAAAACCAGAATCAATTTTAATTGCCTCACTGGATTTCTCTAAGGAAGCTTTCCAGTTTAAATTAGTGGCATTTTGCAGAGCCTCAACATAAAGCCTGAAAGCCTCAGCATTTTTTGTAGTTAAGGGAGCAAAGGAATATGACTCCAGATTGCCCTCAAATGACTTTATTGAGAGGAAATTATGAATTGAGATATAGAGTGAGTCCTCAATATTCCAGATGTCTTCAATATCCTTGCCATGTGCCTGGAATGAGGTCAGTATCTTGCCTGTCCTGGTATTGATCAGTCTCAGGGTTACCTGTATATTATTTCTGGTAGCATGGATGCTGCCCTGAGTAAATACCCTGGCTTCTAAAGAATTGGCGTAATCTCGTGCAAGTGGAGTAGTAATAGAACTGTAGTTTTTATTTTTGGCACTAAATAGTTCATTCATTGTCTCTATTTGATTTACTGTCAGATCCTCAGAATTTGTGAGGTCTGTAATCAGCATGTCCTGCAAACCAATTTCGAACATATTTAATGATGAATCATTTGAGCGATTAATAAATGGCATTACAGCTAAAGTTATATTACCGTTCTTATCCCTTAATCTACTTAGTTTATCCCCGTTAAATATCTTTGGATACGCAAGAAAGACAACAGCAACCATTAGAATGGTTATAACAACATTGCTTAGCGACAACTTTTGTTTTGAGATATGATGTTTTTCATTTTTATCACTCTTTTTTATCTTATCCGTTTTCTTTATCCCGTCAGGGTAAATATCATAAACCCATGAAAGCAAGGCTGTTATAACGAAACCTGCGGAAAGCAGTATAATAACCAGCTTAAGTGTCCATCCGGGTAAGCCCAGAGGATCAGTAACAATTGAGGTCAGTTCAAGTATTACATATGCAGCTGCAGCATAAGTTATTAATGCCCGAACTACTTTCCTGCGTTTCATTTCCTGCCAGAAATTGAGTGGTTTATCTGTTTTTTCAGGCATTGCGGTCTGGTTTGGATATATAAATATAGATGAAGCGATTGGGAAAGGCAAAAAAACTTTTTTTGGGATCCTCGAATCGAAGATTCGAGCTCGCCGTAAGGCAATCTTTAGTGTTTTAACCTGGTTTCTATTGAATTGAAATAACTATGTAACCGATTCCTGATAAATTAATACCTTAGCACCTGATAACACTTTTTAATCAGCAGGTTCATCAGCCGGTTCAGTGTTTAATTCGGATTTAAGAAGTAAATGATATGGGTTTATTAGCAAGGTTATTTTCACATATAAGGTCCGGAATATCGAGTAATGATTACTACAATTCAATGAATGTAGCCCTAGCAAGGCTGAATAAAGAATATACAATGCTTCATTATCCCTACCATATTAAGGATGGTGAAAGTTTTTTCGATGCACAGAAAAATCTGACAGATTACTGTATGTCAAAACTGCCTCCTGTCAAGGGTAAAAATCTGCTTGAGATAGGATGTGGGAATGGGATCCAGGCCAATTATATTTACAGGAAATTTGCTCCGGCATCATTTACAGCTATCGATCTTAATGCTTCAAATATTGAAATTGCAAGGCTTGAAGGCAGAAAGCAGGGTTATGAAAATATTAACTTCCTTGTTGACGACGCCCAAGACTTAAAGACAATTGAAAGTAATTCAATGGATTATGTAATAAATATAGAGAGTGCCTTTCATTATCCTGATAAGCCGTCTTTTATCAGGGAGATAGAAAGAGTGCTAAAACCCGGGGGGATCTATCTTATTGCAGATGTCTTATCTACACCCCACAGGAGGAGTTACCTTCCAAGAAAATGGAAAAGCAGAATGTTGCTGAATCACTGGACCTTAAATACCTATAAAGAAGAGTTGCCGAAAGCGAACCTTAAAATTTACAGTATGTCTGATATTACCGAGGAAGTGGTACAGGCCTTCTCCAACTACAGGCACTGGTTAAGAACTATGAATAAGAGCCATATGATTGAAGATCAGCTTTTAAAAATATATTATACTATACATATAAAGATAAATATACACCTGTTGAAAAAACGTCGTCAATATTGTGTTATCATGGGTGGCAAACCGGCAACATAGGTTTTTCAACATAGAAGGAGTTGAGATGTTTATGGGTTTGTTGAACTGTTTAATCGTTAAGTCGTTGAATCGGGATAAATCTGAAATCTTACATCGTTAGTTTTCAATCTTATATCAAATCATTTAAAACCTCCCCCTACCCCCTTCGAAGGGTGAGTCAGTCACTGTAACCATTCCGCTACTGCCTCCGGGCTAAGACCAGGAAGATCAAGCTTATTCTTCTTCCGGTAGCCCATCATCTCCTGGTGTAGCTTGCCGGGCTTCTCAACTTCTTTGAGTTTTTCAACTGAATCGTAACCTAAAGCGATTAACGGCTCAATCCATTCCTCCGGTACACCAATCTCCAGGAAGGCCTTCCCCTGCTCCCTGCCCCCTGCATTGTCCGCCGTAGGCTTGCCGAAGGCGGGCTCCCTGCCCGGCCTCCGGCCGCATCTGCGGGGAAAATGTAACATTGTGTAGAATCAAGATAGATTGTAGGGAGTTGGTTTGATAAGTGATATTTAGGGGATAGGCTTATGACGGGCTACAGTTTATTGTTCATTCAACAATTAAATTCATTCTTTTCAAAAGATCAATGAATCTTGGATCAGATCTGAATGGATCCATTTCTGGATAAGTATTAATCCATGTCAAGTAGATAATATGTTCCTCATAAGCCTTCTCCAGGTAGCTGAAACCCTCTTCTTCATAACCCAGAACGAAATATAATAGAGCTATGAAATTGGTGGTAAACTTTTCAACTTCTGAAGATGATATAACTTCCTGAAGGATTTGATTGGCTTCATCCAGATATCCCATTTCGGCATAAATTATTCCTTTCCACGGTTTATACCTCTCACTACTTTTCCTAATAGCTGATTGTGCTTCTTCAAACATCCCTTTATTTAAATAAGCCTGGGCCAGGTATAATTGTAAATCTGGAAAATCCGGATCAATCTCAGCAATTTTATTAAGAGCTATAATTGCTTTATCATATTGTCTTACACATAGATATGCATACCCTACATTTCTACCAATTACTAATGATAAAGGTTCAAGATCTTGAGCTATTAAAATTTCTTCAATAGCCTGATCGTAGCGTCCCTGGCACAGTAATAACATTGAATACCAGTGATGAGCCGTTGCATATCTAGGGTTAAGTTTAATAGCATTAATAAATTCTTCTTCTGCTTCTCTCATTTTCCAGACATTAAAATAAACCCACCCGATTGAAGTATGAGCTTCTGCAAGAGAGTTATCTATCTTCAAAGCTTCTAATGCTGCTTTCTCTGCCTGAATAAGATATGTGGGATTTGGAGGAATTGTATATAAGCCCAACATTGAATAAGAATCAGCTAAGCCAATATGTGCCAGAGCATAATTGTTATCAATCTGGACTGCTTGGTTAAAATAATTAATTGCCTTTAATAATCCTTCTTCAGTCCTCTGATTCCAAAAATATCGTCCTCTCAAATATAGATTATAGGCTTCGGTATCTTGTGTGGGTGTTTCTTCAATCTGCTTAACTTCTACAGGTGATAGTGTGGTTTTCAATTCCTGGGCAACCTTAAAAGCAATCTCATCCTGCAAGGAGAAAATGTCTTTCCATTTACCTTCAAATTTATCTGCCCATATATGATCTTCCTGTTTTGCCCTTATGACCTGGACACGTATATTAACTTCGTCATTATGTCGCTGAATACTTCCTTCAATGACATAGTTGACTTCCAATTTACTGGCAATCTCAGGAATAGTTGGCCGATTATTTTTATACTGCATGGTTGAGGTTCTCGAAAGGACCCGGTCAAATTCATGGATCTTTTGCAATTCCAGAATAATTTCATCCGTAATTGCATCGCCCATATGACTATATTTTTCACCTAGGCTCATATTATCAAAAGGGAGCACAGCAATTGATCTTTCAAGTTCTGAAAGATCTTCACCTTTATTCCTGTCATAAAAAATATTTAGAAACACCAAACTTATGACTATGGCAATACTTACATATGAAATAATCTTCCAATAATTAGAATTAGGTTGACTTTCTGATGCCTTAACTTCTTTAATTGGTTTTGTTTTTTGAATCCCGTCAGGTGTAATATCAAAAACCCAGGAAAGGATAACTGAAATTATAAAACCTATGCATAATAAAACTATCACAAACGATAATGTCCAAGATGGCAGTCCTAATGCTGGCGATACAATATCAACCAGTTCAAGTATTACAAATGCAGCAGCTGCGTAAACTGTAATTACACGTACTACTTTCCTTCTTTTCAGCTCCTGCCAGAAACTGGATTGATTGTCAGGTTTTTCAGGCATATTGGTCTGGTTTGGATATATAAATATAAATGAAGCGATTGGGAATGGCAAAAAACTTTTTAGTTGAGGGGTTTAGGGGTTTAGTCCTTCGATGCGCAACTCGCTTCGCTCGTTGCTTACTCAGGAACCTTGGGTTAAATCGTTGAATCGTTAAATTGTTTAACCGGGATATCCTTCGACATTCATCATTCAGGACCTTTTAAACATCCCCCTAACCCCCTTGAAAGGGGGATCCTTAGCCTCAGCCTTGGCCCATTTGATCCACTCCGCCACCTGCTCCGGGCTGAGTCCGGGCAGGTCGGGCCTATTTTGTTTCTTTAAACCTGTAGTAAGAGACAGGTGCAAGTCCATCCAGATTGGTTTCCCTGTTTTCCCGGGCATCTTTAAAAAGTTCCTGTCCATGGATTTTGGTGTATGTTTCCTGATCCGGCAAAAACCCTTCAAACATATATTGAAATTCACAGGTGTCTTTCGTAATTATCCAATATTTATATCCTGCATTCGGATAACCCATTTCGGCTATAGCTGAATTATACATATTTAACATCTCCCGGATCATAGCCGGGTTATATCCAACGGTATCCCTGATAAATGTAACACTCTTAAGATTATTCTCCGGTTTATCAGGGTCCTGTTCCTCAGTAATTGTGTTACATGAATTGTGATGAGGACAATGATAAATGTATTTGCTGTGATTTGAAATAGTCCTTTTTATATAATCATAAGGTTTTGTGGTTAATAAGCAACAATCTGCAATCCAAATATTCCTATTCCTCAACAGGCTCTTCTTCGACTGCCACAGACTTGCTTATTGCTTCTAAATCTTCATTCCTGGGAATTAAGGCCGTGCTCATGAAAGAAATCATCCATTTACCATTTGTTTTGAGCAGGTAATATACAGTTCGCCATGGAATATCAGGAGTATAGGATAGATTCACCTGCTCAACAACAATAGCAGACTGTCCATCAGGAGCCACTTTAACAATCCTGTCTCCTATGAGTTCCATCTCTGGAATATTTTCTTCTGTAAAACTTTTCCAGATTTCTTCGATTTCTTTCTTATTCCAGAACTCTGAAGGATCAGATCCACAGGAAAGCACGTCTTCCGTCAGATCAACGGACACTGAATCGAATTCGATATTATTGATAAAGACCCAGTTTTCCGCAAACATTTTTTTTATAGTAGCCTTTTCAGATTCAATATCTACCGGTGCAGCAGATTCCTGGCAAGCGGTAATGGCAAACGCAATAATGATGAAAAGTAATGACAGGTTTTTCATAATCTTTAAGTTTTTGGGTTAATAAACAGCAAGATACGAGATTGCAGGATGCAAGTCAAATAAAGTTGAGGGGTTGATTCATATGTGTGACACCCGCACACGGGCCAATCCCCGGGTGGGACCGGGGATATTATTCTTAAAGCCCTCCGGCTCCTCCGGACATAGTCCTGGCTACGCCGGACGGAGTCCGGGCTTTCCTAAACCTAAGCCTTAGCCTCAGCCTATTCCTAACCACCCCGTCATGCCTGCGGCATGACACCCCTCCTTTCCGAAAAGGAGGGGAAAGTTTGGTTATTTAATCCACTCTGTTACTTGCTCTAAGGTAACAGTATCAATCTCAAGCTTATTTTTCTTCCGGTAGCCCATCATCTCCTGGTGTAGCTTACCCGGCTTCTCAACCTCTTTGAGCTTTTCAACCGTATCGTATCCAAGCGCCATCAGCGGCTCAACCCATTCCTCAGGCACGCCAATTTCCAGGAACGCCTTCCCCTGCTCCCTGCTCCCTGCTCCCTGCTCCCTGCCCTCCGGCCTCATCTGCGGGAAGAACAACACATCCTGTATTGACGGCTGGTCGGTCATCAGCATGGTGAGCCTGTCAATACCCACCCCCAGGCCTGACGTGGGGGGCATACCGTATTCAAGGGCGCGTACGAAGTCCATATCGATAAACATTGCTTCATCATCTCCCTTTTCAGATAGCTTTAGTTGCTCCTTGAACCTTTCCAGCTGGTCGATGGGATCGTTCAGCTCGGAATAGGCATTGCACATCTCCTCACCGTTGATTATAAGTTCAAAGCGTTCCGTAAGCTCAGGGTTCTTGCGGTGTTTTTTTACAAGCGGCGACATTTCAATAGGGTAGTCGGTAACAAAGGTAGGTTGTATTAAATGCGGCTGACATTTCTCACCGAAGATCTGGTCAATAAGCTTTCCCTTACCCATGCTCGGATCATGTTCTATTTCCAGCCTGTCACATACCTCCCTCAATTGATCTTCACTCCTACCTGTAATATCAAATCCGGAATATTTCTCAATGGCATCCAGCATGCTTATCCTGGGATAAGGCTTTTTAAATTCAATCTCTTTGTCCCCATACTTAATAAGTGTTTTGCCATGGAGGTCCAATGCCACTTTTTCAAACATCTCCTCCACAAAGCCCATCATCCAGTTATAGTCCTTATAAGCAACGTATATTTCCATGACGGTGAACTCCGGATTATGCTGGCGGTCCATGCCCTCGTTCCGGAAGTCTTTTGAAAATTCATACACTCCTTCATAACCGCCCACGATAAGTTTTTTCAGGTACAGTTCGTTGGCTATGCGCAGGTAGAGTTGGATGTCGAGGGTGTTATGGTATGTGACAAAGGGCCTGGCAGCAGCACCCCCGGGTATGGGCTGCAATATGGGTGTTTCCACCTCGAGGTAGCCTCTTGAATTAAAAAGTTCCCGCATCGATTGCATGACCATGGTACGTTTCCTGAATGTTTCCTTTACCCGTGGATTGACGATCAGGTCAAGATAGCGCTGACGGTAGCGCATCTCAGGATCACTGAAAGCATCATAGACCTTGCCTTCCTTCTCCTTAACCACAGGCAGTGGACGAAGCGACTTGCTCAGTATCTTCAGCTCTTTGACATGGACGGTTATCTCACCCATCTGTGTACGGAAGACAAAGCCTTTCACCCCTATGAAATCACCAATGTCAAGGTGGCGTTTAAAGACTATATTGTAGAAATCCTTATCCTCCCCGGGGCATATGTCATCCCTGGTAACATAAATCTGTATCCTCCCTGCCGAGTCCTGTATCTCAGCGAATGAAGCCTTGCCCATGATGCGGCGACTCATAATTCGGCCTGCCATCACAACGTCCTGGTAGTTTTTCTTTTCATCATCGAAATTTGCCAGTACCTCGTCAGACAAAACGTTGGTTTTAAATTCTTCGGCAGGGTAGGGGTCGATTCCCATTTTCCGGAGTTCTTCAAGCGATTCCCTCCTGATACGTTCCTGTTCGCTGAGTTGCATATCGTTTATTTGTTGCGGTAAAATGCAAAAATAGGGAAAAAAAGGATTAATGTATAATAGAAGGCTAAGGCTAAGGCTGAGGCTAAGGCTAAGAATGGCAGAAGTAGAGGCGCCCAATTTGGGCGCCTGTGAAATATTCCATTATTGTATACTCAAAATTACATCCCCCTGGCCCCGTTCACTCCCTGTCGGTCGTCGAGCTCATCCTCCGATAAATCTACGGGTGACACAGTCCGCTGCGCTCCGGTTCAAAGGGGGAACCGCGCATTAATCCATTATTCCTGTACCTTGCTTTATATCAGTAATATGCGTACTTTGGGCAGGTAATAAATTGGTATTTTTGGAGGATCCGTACTAGAAACTTAGTGAATCTACGTAAAAAATAGTTGTTTTACTTAAAAATTAGTTTTATATTTGTACAAAACAGTGTAATCATGGTACAAAGACTTACGAAGGCCGAAGAAGAAATTATGCTGGTACTGTGGCAGTTAAAGGAGGCTATAGTGAGAGATGTAATAAATAATCTTAATGATCCTGACACTCCGTACACGACAGTGTCAACGGTTATAAGGATACTTGAGAAGAAAGGATTTGTGGGCCACAGGGCTGTGGGGACAACATATCTTTACTATCCTTTAATCTCAAAAAAAGAATATCTTAAAGGTTATCTTTCACGGATTGCCAAGAATTATTTCGACGGTTCCTCATCAAACCTGCTAACTTTTTTTGCCAGGGAATCCGACCTGAGCCTTAAAGAGTTGAAAGGACTGATAGAAGAAGTTGAATCTGAACTGGAAAAAGAAAAGCAAAATGATGAGTGAAATTATAATATACTTACTTAAAGTATCCCTGGGCATTGGTATAATCACCCTGTCATACCTGTTTTTAAGAAATGATACCAAACTTATAATAAAGCGATTTTACCTTTTGGCAGGAATTATCGCAAGTTGGGTATTTCCTTTTTTGCGGTTTCCGGAATTAATTACACTTAAATCTACGGCCAACATTGTTATTCCGGCTGCTTCTGTCAACGTTCAGGCAGCACAGCCTGTAGCCACCCCGGCCAGTACACCATCATTCCATATTGACTGCTTATCTCTTATAATGGTGCTTTACGTCGCAGGTGTAGTATTTCTTGTTATACGCAATGCGGTTACAATTTTAAGATACAGGTACAGGAACCGGGAAAAGAATAATGTGAGCAATAATATAGTTTTCACTGACAGCGACCATGTCTTTACACTTTTTTCATGGATATTTCTGCCGGAGAGGTACAGGTATGATCCTGATATTGAACCTGTTATACTGCATGAGAAAGCCCACATCAAGCAGATGCATTTCATCGACCTTATAATAGTTGAACTGACGGTTCTTTTTACATGGTTCAACCCTTTTACATGGCTTATTTCCAGGATGATTAAAGAAAATCATGAGCACCTTGCCGACAGGGAAGTGCTGGCAGGGGGTATTAAGCCGGCTCATTACAGGGCCCAGCTCCTGAATTTTTCCCTCGGAACAAATTATTTCAGGCTGGGGCACCAGTTTAATCATTCAGTAACTAAAAAAAGATTCAAAATGATGAAAAGAACAACTACAAAAAAGATTGGTATTATTAAATATTTGTTAATAATACCTGTTATTATCCTGGCACTTGGAGTGTTAATCGGATCAGAGGTACAGGACTGGGATGGCAGGGTAAAAGGAAAAGTTATTTTTGCGGATACGGGTGAACCGGCAACCGGTACATCAGTCATAGTAAAAGGAACAACAAATGGAACAATTGCTGGCAGTGAAGGTATTTTTGAACTGGAATGCCAGAAGGACGACATCCTGGTAATATCCTATGTAGGTTATGAAACACAGGAATTAAAGGCCTCATGGATTACCGAAGAGCCTATCGAGCTACAGGGGAAATCATATGAGATAAACCTTGAAGCAGTTGAGGAAGAAGAAAAGGCTGAGGCTGAGGCTGAGGCTGAGAAGGTTGAAAAAGTTGAAAGGGTTGAGAAAGTTGAAGAAGAAGAGGCTGAGGCTAAGGAAGATAGGCCTGTGGCTGACAGGGAGACCACTGAAGTGATTTTTGTTGTTGTTGAGGATATGCCACAGTTCCCTGGAGGCTTAACTGCATTGAGATCATATATATATGATAACCTTGAATATCCTGAAAAGGCAAAGCAAAAAGGTATAGAGGGTAAGGTTACCGTGGGATTCACTGTGGATGCTAGGGGGGATATCGAAAATGTGCATATCGTGAGAAGCACTTATGCGGGCTTTGATGATGCTGCCATGAAAGTTTTCAGAAATATGCCCGCGTGGGAACCCGGTAAGCAGCGAGGCCATCCGGTAAAAGTAAAATTAAACGTTCCTGTCGAATTTAAGCTCGATAAGGAATGATCCTGGATATAAGCCATACAGGATAGGTACCCGGTTTCATTCGGGTACCTTTTTCTTTATAAGTTACCTGATATCAGGATTGTACTGTTGAATAAAGTTGAGAATAAGTTGAGAATAAGTTGAGAATAAGTTGAGAATAAGTTGCTATTGTACTGAAATTACAGAGCTCAGAAACTCAACCCCACTCAACCCTACTCAACGTTACTCAACTTTCTGTATCAGAAAACAATTCATTATAGATCCTCCTATTGGCTCCCGGTTCAAATGTTTCCGTTTTGAATGGAATCATGTCCCTGGCTTCTTCGGGGCTGGCGGCCGGCCCCGCGGCGTACATTATAAACATGGCAGCTCCCAGCACCGTAGTTTCTTTCTTATCAATGACAGTTACAGGCACACCGGTGATGTCGGTCCTGATCTGGTTCCACAATTTGTTTTTTGACCCGCCGCCCACGCACAATATATTACGGGTAGTAAATCCACCTGCTTCTTCAAGTGCTATCATTCCTTCCCTGAGCCTGAGCGACAGTGCTTCAAGCATTGCCCTGTAAATCTCTTCACGTGTCGAATCCATTTTCAGCCCTTTTATCTGTCCGCCTCCTCTTCCGCCTGTTTCTTCAAAGAACCTGGGGACCACCTTTACGCCCTTGCTTCCCGGCGGCACTTCCCCTGCCAGTGCTATCATTTTCTCATGCAGTTCATCACCACAATCCGGGAACATATTCCTCCCTGCCCATTCAAGCATGCCCGAGGCAATCCATTGATTGCCTATATTGTATATGCCGGGAATCGGGTCCAGTTCGGTGCTTATAGAATTATCGAGCTGTTCTTTACCCGACATGTAATTTTGCGAGCGTACCATGAGTATCTCCCATGTTCCCGAGCTCAGTACGGGCTGGTTTATGCCGGCTCCGGAACCGAAGACCGCAAACTGGGTATCATGGCCGCTGGCAACCACCGGTATGCCTTGCGGCAGTCCGGTAAGCCGGGCCGCATCTGCAGTTAGATTGCCTATTATTTCGCCGGGTTCGGCAAGGTGGCCGAGAAGGCTGCGATCAATGCCTATGCTGTTAAGGATGAGGCTTGAGAAATCCCTCTCCGATGCTGATGTAAGCATGGAAGTGCCGGCCATTGTGATGTCATTCTTCATTTCCCCGCTGAGCATCCAGGTGAATATCGATGGAGCGAACAGCCACATGTGGGCCTTTTCAACCAGCTCAGGCCTGTTTTCTTTGAGCCATATTAGCTTGTTTATTGTATTGAAATTGAAAGGCAGCAATGCCGATTCACGGTATAGTTCCTCTAAAGGAATATATTTATCTATCCCCTGCATTACCGGTGTTGTACGCTCACACTGCCATGATATCATTGGGTAGAGCATTTGACCTTCTTTGCTGAACAGTGCACCGTCAACCCCGAAAGTTGTCACACTTACACCAATGATATCTTCGGCCTGTAGCCCATATGTAACTTCGAGGGAAGCCTTAGACATCTTTTCCCATATCTCGTCCACATCCCATATCCTGTAGTCGGGGTAAAGGGGATCGGGCCGGGTATTATTCGGGTAAGATTTTGATTTTATTATCTCACCTTTTTCGTCAATAGCGTGCACCTTGACATTGGTTGCACCGCAATCGAAGACGATGGATATTTTTCCTTCGCGCATAGCCTTTCTCCTTCAAACCGGTTATTTATATAATGGCCCGTAGACTTTACAGGCCCTGTAATCGCTACCTTCGGGTTCCATACCATAGGCGTTCCATGCCGAGGGACGGAATATTTTATCCGGTGCCACATTATGCATATTAACGGGTATCCTCAGCATTGATGCCAGTGTCAGTATATCTGACCCTATATGGCCATAGCTAGAAGCGCAATGGTTAGCGCCCCAGTTGGCCATCACCGAATACACATCGGTAAATGCACCTTCGCCTGTCAGCCTGGGTACAAACCAGGTTGTCGGCCAGGTGGGGTTTGTCCGTTCGCAGAGGATCTCATGTACATCTTCAGGCAATTCGACCGTCCATCCCTCGGCCATCTGTAGGATGGGCCCCAGTCCTTTGACAATATTTATCCTTGAAATTGTTATTGGCATTCCTCCCAGGGTGTCAAACTGTGATGAAAAACCACCGCCCCTGAAATATTCAGTCACTGCCGCAGGCCAGCTTGTTGCTTCGAGGCATGCTTCCACATCTTCAGAAGTGATCTCCCAGAAAGGTTTGATAACAGGCTTGCCGCCTTCTTTCTGCCTGCCTGAAAAGTCGAGAGCCGATGCACCTGAATTAATAAGGTGTATCACACCGTTCTCTGCACGCCCGGTGGTTTTATGCCCGCTGACCCTTTCAATGGCTTCGGGGCTCCAGTAGGTTCTTATATCCGAAAACATCTGGGTGGTATTGGTAAGGAGGTAGCCAAGGAGCATGGTGACCCCATTCAGGCTGTCGTTTTCTGTCGCCAGCAGGTAGGGAGGACGTATGCCGTTCCAATCGAATGAAGAGCACAGTATTGCTTCCATGAAGTCACCGTTCGGCATATGGTCGGTCCACTGCCTCTGTCCCTGGAAGCCTGCGAGGATGGCATTGTGGCCCATAGCTTCCTCGCCGAAGCCGGCATCTTTAAGTCGCGGGTTACCCACCATGAGGTCGCGTGCAATAAGGGCCATTTTAACCACCGTTTCCCAGTCCTTTTCTTTGTCTTCAGCGCTCCTGGGGGTCTCATTTGTTTCCCTGCCTTCCTTACACCATTTTTTTGTCCATGCCAGGGCTCTTTCAAATTCCTCCTCATCATATATCTCCTCGTTGATCCTCCGGTTGAATTCACTCATATCAATATATTCGTTCCTCATGCCAAGGTATTCCTGGAAGAAATCCTCGTTTACTATAGATCCTGCAATACCCATTGAAACGCTACCCATCGACAGGTATGATTTGCCCTTCATATAAGCTACTGCCAGCCCGGACTTAACGAACCTGAATATTTTTTCCTGGACGTCTTCCGGGACAGTGTTATCACCTGCATCCTGGACGTGACGTCCGTATATGCCGAAGGCTGGCAGCCCCTTTTGTGAATGACCTGCCAATGATGCAGCCAGGTATACTGCCCCCGGGCGTTCGGTGCCGTTGAAGCCCCATATCGCTTTTGGCCTTAAGGGATCCATATCAATTGTCTCACTGCCATAGCACCAGCAGGGTGTAAGGGTCAGGCTGATGCCCACGCCTTCTTTTTCAAATTTTTCAGCACAGTGTGCCGATTCGGCCACACCACCTATGGTTGTATCGGCAATCACACACTCAACTTTTTCCCCGTTCGGATATCTGAGATTTGTGCTTATCAGGTCTGCAGCGGCTTTTGCCAGGTTCATTGTCTGTTCTTCCAGCGATTCCCTCACACCCCTCATTCGGCCATCAATGGTTGGCCTGATGCCCACCTTTGGGAAATCACCGATTACCCACCTGTGATCCTTATTTACTTTAAATTCATTTTCACTCATCGTCCCATATATTTTATCTGTTATGAATTATCCAATTTAAAAGCTCCACCTGAACCTGACCCATAATTCATCTCCAAGTTCCCACCATCTGTCAACAGCAGCCCTTGCAAAATTATTAGAGTACCGTGTAAGATATTCCCTGGCCAGCTTAGTCGGCTCGCCTTTTTCAGCGTTCTCCTTATCCTTCTCAAGGAGGCGCAGTGCTTCTGATTCAATAAATTCTAATTCATCAAAAGCTTTGTCTTCATATTCCATAACCAGGGGTTCAATAATTTCTTTTGCATCTCCCCAGTTGACCATTGCCAGCCTGTTTGCCCTGCGGAAGGCCCACAGTGCAGATTCAGCACTGAAATGATCCTGTCCACATACATAGAAACTTTCGGGAAGACTCAAATTACCGGCATAAATTGGTATTCTCGGGCTTAAGCGCGGTACATCCAGGCCGAACCACAACCTGCCACCGATCTCATCAGGAAGCCAGTCCCTGAGCTGCACTATAAATGAATAGGCACAATACTGTACTGCAATAGGCCTGTGTCTTTCTAAAACACCTTCTTCAAGGGTGTTGAGGAGGGTACGTTCATCTCCAGACATCCAGGGGTGTGCGGCAGGGCTCACTATTGTATCGGTATAGATATTACCTTCTTCATCCCTTCGTCTTACGGGCACTTTCAGTTTCCTTATCATTTCCATTTCGGTACCATCATAGGTGGTGCGGAAGAATTTCAAAACATCCCTCACATGCACTTTCTTTTCAGGTTTAACAGAAAAGGGCAATTCCTCGTCATCATATTTTAAACCGAGTGAAGGAGCGAGGGTGCTCAGCACATAATATTCACGGGAGCTGAATGGTTTTCTGCCGGAGTATGCCTCCCAGAACTTAAACGGTTTTTCCCCGTCCCAGAATCCCATCTTTTTCGCCACCTCATATACATTGTCGGAGACCATAAAATAATCTTCATTATCAGGATCTATCCCGCCTATCCTGCAAATATTTGCCGAAATCCCCACATGGTCGTCGGGTATGCGTTGGGCTGCCCATACACCACCTATCTTATCCGGGCCTTCACCCATTATTTCCATATGCCATACTTCATTTTTATCGGCTATGGTAATGCACTCTCCCGAATCACCGTAACCATATTTCTTGATCATCTCCCCAATCAGCTTTATTGCATCACGTGCCGTAGTACATCTCTGGAGGGCAAGCCTCTCAAGTTCTTCAATTTTGAACATGCCGTTTTCGTTCCTTAATTCCCTTTTTCCGCCAAACGTTGTTTCGCCTATAGCCAGTTGTTTTTCATTCAGACAGGGATAGGCTGTATTTAAATATGCATAGGTTTTTTCTGCTTCCGGGATCTCTCCTTTAACTATTATATTTTCTTCACTCCATGCTGAGCTTGTATGCATGGTACCCCATCTTACAGGGTGCATGGTGCCGGGTTCATGTTCCTGGGCAGGAACAAATTCCAACCATGTACGGTAATAAGCATCGCAGGTATGACTGGTCATTACTGATCCGTCAGCACTTGCATCTTTCCCAACCATGATACTCGTACAACTTTCTGAATAATAATTCTCCCTTTCCTGTGCAAATAGTATTGTTGTTGCAAGGAAAAAAGAAAAAGCCATCAGGGACATCCTGTAAAAATTCCGGGTGTTCATCATATTTTATTTTTATTTATTAATTGTAATATTTTACAAAAAGCTAAATATAGAAAATCTGCCGGCTCCTTCTACGATAAATTATATGTTCTTTAATAAAAATGCTTTTTTAGCCCTAAAATATCATTCAAAACAGAAATATATGTTTTTATTTTTTTGATAAGAAATGATTTTTTTTACCACTTTCGGAAGGTAAAATTTTTATGCTACCAGCCAATTCATTATCAGTCAGCCATATCCAAAAATAGGTAAATATCCCTATTTTAATTAGCTTTGTATACTGAAATGGAAATAATGGATATAAAAGATAAAAGACTGAATAACAAAAGGTTACCGGGATGGCTCAAAATGCAGAGGGCCAGTGGCAAGAATTACACGAGGGTTAAGAATATTGTTGAGGGTCATCATCTCCACACCATATGCAAGAGCGGTAATTGTCCGAATATAGGCGAGTGCTGGAATGCAGGCACTGCTACATTTATGATACTGGGAGACATCTGTACCAGGTCGTGTAAATTTTGTGCCACGGCCACCGGAAAACCCTTACCCCCCGATCCTGAAGAACCATATAACCTGGCTGAGTCGATACAGTTGATGGGTTTGAAGCATTGTGTTATCACATCGGTTGACAGGGATGATCTGCCTGACAGTGGGGCATCATTTTGGGCTGAGGTATTAAAGAAAATAAAGGAGGTTAATCCGGATACAACAATAGAGGCACTTATTCCTGATTTCAGGGGAGTGGAGGAAGATATACAGAAAGTTATTGATGCCGGTCCCAATGTTATTTCACATAATCTTGAAACGGTTGAGCGCTTAACACCGCAGATAAGATCGGCAGCCAGGTATCGTCGCAGCCTTGATGTGCTGAAATACATCAGCAGGAAAGGGGTTCGGGCAAAATCAGGCATAATGCTTGGCCTGGGAGAAGAGGAAAATGAAGTATATCAGACCATGGATGACCTCCTGGAGGCAGGATGCTCTGTCTTTACAATTGGCCAATACCTCCAGCCGACCCTCAATCATATGGAGGTAGTTGATTATGTTGACCCGGGAAAATTTGAGGAAGCTAAACAAATTGCACTTGAAAAAGGTTTTCTTTTCGTAGAAAGCCATCCTCTCGTGCGTTCTTCATATCATGCCGAGAGGCATGTTTGATTTTTGAACTAAATGTAAATTAGTCTGGTGAGCAGGGAAGTAATTTTTGAAGATTTAGGTGTGCGTGATTTCAAAGAAACCTGGGATTACCAGGAAGACTTGTTTCACAACCTATTGTCGGTGAAATTGAAAAACCGTTCCCTCACTCCCTCTGAGCAGGAGAAACAGTTCAACAGGTTACTTTTTGTGGAACATCCTCATGTATATACACTTGGCAGGAGTGGATCCGGCAATAACCTGCTTATAAACAATATCCAGTTGAAGGCAAGAAATGCCTCATATTACAGGATCAACAGGGGGGGGGACATTACATATCACGGACCGGGTCAAATAGTGGGTTATCCGATACTCGATCTTGAAGAGTTTGGCCTGACACTGAAGGCCTACATTAATAAGATCGAAGAGGTGATTATTTCAACATTGCACGAATATGGCATTGAAGCCGGGCGTTTGGAAGGCGCAACGGGGGTATGGATTGATGGACAGGCAGGATCTGGGGGACAGGCCAGAAAGATATGTGCCATTGGAGTTAAAGCCAGCAGGTTTATTACCATGCATGGCTTTGCCTTTAACATCAATACGGACCTGGATTATTTCAGCTATATCAATCCATGCGGTTATACGGATAAGGGAGTTACTTCCCTTTCGAAAGAACTGGGCAGGGAACAGGATTTTGAAGAAGCCAAAATAATAGTGAAGAATAATTTCAGTAAAGTATTCGGGATAAACTGGAAAAGCTGATCATGGAAAAGAACTGGATCATAAAAGAAAATGGCGATAGCGTGGTATTGAAGCAATTGATGAAAAGCCTTGATGTACCACAGTCACTTGCCAATCTTATGATTCAAAGGGGTATTACAAGTTTTGAAGAAGCAGAGAGTTTTTTCAGACCCAGCCTGGATAATCTCCACGATCCCTTCCTTATGAAAGATATGAATATTGCAGTTGACCGTATATCATCGGCAATTTATAAAAATGAAAAGATACTTGTCTATGGTGATTACGATGTTGACGGGACCACATCGGTAGCCCTTATGTATGCTTTCTTAAGGAATATTTACCCTAATGTTGATTTTTATATACCAGACAGGTATTCAGAGGGATATGGTATATCTACCAGGGGCATTGATTACGCTCGTGAAGGGAACTGTAAACTAATGATTGCCCTTGATTGTGGCATCAAAGCAGTTGAAAAGATCAAGTATGCTGACTCCCTGGGCATTGATGTGATCATATGTGATCACCATCTGCCAGGGGAAACCTTACCCCCTGCATTAGCGGTCCTTGATCCCAAACAGAAAGGATGTAATTATCCTTACAAGGAACTTTCAGGATGTGGTGTGGGCTTTAAACTGATACAGGCTTATTCAAGGGTGAGCGGAATTCCCTTTGAAAACCTTGTACAATACCTTGACCTTGTTGCTATAAGTATTGCTTCGGATATTGTACCCCTCACGGGGGAGAACAGGATACTTGCCCATTTTGGACTTATCCAGCTCAACGAAAATCCCCGTATGGGGATAGCCAAGATAATCAAGGACTCCGATATCAGGAAGAGGATTACCATAGAAGATATAGTTTTCAAGATAGGACCCAGGATAAATGCTGCCGGCCGTATGGAGTCCGGTAATAAAGCAGTTGAACTCATGGTGTCTGAAGATGGATTGCTGGCCGAAGAGATGAGCAAAGAAATCGGCAACTGTAACCGGGACAGGCGGTCAGTAGACAGATATATAACTACCGAGGCACTCAGGATGATATCGGCTGATCCCAGGCATGTGAATGCCAGAACAACGGTTCTTTATAACCCGCAATGGCACAAGGGTGTGATAGGCATTGTTGCTTCCAGGCTTATAGAAACATATTACCGTCCTACGGTTATCCTTACCGAATCCAATGGCTTTGCCACGGGCTCGGCACGCTCGGTTGCAGGATATGACCTTTACCAGGCCATTGAATCATGCAGCGACCTGCTTGAGAATTTTGGAGGCCATATGTATGCTGCCGGGTTAACATTGAAAAAAGAAAACGTACCCCTCTTCATGGCGAGGTTTGAAGAAGCTGTATCTAAAACCATCACTGAAGAGCAATTGATTCCCCAGGTTATGATTGATATGGAGCTTGACTTCACTGAAATAAATGATAAGTTTTATCATATACTTGAACAATTCCAGCCATTTGGTCCTGAAAATATGGCTCCTATATTTATTACAAGAAAAGTGTATGATACCGGGATGGCCAGGGTAGTAGGCTCAAGTGGTGAGCACCTCAAACTTGATATTTGCAGCGAATCAACGGGCACCGTGAGCCTCCCGGCAATTGCTTTCGGCCAGGGCAACAAGTTGCAGCTAATAAAAACAGGTCAGGCCGTTGATATCTGTTATTCGGTTGAAATGAATGAATTCAGAGGCATAAGAACCCTTCAACTTAATATACGAGATATCAGGCCATAGTACATTAAAATACCAGAACAAGCTGGAAATTATAATCGCTTACCTTAACAGGAATGCCTGCTTCATCATGAATGTTGGTGACAGCATACTTGGCACGCAATGTCATCCTGTCCCATGCCCTGTAAATTATCATCAAATAGGATCTATTTCCTTTTTCATGCAGGGCTTTGATAACGGGGTTGTACAGGAGGCCATCTTCCCATGTATATATTCGAGTATCATAACTATCTGTGCTGAAAATACTTAACCTTCCCCTTATCTCCAGTGGAATTTTTCTGAAGGCATATCCTGCCGACTGGTAGCATAAGAGACCCCTGTCAGAGGAAGCGGCGATAATCACTTTCTCTATTCGTGTGCGAAGTTTAAACCGTTCAGATCCAGCTGTTTCCACTGTGATTCGCAAATTGGTCTTTTTGGTAGGCATATTTGTTTTTATTCCCTGTTGAGGATTTATCCAGTGATCACCGATACGGTGTTTGATATCTGCTTTAAGGGAGATAAAATCAGCGGGGCTCAGTTCCAGCCTAAAAAGGTAGAGTAATGAAGACGGGAAGTTACCGGAGATATTATTATACCAAAGCTCTTTTCTCCTTAATATCCCTCCCGACCAAGTAAGAAATGAAGTCAGCTCAGAAGATATATTTGCGAGGAGGCTGCTGCCCGGCTTATTAAAGGTACTTAGTCCTGAAGCATTGCCGTGAAATGAATTAAAGCCCCTGTTTACCCGGGAATACATTATATTGCACCTGACCCTTCCTTCAGGATTAAGTGATAAGCCCTGCAGGAAGGCTGTCTTAAACGTATTATCCACGGCAAATTCTCCAAAGAGGTATGAATATTTAAATAAATAGGCATAATCAATAGAAAAGGAAGAATTTACACTCCCTTTGAAGTCATATATGTTCCTTGTATTGTCTGCAGGGAGGACCGGAAGTGAGAACTTTGAATATACGGCATTAAAGGCATAATAGAATTTATCATCCATCCTGTTAATGTTAAATCCAAGACTACTCTCCAGGACCTGGTTTCTTTTCTTTAAAGTTGTCGGGGTATTATGTATGCCTGCATCATAAAATGATTTTACGTACTTTGATCCGCTATCATTATCATAGCCTGTGGTGGCATCAATCATATTCATTGAGGCAAAGGCCATCATATTGATATCACCTGTACTTAGCGAGAAGGCTATACCCCTGAAAAAGTCATTTTCGTCACTTGAAGAGTATGGCAGTATAATGCTGTTTCCTTTCATTGGCCTTTGTTCTGTCGGTACCGGCGGTCGGGAGAAACCATTCCATACAGTCAGGCCCTGGCCGAAACGTACTTTGTAATCACCGAGAATGATTTTATTTATTTTTCCACCGGGGTAATATGTTATGTTTCCCGACAGGAAATCCGGCTTATATCCATCCGGCAGAAGGGCTTCCCCCTTATCTTTCTCTATTGTAATGAATGTCTCCAGTGGGCCTGAGGAAAGCTGCAGCCTGGAAAGAAGCTTGTAGTTGCTACCAATATAATTTTTTTCTGCTTCACTATTTCCGGTGAGTAGGTTTGTCATATACCTTAGATGGAATGCTTTGCTTATCCTGGGGGAAGTATTATCGTATTCAAAGATGATGAAAGGCTGTAATAGTTCAGCCAGTTCCCTATCAAAACCGGGAATATAACTTATTTCCGGCGTTGATAATATATCCCCGTTTTTCCTTGTATAATCGACTATACTACGTACCTGGAATGGAGTAAGGAAAAAAAGTCTTTTTATTTCGTTCTCGTCGCCCGAGTTAATGTTAACGGGTTTTTCTGCGAGGATGCTTAGCTCTTCGGCAAAACCAGATGCCTCCATACTTTCACCCGATGCTGATGCTATGTCTTCCAGCAGACTTATTATATGCCCCGGTAAATGATCCTGCGGGTAAAGGCAGTTCAATGAGATCACCAGGGCTGCACATGTTAAATGCAACCTTAGTTTCATTGCTTACCTTATAAATATTACAACTGAAAGTGAGGGTGTCAGTCCCAGGTTTTCATGGGTGATAAATCCCAGGTTGGCCTGCACCACACGGCCCGAATATCCTCCCCCGAAGGCATAGCCAAGGGGATTGCTCATAAAGCTTGCCCGCATGTAGAGGTTGCCAAGGAACTGGTATTCGCAGGCTACCCTTACATTCGTATATTCCTCGTCACTTTTTTCCATTTCGGCTATAGCCAGGAAAGAAGAGGCAAACCTGTAAGAAGTGCCGAGCCTGAGAACAAGTGGGATATCACTTTCGTGCAGGGCTGTGGGTAGGGGGTTATACACATGAACCCCCAGGATGAGCTCATCGAGGGGTTCAACCTGTATCCCTCCTTCAAATGTAAGATCCCACCTGTTACGGTAGTCACCTGATATTCGTGTTGAATAAAGGTCGGTTTGTATACCGGCGGAGATCTTTTCTCCCAGTTTCATCCCATAGGCCAGGCCCGTAGTATGCCTGTTATATTCGGTATAACCGTAGTAGGAATAAACCATTCCGAGCGCCCCACGTTTACCTGAGGGTATGATCACTCCTAATGTCTTGTTGCTCAATTCGGCCAGGCCAAACCTGTTGTCCTGGTTAAGTCCCACCGAGAACTTGTTCATTTCAGCCAGTGATGCCTGGTTGTGAAAGGAAGCCCAGAAGCCGTTGGTGGCTACTGTGGCGTAAGCCAGTCCCACCTGCCGCGCGCCTGCAGAAAGCCTGTAGGGGTTCTGCGTGTATACAGCGATACTTATTAAACACAGGGCAGGTGTCAGCAATTTTTTAAGCAGCGAAATTTTCTGACACATGATTGAATTTTTAATCCTACCTCAAGTTATGAAAATAAAGACAAAAGACAAAAGGAAAAAGAGGGCCGAGCGTAAATAATTTGCCCGGTGGGCAAATTTAGCGAGGAGCCAGATAGAGGGTAGGAAAAAGGCTGAGGCTAAGGCTAAGGCTCCACCTTCGTCCCGATGACTCAAGGAATTTTTAAAAGGAGATTAAATTACATTTATTTAAATCTAAAATCAATTTTATAATCATATAGCCAGGGGATTTTGGGGTTTATATCTTCGGCTATTAACCTGGCTGGTAGATTTATGTAATCCTGCGGATTTAAGTGTGTAGGTTTACCATAAAATGTTATTAGTATT
>JAWLEO010000036.1:0-35816 GCA_041686075.1 Bacteroidales bacterium | reverse complement strand
GAAAGCCACGAGTATAATATCAATAATATCGAGAATGGTAATAGGTGGCATAATTTTTATTTAGGGTCTTTAAAACAAATGTAAAAAATATATGTGAATATAAACTAAGAACCTTTCAAACGACTTACCAGTTTAACAGCCTGGACTGCTTCGGCCACATCATGCACCCTTAATATAGATACGCCTTTCATGAGAGCTACAGTGTTCAGAACAACCGTTCCGTTGAGGCTTTCTTCAGGACTGATGCCAAGTGTTTTCCAGATCATTGATTTTCTCGATATACCTGCCATAACAGGGAGACCAAGTATGTCAAAGCGCTCAAGCTTATTTAACAAAATAAAATTGTGCTCGATGGTTTTTCCGAAACCAAAACCCGGATCAACAATAATATCTTTCACACCCCTGAGTACCAACTTCTGCTTCTTATCAGAGAACCATTTAATTATTTCTGTCAGAATATCTTCATAGACAGGATTATCCTGCATATTTTGTGGAGTGCCCTTCATATGCATCATAACATAAGGTATATTATGTTTCTCAATAATATCAAACATCTTATTATCAATAGACCCGGCAGAGATATCATTTATAATATCCACACCATAATCATTAATTCCAATCTCGGCAACAGCTGACCTGAATGTATCAAGTGAAAGAATTGCCGAGGGAAATTCTTTGCGCAGGATTTCCAGTGCGGATCTAATCCTTTTGATTTCTTCCTTTTCTGATATATCATCAGCCCCCGGGCGTGAGGAAAAGCCACCTATGTCAAGCATGTCGGCACCTGATTCAAGCATTATTATAGCCCTGTTTAATATTTCAGCGCCGGAGCTTAGCCTGCTACCCTTATAAAATGAATCGGGGGTTATATTGAGAACACCCATGACCTTCGGAACAGATAAATCAATCAATTCGCCTCTGACATTAATTGTTCTCTTCATAATTTTTTCTGATAAGTAATAATACCTGGTATACCTGACAAAAATAAGCCTTTTACCGATGAATATGTACACCCTAATAAAATATCCCGGAAAGCAGGGTTAATATCTAACCTGCACTGTTAGTTCTTTTAGTCTTTATCTCACAAAGAAATATGCTTTACTTATTATATTTGTACCTGTCAAAAGAAAATAAGATGAAACTAATAGTAATTGAAGGACTTGACGGCTCCGGGAAGTCAACACAGATAGAAAAACTCAGGGCCTACTTCACGGATAAAGGATTGGAAAATGAATTCATTCATTTCCCGAGAACCGGTGCACCATACTTCGGAGAACTGATATCTCGCTTCCTGAGAGGGGAATTCGGCCAGGTCAATGAAGTGGATCCTTATCTTGTTGCCATGCTGTATGCGGGAGACAGAAAAGATGTCTCTGATAAAATTTACGCATGGCTCCGGGATGGGAAATATGTCCTTCTCGATAGGTACGTTTATTCTAATATTGCATACCAGTGTGCAAAAATCAGTAATAAAGATGAAAGAGAAAGGCTTAAAAATTGGATATTAAAACTTGAATTCAAGCACTTTGGCATACCGGTTCCTTCCCTCAATATTTTCCTTGATGTACCTTTTGATTTCACTGTCAGTAAGTTACGTAATGGCAGGTCAGGATTTGACAGACACTACCTGAATGGCAGCAACGACATCCACGAAAGCAACCTGGAATTTCAAAAAGAGGTAAGACAGGTATATATTGACAATGCATCAAGCGATGATGCCCTGGAAATAATTAATTGCGCAAAAGATACAGGTGACATACTGTCACCGGAGGAAATATTCACTCAAATTATTAGTTTATTACAAAAAAATGAGGTTATAGGATGACTTGTATTAGAACTATAAGCCGGTATGTTGCTGGTTTGGTTTTTATCTTTTCCGGATTGGTAAAAGGCATCGATCCAATGGGGTCGACACTCAAATTCATTGACTACTTTGTTGCCTTTAACCTGGATGTACTGGAACCACTGGCTTATGTACTCAGTATATTATTATGTACCTCTGAGTTTATAATTGGATTTGCCATTTTAACCGGGATAAGGATGAAAGCTGCGGCTTGGGGCCTATTGATTTTTATGGTGGGCTTCACGCCCCTAACCCTTTATCTTGCAATAGCCAATCCTGTCGAAGATTGCGGATGCTTCGGCGATGCTATTGTTTTAACTAACTGGCAGACATTCTATAAGAATCTTATTATTTCTGTTTTTGTTGTAGTTGTCTTTGTTAACAGGAAAAAATACAATACAATTTCGCGTGCCGGTCTTGAATGGCCAGCAATAATAATCGTAGCAGCAGCATTCGTAGGGTTCACCCACTATAATTACAAACATCTGCCGGTGGTGGATTTCCGTCCTTACAGGGAGGGAGCCGACATTCCTGAAAAAATGTCAATACCTGAGGGTGCTCCCGTTGATGAATATGAAACAACGCTGATATATGAAAAAGATGGTGAACAAAGGGAATTCACTCTGGAAAATTATCCATCGGATGATACAACATGGACCTTCGTTGACTCAAAAACTAAACTTATTAAAGAGGGTTACGAACCGCCTATACATGATTTCAGCCTGGTAAGCCCTGAAGGGCAGGACCTGACCGATATTATTCTGAATGACACGGGCTTCAATCTTTTCATGCTGAGTATTAAATTCGACGAAGCCGATCCGGAACTGATTAAAAAAAGTATTGAATCGGGGCTGGAATGCCTGGATAAGGGCATTGGCTTTTATATATTGACATCATCTGAACCGGTTATTATTGACGACTATTCCCGGGACTTACAGGTTTTTTATGTTGATGAAACAATTATGAAGACCATTATACGTTCCAATCCCGGCTTTATGGTAATAAAAGAAGGTATTATTACAAAGAAATGGGCTGGCAGGGATTTACCCCCTGTAAACGAGCTACCGCAAGTAATCCGGGAATCGTATCCCGTTAAGGAAAGGAACAGGACAATCGTGCTTAGCCTTATAATGGCAGGTATTTTGTTGATATCTTACATAACAAATTATATATTACGTAAACTTAATAAAGACAAATAATTACTATGAGAAGAAAGATTGTTGCCGGAAACTGGAAAATGAATTTGACACTCGGTGAAGGTAAATTGTTGGCAAAAGCCATTGATAAGTTCATGGTCTACAATGACAAAGGGGATATGGACGTTATACTTTGTACCCCTTTTATTCATCTTGCTCCTCTTGCAGAATCATTGGAATCCGATAAAATAAGCTTAGGTGCCCAGAATTGCTCCGATAAGGAATCGGGCGCATATACGGGTGAAACATCGGCTTCAATGATAAAATCCACAGGGGCTGAATATGTTATTATAGGTCATAGTGAAAGAAGAAACTATTACTCTGAGAATGATGAACTTTTAAACGCAAAAATTAAGGTTGCCCTTAACAATAAGCTGAAGGTTATTTTTTGTTGCGGTGAAGTTCTCAGTGAACGGGAAAAAGGAGATCATTTTGAAATTGTGAGCTCACAAATCAAAAAAGGCTTATCCGGCATAAAGGAAAAGGACTTCGGCAATATAATAATTGCCTATGAGCCGGTATGGGCTATAGGCACCGGGGAAACTGCCACCGCGGAGCAAGCCCAGGAAATGCACTCATTCATAAGAAAAGTTATTAATGACCTCTATAGTGAAGAGGCAGCTGATGAAACCGTTATATTATACGGGGGCAGTTGCAAACCCTCAAATTCCTTTGAATTATTTTCCATGAATGATGTAGACGGAGGACTGATAGGAGGTGCTTCACTAAAAGAAGATGACTTCTGTAAAATAATTGATACATTTCCCGGAAAATGAAACAGGTACTGATCATAGCAGTATTATACTTTTTATTTTCATTAAACTCCACCATTGATGCCCAAATAAGATCATCCTTCTCAGGCGAAACGGAGTCATTCAGCGGTGAATTGATAAATTTTATGGGACCAAATCTCAACGAGGAGCAAGCTGCATTGCTTAATGATTTTGTTACTGCCTGGGACAGTACTCTGGTCAAACCAACGTCAAGAAGCCTTATTATAGCTTCATCAAAAAATATAGAGGGAAAAAGAATGAGGCCTACGCCACACTTTATTGATTTTATCAATACCCTTATGACCTTTATTAATTATGATGTGGATACCGAAGAATTCAACATATGGCTGGAGGGACTGGTCAGTCTTTCACAGGATCCCAGCATAAGGGTAAGCGACATTGCTTCATTTATCAGATCAGCTTCCAGACTGATAAGGGAAAATATTATTCACAGCACCAATAGTGTAACGTGGAAAACAACAAGTAACAGGTTTACGTTCATTAACGATTCGGCTTTCATTGTCAAAATACCTGAATCTGACATTTTATGTTATGTGCAGCGCGACAGTACTATAATTCATGACACACAGGGATCATATGATCCTGTTTCAAAAATATGGCGGGGTAAGGGCGGAGTCATTAACTGGAGCAAGGCAGGATACCCTGCCAATGATGTGTATGCTAAACTGGGACCCTACATGGTTGACCTTAGTTCACCGGCCTTTGAGATTGACTCTGTTTTATTTACCAATGATACATACTTTGACGAACCTGTATATGGTAAGCTCAGTGACCGGGCAATACATATAAGCAGGCCTGAAAACGCGAGATATCCGAAATTTGAAACATACCAGAAGACATTCTTCCTGAAAGACCTGTATGAAGATATAGATTTCACCGGAGGACTGGCATTCGAAGGTGCGGTCGTTAATGGCACAGGCTCAGCCTTTCAGCCGGCTATAATGAAAATGTATAGAAATGATACACTATGTGTGAAAGCTGAGGCACAAAGTTTTATTTTTAATAAGGAAAGTATCCAGACCCAGAGTACCTCATTCACACTGTACCTTAATGAAGATTCTATTTTTCATTCGGATATCGCCTTCAGTTTTAATGTTCCTGAAAGAGAAATTAACACGTTTAAATCAAGATACCCTACATCAAAAAGTCCCTATTTCAATTCCTACCATAAGATGGACATGTATTTCGACTATTTAAGCTGGGATATGGATGAACCAATTATTACCCTCTCAAGATCCAGGGGGGCAAGTATCGGCCAGGCATATTTCGAATCCTCTTCATATTTCAGTGAACAGGAGTTCCTCGAATTGATGGGTATCGATGACCACCATCCTCTTCTCAGGCTTAAAGAATTTACTGAATGGTACTATAATGAAACATTTCCCATTGAGGAACTGGCAAGGTATATGAACCAACCAACCGAATATGTAATGGCCCTCTGCGTGGATCTAACCAATAAAGGATTCCTATTTTTTGACAGGGTTAATAATGAGGTTACAATAAAACAAAAACTGTATGACTATATAAACGCTTTTGGGAAAAGAAAGGATTATGATGTCATGAGCATTTTCAGTGAAACAAGAAACCCACTGGATAATGCCAGGCTTGATATAGACAGTTACAAGATGAATATTGAAGGTGTACCGGGAATTTTTCTCAGCGACTCGCAAAATGTCCATATCTATCCCTACGACCGTAGTATTGAACTTGAGAAAAACAGGGCTTTTGAATTCAACGGTGTTGTCCATGCCGGCATGATTACTGTATTTGGTAACGAATTTAAATTTGACTACGATACTTTTAAAATTGAACTTAACCGGGTTGATTCTATCATGCTCTCTGTTGAAACAGATGAAGTGGATGAACGCGGGCGTGCACTTGCCAGGAAAATTGAAGATCTTATCCAGATGACCAATGCAGACCTTCTTATCGATCATCCAAATAATAAATCGGGCCTGGCAAGCATGGAACAATACCCGATATTCTACGCCTACAGTGAATCCTATGTTTTTTACGATAAGATACCCGACCTCAAAGGTGTATATCCCCAATCAGATTATTTTTTCCAACTCGAACCTTTTACCTTTGAAAATACTGACAGGCTGAGACCATCAGATCTGGATCTTAAAGGCACTTTTCATGGCGGGAAAATACTGGAGCCCATGGATCAGACCCTTACCCTTCAGCATGACAATTCTCTAGGCTTCACGTATAACATACCGGAGGAAGGTATTGATGTATACGGAGGCAAAGCCAGGGTTTTCAACACTATCGAAATGAGTAACCTTGGTCTAAAGAGCAAAGGTAGCCTGAATTACCTGTCTGCTTCCGTTGAATCAGATGAATTCAACTTTTTCCCTGACTCCCTGTTGGCAAGCACAAAAAAAATAACAATAGCAAGCAATACGGTCTTCCCTGAGGTAATCACAGATGAAACCAATATCAAATGGTATCCTGAAAGTGATGAATTTTACATTAAGCCCGTAAATAATGTAAAGTTCAGTATGTTTAACAATGGGACAATCCTTGATGGGGAACTTTTATTGAAAAGTACCGGACTGTCAGGAAGTGGTATGATAAACCTTAAAGATTCATACCTGGAAGGCAATAATTTTTCATTTAAGCCCACAGCTATATCAACTGATTCGGCAAGTTATAATCTGAAGTCAGTATCAGGATCAGGTTTTGCATTCATTGCAGATGATGCCGGTATAAACATCGACTTTGAAAAACAGAAATCGACATTCAGCCTCAATACGGATTCCTCAGTAGTTAAATTCCCTGAAGTAAATTATATATGCACCATGACCGATTTTGAATACGATATGCAGGATAAAGCACTGTCCATGACTCAGAAAGGGAAAGAAGAAACTGAACTGATGAAACCGGACGAGCTGTTGAGGCAGGATCTCAATGCGCTTGAAGAACCCTCTTTCTTCAGTACACACATGAGCAATGACACTATTAGTTTCAGTGCAAGCACCGGGGAATATTTAGTTGAGGATGAGAAAATTATAGCAAATAATGTAAACTACATCCCGGTAGCTGATGCTCTTATTCAACCGGAAAACGGAACACTACGTATAAACAAGGGAGCAAAAACCGATCCCCTGCAAAATGCAATAATAGCAATCAATAACAGGCATCTTATACATGATGCAAGTGTTGATATTCTCAGGAGCACAAGGTATAAAGCAAGTGGCATCTACGATTATATTGATGAAGCAGGAACAATACAACCTGTTAATTTTGATGAAATAGTTGTGGACTCACTTAGATCTGAAGGCAGGGGACGTATCCCCAGATATGAAAATTTTATGCTGAGCCCTAATTTTACTTTTCAGGGAGACGTAAGCTTTACCAATGACAATAAAGATCTGTACTTCCTTGGCAGTGCAGGTATAGTGCATAACTGTGATAATATAGGTTCTTTACCCATGAGGTTTGAAAACCATATCAGCCCTGATAACGTAATGATCCCTATGGATGAAAAACCCAGGGACATCACCGGTACCCTCATAACGGTTGGTTCCTATATAACCATCGATTCAACGCATATTTATTCTGCTTTCCTGTCCCCTGCAAAGTCATGGAGCGATAATCCACTGGTCAAAGCCCGTGGCTATATTATTTATGATAAGGAAGATGGGAAATACAAGGTGGCCGATAAAGAAAAACTTGCCAATCCCATGTTGCCGGGAAGCCTAATTACTTTCGACAGGAATACCTGCGAAGTGTACAGCGAAGGACCGGTGAATCTGGGGGTCGACTATGGGCTTCTGGATATCAGCAGTGCAGGAAATGTTATCCATAAAACAGATTCAAACCAGGTGGAACTGGATGTTATTTTGGCACTGGATTTCCACTTTTCAGAACCAGCATTGAAGATAATGGCTGATGAAATAAGGTTTATTCCGACACTTGAACCTGTTGACGTCAGTAGCAATGAATATAACAGGGCAATGCAGAACCTTATCGGAAGTGAAGCAGCTGCAAGACTTAAAGAGGATATGGACCTTTTTGGTATGAGCCGCAGCCTGCCAGATGATTTTCAGCCCGAGCTTGTGCTTAACGACCTTAAATTGGTCTGGAACCAGGAATACCAATCCTATAGATCCGAGGGAAAAATAGGAATAGGTTTCATCGGGACACAGGCAATGAATATATACATCGATGGTCTTGTTGAATTTCAAAAAAGACGGTCGGGTGACATCTTCGACATATATCTTAAAATTGATGATGCCACATGGTACTGGTTTAGTTATACCAGGGGTGTCCTGATGGCACTGTCGGGAAATAACAGCTTCAACCTGACACTAACTGAAGAACGAACAGGCGAAAGGCGCCATCCCGATCACTCTGTACGGACTCCTTATACCTATATGGTCGGCGTACAGGATCGCCTCGATAATTTCCTTAGAAGAATGACACGGGATGAAGAGGATGATGGTATCATTGAAGACCCGATTGAATACAGGGATAATTAGATAATATGCAGCTGTTCTATTCAAATACACTGAATGGTAATCAATTTATTTTCGATGAAAATGAATCTAAACATATAATCAAAGTCCTCAGACATAAAAGCGGAGATACCATACATATAACAAATGGTTCAGGTAAGATATACAAAGCAAGAATAATCGACGATAAGCCACGCCAGTGTATAGCCCAAATTACTTCCACCATATCCTCAATCAAGAAACACGACTACTATTTGCATATCGCTATAGCACCAACAAAAAACCAGGAGAGGCTGGAGTGCTTTGTTGAAAAAGCTGTTGAAATGGGAATTGATGAAATAAGCCCTCTTATATGCGAACACTCAGAAAGAAAAAGAATAAAAAAAGAAAGACTGGATAAGATAGCAATATCCGCAATGAAGCAGTCATGTAAAGCACATATTACAAGGATCAATGATATCATCTCTTTCCCTGACTTAATAAAAAGCGACTTTGATGGTAAAAAGTTAATAGCCTCTCTTGGGATAGGAGAAGAGACCGAAAGCCTTGCTGTAAATTACAGCAGTAAGGAAAATGCTCTTATACTTATAGGACCTGAAGGAGATTTTAGCACTGAAGAAATAAGACTGGCCCTTGAAAACAATTTCATCCCTGTTAACCTGGGCAAGAGCCGCCTGAGAACAGAAACAGCAGGCATTGCAGCCTGCTGCTGGGTGTATTATTTAAATCATTGATCTTTCCCCCCTGGCTTCCACCTTCCCAATTTACGAAGAGCCTGAAGGAAATATCTCCGGTTTTGATTAATCAGCTTACTGATTAATAATTGTCGATCACCCTGTCGATATCAAGTAAGAGTTTTCTTATAATTTTATCACCAGGTTTTTTGTTTATACTGTGCAGGCCGGCCATCATATCATGTAATCTGCATTCAAAGCCATAAGCGTCTGCGTACAGGTCCACTGATGAGGTATCAATCTGGTAATAATGTAAGAATCGGGTAGAATTTTCATCCATAGGCATCATTTTTTCTATTTACAGAAAAAACGGTGCCCGGTGGAATTTATTGTTATTAACAACCTAATTAATTGTGAGATTGAGGCTTTTTTCCTCAATCATTTTGCGCATATTGATCAGGGCATACCTCATTCTTCCAAGGGCTGTATTAATACTGACATCTGTCTGTTCAGCTATTTCCTTGAATGAGAGGCCGGCATAATGACGCAGCATAACCACTTCGCGCTGATCTTCCGGTAACTGATCAAGCAGAATACGCACATCATTCACTATCTGGTCTTTCACAAGACTGTCTTCAATATTATCTTCAGCAAATCTCTTCTCATTAAGAATATCAGCCTCATAGTCGTCATTGGAAAGCATTCGCATTTGCTTCTCCCTCCTGAAATGGTCAATTATCAGGTTATGGGCTATTCTCATCACCCATGACAGGAATTTACCGTTATCGGTGTATTTGCCTGCTTTCAGGGAATGAATTACTTTCAGGAAAGTTTCCTGGAAAATGTCTTCAGCAAGGCTTTGCTCTCTCACATAAATAGATATGTAAGCAAAGACCTTATTCTTATGACGGTGTATGAGATTTTCTATTCCGGAGCGATTACCATTAATGAACTGCTTTACCAACTCCTGGTCAGTACAATTTGACTTCATTCTTACTCGTATTGGTTAAGAGTAGAATTATTTTATAAGCAGTCCTCCTTTATTTCGTTTAACGGTAAAATGCAATATCGGTTACAATTATATAAAAAAAAATTAAAATTAAAAATATTACTTTTGTTGCCCCGGCGATTTTCAGTTAAAAACATTGAGCTCTGGATGAAAAAAAACAGGTCAGAATATATTAGTGTAAAGGGTGCAAGGGTTCATAACCTGAAAAACTTAACTGTGGATATACCACAGAATAAATTAGTGATAATCACAGGTGTTTCGGGTTCAGGAAAATCTTCCCTCGCATTTGACACTGTTTATGCGGAAGGGCAGCGCAGGTATGTTGAAAGTTTATCATCTTATGCCAGGCAATTTCTGGGCCGTATGAACAAGCCGGAAGTTGATTTTATCAGTGGCATCCCGCCGGCCATTGCCATTGAACAGAAAGTAAACACAAGAAATCCCCGTTCAACGGTTGGCACCAGCACTGAAATATATGATTACTTGCGTTTATTGTTTGCAAGAATCGGGCGGACTTATTCTCCTGTTTCAGGCAAGGAAGTAAAACGTCACGGGGTGGATGATGTTGTTGCCTTTATATCCAAACTGAAGAAGGAAAGCCGTATCCTTATTCTGTCACCAAACACCATTCCTGAAAATATTGACCTCCAGGAATACCTGTCATTCCTCAAAAAACAAGGTTTTAACAGGATAAAAGCGAATAATAAAATACTGAGAATCAATGATGACGCCACGGTTGATGGTTTTCTTGAACATAAGCAAAAAATAGACATTGTTATAGACAGGGTAATAACTGACAACGATCCCGATAATCTAAGCAGGATAGCCGATTCTGTACAAACTGCATTCACAACCGGAAAAGGAAGGTGCATTATCGAATCTGAGAACTATGATAATCATCTTCACGAAGAATTTTCAAACAAGTTTGAAGCCGATGGTATTGAATTCATTGAGCCAAATGAACATTTATTCAGTTTTAATAATCCACTTGGTGCCTGTCCTGTATGCGAAGGCTATGGCAGGATAATGGGTATTGATGAAGATCTTGTTATTCCCGACCATAATCTTTCTGTATATGATGATGCCATTGTCTGCTGGAAAGGTGAAAAAATGAAAAAATGGAAGGAAAGGCTTGTAAGGAATTCCTCGCTTTTCAATTTTCCCATACACAAGCCATGGTACCAGCTTACAGATGAACAAAAGGAACTGGTATGGAAAGGCAACAGGTATTTTTACGGCTTAAACAGGTTTTTCAAATATTTAGAGAAAAAGAAGTACAAGATACAATACAGGGTAATGCTGAGCAGATACAGGGGTAAAACCAGGTGTCCTGAATGTAAGGGACACCGGTTACGTAAAGAGAGTTCCTATGTTAAGATAAAAGGTAAAGCAATACATGAACTCACTTTGCTGCCTGTTTCGGAAGTATATGATTTTTTCAGGACCCTTAAGCTAAACAGGCATGAAGAGGAAGTGGGAGGAAGAATTCTTGCAGAGATAAGGTCAAGACTCGAATTCCTTGTTAATGTAGGACTTACTTATCTCACCCTTGACAGGTTATCCTCAACCTTATCAGGGGGTGAATCACAGAGGATCAACCTGGCAACCTCTCTTGGCAGCAGTCTTATAGGATCACTGTATATCCTTGATGAACCCAGCATTGGCCTTCATCCGCGGGATACTAATCTACTTGTAGAGGTATTAAAGAATCTAAGGGACATAGGAAACACGGTTATAGTTGTTGAACATGAAGAAGAAATAATAAGTGCATCAGATGAAGTTATTGATATAGGTCCTGAAGCAGGGAGGTTTGGAGGTAAACTGGTTTTCCAGGGTACCGTAGGAAAGCTGAAGCAAGCCCGGACGCTTACCGCGGATTATTTATCGGGCAGGAAAGAGATACCGGTTCCCCGCGTAAGAAGGCCATGGAATAACACTATACGGCTAACCGGTGCAAGGGAAAATAATCTCAAGAACATAGATGTAGTTTTTCCACTTAACACAATAACGGTGGTTACGGGGGTCAGCGGATCGGGCAAATCAACACTGGTAAATGATATTCTTTATCCGCTCTTACAGAATTCTATAGGCGGCTTTTCGAGGAAACCGGGAAACCACAGGACTATTGAAGGGGATTTAGCATTATTAAAGGGCATTGAGTTGGTAGACCAGGATCCCATAGGACGGTCAAGCAGGTCAAACCCCGTAACCTACCTTAAGGCCTTTGATGAGATACGCAGGTTATTTGCTGAACAACAGGCTTCAATACAGAATAATTTTAAAGCATCCCACTTCTCTTTCAATGTTGATGGTGGACGTTGTGATGAATGCAAGGGAGAGGGTACCATAAAAGTGGAAATGCAGTTTATGGCTGATGTTGAGCTGACATGCGAGGAGTGCAAGGGAAAACGTTTTAAAAAAGAAATACTAGAGGTAAAATACAGGGACAAAAACATACATGATGTACTGGATATGACAATTAATGAGGCCATTGAATTTTTTAGTTCAGCATCCGGCAAGGCTGAAAAGAAGATAATAGAACGCCTGATCCCCCTGGCCGGGGTTGGCCTGGGTTATGTTAAACTAGGCCAGTCATCCAGTACTCTTTCCGGCGGGGAAAGCCAGAGAGTGAAACTCGCTTATTACCTTGCCCAGGAAAGGATTAATGATCATATTCTTTTCATTTTTGATGAACCAACAACAGGTTTGCACTTTCATGATATTAATAAGCTGCTTGATTCTCTGAACGCACTTGTTGAAAGGGGGCATTCGGTAATACTGATAGAGCATAATGTTGAAATGATAAAAAATGCTGACTGGATAATCGACCTTGGGCCTGAGGGAGGCGAACAGGGAGGCTATGTTGTTTTTGAAGGCACACCGGAAGAAATAATCAAATGCAAAAAATCATATACCGGGAAATGGCTGGCGAAAAAGTTAAAAAAATAAGAAAGGGATCACTCATACATGATCCCTCCTTATAAAAGCATTTTTATTTCTTATTTTACCATGAAGCCGAACATAATGGCAACACATCCGCTGGCAGGATCATCAGACAGTTCTTCAAAGGTGGTGACTTTTATAAGAAGTTTAAGTTGCTGGCTTGATTCCAGCGTGAAATCCCATGTCCTGCTATAATCATTTTCGGCATTGGAATAAAGAATGTTCTTATTTGCATCCATCACTTCGAACTCGATATCCGGGAGGTTTTCCGAACCGCATATTGCAACCCTGTATTCCTGGTCACTGTAGAATGTCTTATACAATTCAGCTTCTTCACCTTCCACAAGGATTGCAGCATGGTAATTTCCATCGTGGGTATATTCACCCAGCTCTGCTTTACATATTTTCTTTGCAAAGCCTTTGCACTGTGCATTAGCATTAAATGAATTAAACGCAAGGAGCAACGTTAGAATAAAACTTATCTGTACAATTCGTTTCATAATTTCCTATTTTACATAAGATGACCTGATTTCTTCAACTTTCCCGGCAAGTTCCGTAAATATCTGCGGTGTCATATCTGTTTCCACCGTAGATTTAAGTACAGTAACATTGGTAGTTTCATCAATTTCTGTCTCAATATCGGTTGTTTTGATATTAATCTTATCAAAAGTAACCTTAAGCTCTTCCATTTGCTCAATTACTTCAGATACAGCCGGATGCTCATTGTTATCTTTAAGTAACTGAAGCATAATGCCAATTGATAATTTCTGATCGATAATTCTGCCCACCAGTTTATTACTGTCAAATTCTTCCAGGTCAACAAGCTGGGTTGCTATGTAAAGGCCTTCCATCCAACCCCCAACCAGAACGATTGATGCTATTGCAGGTTGTTCATTGTCTTCCAGGTAAGAACTCGAATTCAAGAATGTCTCCGATACAATATCAAGTATAACTTCCCGGTTGTTTATATTTTCTTCAAGCCTGTTGATTGTTTCCTCGTTAATGGCATCAAGGATTCCCAGTCCATCAGCCATTTCCCTTGCAGCAGACATATAGTCAATGACGAGTTGTGTTTGATCGTAAAGGCTTGCAAAGCTCAGATCACAGGTATAGATCCCAAGGTTAAGTGCCATCAGCTTGCTTGTCGTATACCTTGATGTATTCTCTGTGGGATTTAACAGTTCTTCACTAAAAGTTGCTCCTGCTGATTTTATCAACATGGCTGATTCAAGAGGTGAAGGAAGGGAATAAAATATCTTCTCAGCTTCTTTAACATTTTGCAGTGCCTCTTCATCTACCTCTGTAATCTCTACAGGTGTTTCTTTTTCTTCTTCTTTACCGCCTGATTTACAACTGTTAAACAGAAAAGCAATAGTAAAAACAGCTAATATTGAATACACTGTTTTCTGAAATAACTTATTCTTCATGATTGATAGTTTAATTTGCTGGTCTATTTTCCGCCTAATTTAGTACTAAATTTTTATTTTTCAAAGTAATGCACTACAGAGAACGCATTATGAAGAGTTCTTCTTTCGCTTATTTTACTCATAAGCCGAAAAGTACTTCATGAACTGAGACCTTTCATACCTCCTGGCATCTCTTATATTCCTGTAATTAAGTTTGCCCCTGAATTCATCTATACTCTCATAGTTTTTTGATTGCATCCAGGATTCAACGGATTCCAGAATTTCTTTTATATATTCGTAACCCTCCCTGTATAAGACAGAACATAGCTGCACTGTATCTGCTCCCGCCAAGAGGTACTTAACAACATCCATTCCACTGTGCACTCCTGTTGAAGCAGACAGGCTTATTTTTTCATTAATGGCTGAAGCCATAGCTATCCATCTTAAAACGTTTCTTTTGTCATCTGGACTGCTGAACACCGATGCAGGGGTTATATTCATAGAGTTAATGTCGATGTCGGGTTCAAAGAACCTGTTAAAAAGCACCACACCGTTTACTCCCCTGTTATTTAACTGGTCGATCAGGTAAAACAGGTTTGAGAATCGCTTTCCCAATTTTATAGCAAAGGGTATTTTCAATATTTTCCTTAGTTTTACTGCCAGTTCAAAATATAATTTTTCTGCCTTTTGTGGTTTGGTTGTTTTATCAACCGGCAGAAAAAACATATTTACTTCCAGGGCATCGGCCCCAGCTGCTTCAATATTCTTTGCGTAATTAATCCAGTCATCAACAGTGACACAATTAATACTTGGAATAATGGGTATATCAAGTGAATCTTTTGCCGTTTTAATGAGTTTGAGATAATTATCTAAGGAATGTGTCTTGGTGTAGTAAGTGATATAATCCGATGCTTCCGGGTAATCCGAGCCAGCTGACAAGCGTCCCGCCTCGTAATTAATCTGCTCCTCAAATATTGATTTCAGCACCACCGCTCCTGCACCGTAATCAGCAGCTTCCTTTAACTTGTCGGGGCTATCCGTTAGACCACTACTGCTTACAATCAACGGGTTACGTAAGGTTAAACCCAGGTAATTCGTTTCTAAGTTCATATCATAATTATTTAATTAATACCTGTTTTACAATATCTTGCGCCAAAAATCAAAGTGCCAATCCTGACCATCGTACTCCCTTCTTCTAAAGCTACTTTATAATCTCCCGACATCCCCATTGATATCTCACAGAAATCTTCCTTTTGATGGAAATACTTTTCTTTCAGTTCTTCGAAAACGGACCTCAGATAAGCAAATTCCTCCCTGACACGGTCCATGTCATCAGTGAATGTAGCCATCCCCATTACACCCCTTATATTCACGTTGCTTAGTTCATCAAGGACACCGGATTCAATCATTTGAACTGCCTCCTCTTTACTGAAGCCGAATTTTGTTTCTTCCCTGGCTATATGAAACTGTAAAAGGCAATCTATAATGCGACGGACCTTCATTGCTTCCTTATTTACCGCCCTGAGTAATTTTTCTGAGTCCACCGATTCAATCATATGGATGAAGCCGGCAATGTATTTTACCTTATTCCTCTGGAGGTGACCAACCATGTGCCATTTTATATCACGGGGAAGTTTTTCATACTTACCCAGTAATTCCTGCACACGATTTTCTCCAAAAAACCTGTGACCGTTATCATAAGCTTCCTTTATCTCATCAACGGTTTTAGTCTTTGATACAGCTATAAGTTTAACATTGCCTGGTAATTCTTCCTTTAAGAGGTTTATATTTTCAGAGATATCACTCATATAATATGTAAAGATACAAAAATTTAAAGGGGGCTTTATTAAGTATTTGCCGAATCATTCAAGCAAATGAATAGCCAGGCCGCTGCGCAATTTTGGTTCGAACCATGTAGTTTTAGGTGGCATAATATTGCCGGTATCTGCGATTTCTATCAGCTGGTCCATTGACACCGGGTACATGGCGAAAGCCACTTTCATTTCTCCACTGTCAACCCTTCTTTTTAACTCGTCCAAACCCCGTATGCCTCCAACAAAATCAATTCTCTTTGATCGCCGCAGGTCTTGTATATCGAGTATTGGTTCAAGAACCTGCTGCTTAAGAATGGTTACGTCAAGCATGCCGATAGGATCCGAATCGTCATAAACAGCTTCTTTGGCTTCAAGCTTGTACCATTGCCCTTCCAGGTACATTGAAAAGGTATGCAACTTGCCGGGTTTATATGTTTTAACACCGCGCCGGGTAATGATAAAAGATTCCCCCAGCTTTTCAAGAAATTCCTCTGCTGAATTGCCATTAAGGTCTTTCACAACCCTGTTATAGTCAATTATTTCAAGCTGGTTAGCAGGAAAATGCACCGCCATAAAATAATTGAATTCTTCCTCCCCGGTAAAACCTGGATTTTTTCCCCGTTTTTCCTTACCTACGAGTGCAGCAGCAGCTGTCCTGTGATGGCCGTCGGCAACATAGGTGTATGGTACTTTTTCTTTGAATAATTTTTCGATGTTCTCCATCACGCCCCTGTCATTTATAAGCCAGAAATGATGACCAAAACCATCGTCTGCAACAAAATCATACTCGGGATCCTGACTGTTAACAATATAATTAACTATTTCATCAATCTCAGAAACAGCAGGGTATGTAAAGAACACCGGTTCAATATTAGCATTATTGGTCCTTACATGGACCATCCTGTCTTCTTCCTTATCCGGTCTGGTCAGTTCATGTTTTTTAATCAAACCATTAAGGTAATCATCGACAGAAGCACATCCCACCAATCCATACTGTGTTCTACCTTTCATCGTCTGCGCATAGATATAGAATTTCGGTTCGGCATCCTGCACCAGCCACTTATTTTCCTGCCATTTAACAAAATTCTCATATGACTTGCGATATACCTCCTCACTGTGCACATCAATCCCAGGGGGGAGATCTATTTCTGCTCTTGTAATATGTAATAATGAATATTTATTTCCTTCAGCCATTGCCCTGGCTTCGTTTGTATTCATAACATCATAGGGCAGGCATGCCACCAGATGTGCAATATCTTTTGGTGGACGAAGGGCTTTGAACGGTTTTACTATTGCCATATTTCAAATATTCATTTATTATCAGTTATTCACACGGAATGTTTCATCACCTTTTTCCAGGAAGGCTACAATCTGCTGTGCAGCCGCAACACCGGCATTTATATTTGCCTCCGCTGTTTGTGCTCCCATTTTTTTGGGTGTGAAGAAGAACCTCCCCTGGTAGTTGCTTTCTATTTCATCTTTACAGTCGGGTGCGATATCAGATATATAACTGAAATCGCTTCTCTCCTCAAAAATCTTCATCAATTCATTCTCGTTTATTACCTCTTTACGTGCAGTATTTACCAGCACTGCCTTCTCAGGCATTAAAGCGAGGAGCTTATACCCTATCGATGCCTTCGTTTCCTCATTGGCAGGAATATGAAGAGAAACGTACTGGGATTTTGAATATAGTTCCTCCACTGTTTTTAGGGCTTTTACACCGTCTTTTTCAATATCGGTTTGCTTAATAAAAGGATCAAAAGCATATATATCCATTCCAAATCCTTTGGCAATGCGAGCCACACACTTGCCTACATTACCATAAGCATGTATTCCCAGGGTTTTCCCCTTTAGCTCTGTCCCGGCTTTACCGTTAAATCCCCCGCGTGCAAGGTAAACCATCATTCCAAATGCAAGTTCTGCCACTGCATTTGAGTTCTGCCCGGGCGTATTCATAGCCACAATATTATTTTCGGTGCAGGCTTGCAGGTCAAGATTATCATATCCGGCGCCCGCCCTGACAACTATTTTAAGATTGTCCGTGGCATCTATAACTTCTTTATCTATTTTATCACTTCTTACTATTAATGCATCTGCATCTTTAACTGATGTAAGCAAATCCTTTTTATCGGTATACCCTTCCAGCAAGATCAGTTCATATCCTGCCTCGTCAAGCACTTCTCTGATACCATCAATGGCAGCAGGAGCAAAAGGTTTTTCTGTTGCTACTAATACTTTCATTGTAACTTTATTTAATTGTTTTTTTCAAAATCTTGCATTGTCTTAATTAAGGCCTTTACACTATCCAAAGGAAGCGCATTATATAATGAAGCGCGGAATCCACCAACTGACCTATGGCCTTTGATACCTATCATTCCTTTAGAAGATGCATAGGAAAGAAAATCTCCTTCAAGGTCCTTGTATTCTTCTTTCATAACAAAGCATACATTCATAATCGAACGGTCCTCTTCATTGCTAACTGTTGGCACGAACAATTTGTTCCTATCTATTTCTTCATACATCAGGCTGGCTTTCTCCTTATTATTCTTCTCCATTGCTTCCACTCCACCCTGGTCTTTTATCCACTTTAGAGTTTGTAATGCAGCAAATACTATCAGCACTGGGGGTGTATTGAACATTGATCCCTTCTCAATATGGGTTCTGTAATCAAGCATTGTAGGTATTTGCCTGTCAACCTTGCCCAGGATCGATTCCTTTACAATTATAAAAGTCACACCTGCCGGAGCCAGGTTCTTCTGGGCACCCCCGTATATAATTCCATATTTTGAAACATCAACAGGCCGGCTGAAAATATCCGAAGACATATCAGCTACCAGTGTTACGGGTGAATCAAGATCACTTTTTATTTCGGTTCCATAGATAGTATTGTTAGTGGTAATATGAAAATAATCGGCATCATCAGGTATTGTATAATCCCTGGGTATGTAATTGAAATTTGCATCTTTGGAAGAAGCAAGCTCAACTACCTCACCGAAGAATTTTCCTTCTTTTATTGCTTTTGAAGCCCAGGAGCCGGTATTAAGATAAGCAGACTTATTCTTCATTAAGTTCATGGGAACCATAACAAATTGTGTGCTGGCGCCTCCACCTAAAAATAATACATGGTAACCATCAGGCACTGATAGAATTTCTTTTAGCAATGACTGTGCCTCTTCCATAACTGCGACAAATTCTTTGCTTCGGTGCGACACTTCCATTATTGAAAGCCCGGTGCCGGCAAAATCTTTTACAGCCTCTACTACCTTATTGACAGTGTATTGAGGTAATATTGACGGGCCTGCATAAAAATTATGTTTTTTCATTTTACTGATTTTTTATTTAATGTGTTTATTTATTTATTTATTATAGCCTTTAGCAGGTTTTTTTCATCTTTTTCAATCTATTCTTCTCAAGGTAAGGAATTACATCTGTAGAGTTTTCCTCGTGACAGAAGGGTATGCAATCATCGAGTCCTTTCTCTCTCAGCCTGATTCTTTGGGCCGCTTTATCAATGTATTTAAGTACATCTCTTTCTGCTAACCTCCACATATCCAGTACAATATTTACAGAATCGCAAATAGTTTCGTATTTATTGCTTTTCAGCAACCTGTCTGACAGTGCTCCGGCAAAGACTGAATCCTCAAAGCTTACCTTTCCCTTCCATCCTGCACACAAGAGAATAACATTTCTTTCCTGGTTTAATAGCCAGTTCTCTAGACTGGTGATATTTAAAAAAGAGCCTATTACCACCCTGTAACACAGAGATGCAAGCTCAATAGCTCTGGTTCCATTTGTTGTGCTGTAGACGATTGTTTTATCCCTCACCCTTTCCGGTGTGAAATTAAAAGGTGAATTCCCAAAATCGGCAAAGTCAAGCACATAACCATCACGTTCAGCAGCTACCATATATCCCTTTTTTTTATATTCTCTGGCTTTATCGAGGTCGCCTACAGGTATCATGCTTTTGGCGCCGTTGGCAAATGCATTGCATATTGAGGAGCTGGCCCTCAGTATGTCAATTACAACAACAACAGCTTCGGGATCGACATAACGATCAAAAATGGCAGGAGTAAGACATACTTCTAAATTATACTTGTGCATTATTTTCTTCTTAAGCCATTCTTTCTTTTTTGTAAATAGGAAACTTCACGACCTGTCCTTTAAGATTCTTGTTGCGCACCGTTATGAATATTTCTGTTCCTTCCTTCCAGTAACCTTTTTGAAGATAAGCCATTCCTATTCCCTTTTTCATCATGGGCGACATTGTTCCCGATGTTACTTTTCCTATAAGATCTCCTTCTGCATTTAACACTTCATAATCATGCCTTGGCACACCCCTGTCTATCATCACAAAGCCTTTCAATCGCCTATCCACACCTTCTTCCTTTTGCCTGAGTAAATATTCTTTGTCAATAAAGTCTTTATCTTCTTTGAATTTTGTGATCCAACCGAGTCCGGCTTCTATAGGCGAGGTTGTATCATCAATATCGTTACCATAGAGGCAAAAGCCCATTTCAAGCCTGAGGGTATCCCTGGCACCCAGGCCGGCAGGTTTAATGCCAAACTCCTTCCCGGCCTCCAGTACAGCCACCCATAATTTACCCGCATCTTCATTTTTAACGTAGATTTCGCAGCCGCCGGCACCGGTATAGCCCGTTGTTGAAAATATTAGCGAATTTATCCCTGCAAAGGGCATTTCTTTGAAAGTGTAATATTCCATATCCAGGATATTCTCATCGGTGAGCTTCTGCATTGCCTTGAGAGCAAGAGGCCCCTGAACAGCAAGCAGGGAAATAGAATCAGAAGCATTTTCTATTCCCTTGCCCGGCACAATATCAAATTTTTCGGCATTTTCAACACACCACTTCCAGTCTTTATCTATATTGGATGCATTTACCACCAGCATGTATTTTTCTTCATTAAACCTGTAAACAAGAAGATCATCGACTATTCCGCCTATTCCATTGGGCAGGCATGAATATTGCACTTTGCCATCATGCAAGGCGGCCACATCATTTGTGGTTATATACTGAAGTAGGTCAAGTGCTTTAGGGCCAGTAAGCCAGAATTCACCCATATGCGATACATCGAAGACACCCACTTTCTCGCGTATTGTAATATGTTCATCATTTATTCCTGTATATTCAACAGGCATATTAAAGCCTGCGAAGGGCATCATCTTTGCTCCTTTTTCTTCGTGAAATTTTGTTAAGGGGGTATTTTTCATTGCGTATTTTACTTTTTGTTTAGTTAAATAAAATCAAAATATAAATAATCTATCTTAAACCTGTAGGCTTTATTTATTCGCCTGAAGATGCCTTGCGGCATTCAGGGCGTCCGGCATAATTCTAAGCCTGTCTTTTTTAGTTAACAGGGTATCATTAATTACTTTCTGAAGAGTATCTTCATTATGTTTATTTATGAGCCTGTATATATCGAAACCTCCATAGCCACCTGGCCTGTCACTTGCAAGCCATGCTTCTTCACTATTTATTTTTCCCGGCTTGTAAAAGAGCTCATTTGATTGTGAATTTACCGGTAATCCCAAATTTGTCGGATCCGACCATAGACCAATATCATTTTTTATTGACATGTAAATATCATATCCCCCTATTCCACCCGGTCTGTTAGAACTGAACCAGATAGTGTCACCATCCTCTGAAACATGAACCGATTCTTCATTATACTCTGAGTTAACGGGCTCACCGAGGTTATATGGCTTGGTCCATTTGTTATTTCTAACTCTTTTAATGTAAAATATATCACGCCCTCCGATGCTCTTTTTCCTGTCACTTGTGAAATATATTTCGTTACCATCTTCTGTAAGTGATATGGAAGTCTCCCTTTTTGGGCTGTTAAGGTCAATGTCGATCCGGTCAGGCTTTGTCCATTTCCCCTTTTCAAATTTAGAAGTTAATATATCTCCATTCCCTTCATAGCCGGCATAAAGATACATTAGCTGTCCGTTGGCAACTACTGATAGCACCCCTTCATTTAAAACCGTGGTAAGCTCATCACCTGCCGGTCCGGCAGGATCCCATCCATCGCCTTCCCTTGTGGCAACAAAAATATTCTCATCCCACTTCATATCAGCATCCTGACGCCTTCTTTTTTCATCAAGGGCTCTCCGTGTGGTAAAGTACAATAGCCTGTCCTCATTGGAAAGAACAGGTGAATAATCATCATATTCAGAATTTATATTTGTGCCGGCATTGATTACCTCGGTATAACTTTCATTACCTGCCATATTAATCGCCTTATTACATTGATTGATAAGACTATTAACTTGATTATTAAATGAACCGGAATCATGATATTTGTCTGAGTACATATTATAACAGTCGATAGCCTTACCGTAATCACCCCTGTACTGGTATGCTTTACCTGTAAGCAAAAGAATATCTTCCGTGACACCGGGATTGATTTCATACGCTTTGAGAAAATAATCAAGCGACTTGAAAGGTTCCGATCCAAAAAGGTAACTTACACCTATCTTATAATTTAATTCGGCATTATTGCTGTTATAATCGTTGGCAATAAGATAGCATATAACAGCCTGAGGATACAGGCCTACACCTGATTTAAATAATGCATTGCCGTCTTTGATGCTTTTCCATGCATCCCTGAATCCTCCTTTATCGGTCTCGAAATCAGATTTTGATACTTGTACGAATACCTGGCCTTTAAGCGTCACAAAGGGTATTATGAAAATAATAATCAAAAGAGTTAAATATTTTTTCATTTACCTAGTATTTTGAATCTTAAAAATAGTAATTATATACATGATAAAAACCCTCCCGGCAAAATAATTCAGTAATAAGCATCCCACTTTTTGTATTTTGTTATTTTTGTTATGAATTATATCCACACCTATAAATGGAGTTCAAAATAATTAATGTCTCATACATTGAAGAAATCTGTGATAATTCACCGGAATTGATTACCGAAATGATTAATATTTTTCGTGAACAGGTCCTTGAATTCAGTGGTGAATTAAAGAAGCTGTATCAGGAAAAAAAATATTATGATTTAGGATTACTGGCACATAAGGCAAAATCTTCAGTGCTTATTATGGGCATGGATGAGATGGCAGATAAGCTGAAGGAGCTGGAACTAAAAGCTATAGAAGGGGTTAAAACTGAAAGTTACGGCGATTATATTAAGCAATTTGATTATCAAACCGGGGAAGCCCTGAAAGAACTGGATGACTACCTTAAAATGTTGTAATTATTCAAATGATTATAGTAGAAAAGCTTGATAACAATATTGACCATGTAAGCTTCAACAAGCTTGAAAAACTTAATGCCCTTGTTGCTGATGATATAAGGATTGAATTAATTAAACTTTTTGATGTCCCAAATTCAAGAGTTATCATCGATCTGGCAGGCGTAAAATACATAGACAGCTCTGGCTTTGGCTGTTTCCTTAACGCTATGAAAGCAGCCAGGAATAATTACGGTACTTTAAAAATCTGTAACATTGACCCGAAAGTATTATCCATTTTCAATGCCCTCCAGCTGCATTCCATCCTCGACCTGCATGACGATCTGGATTCATGTATAAATAGTTTTTAACTTATAATTCACAGTCTTCTTTTTTTTCCTTAATGCTGCTATATTTGAGCTTAGTTAGAAAACTGCATGTGCAGGAGAATCTACTGAAGCCATAACACAAGCTATGGGCGAGAGAGAGTTCAGGGCGGAGAGGATTAAAATAAGGTATTTAGGAAAATAAGACATATTTTAGTACTTTCATTTCGATTTGAAAACCTCATAATTCTAAACAGAAATGAGTGAAAAAATTCTAAAGGCACTGATGCAGCTTTTTGCTATTATAGCAAGACCCGAAAGTAGTGAAAAAGATCGCAGAAGTGTGGTAGAAGCATTCCTGAGGAGACAACTTAACGAAGAACTGGTTAAGGAGTACCTTTCCGCATTTGACGAATTCTACAGGGAAGCCCAGGAGAAGCAAAAAAAAAGTGCTCATAAAAAAAGACAGTCCGCTATTTCCGTAAGAATACTAAAGATAACTAACCAGATAAATGACCAGCTCACCCAGAATCAGAAAATTATAGTCCTGGTGCAGTTATTGGAGTTTTGCAAATCAGATGGCACTGCAGTTACCTTTGAAGAACTTGAGTTCGTAGGTTCAATTGCTGAATCCTTTTATGTAGAGAGATCAGACTTTAAATTATTACAGCGCTTTGTGCTTAGCGAGTTTTCCGATATGCCGGATTCGCAAAATGTGCTCGTTATCGATAATAAACTAGAGAGCCCCGGTGAAAAAGTTCATCATGTTAACAATGAATCAATAAAGGGACAGATATGGGTCCTTGAAATAAGCTCTGCCAATATGCACTTTATAAGATTCACCAATATGGCAGAGTTGTACATGAACGGGCAGCTCTTGCAGGAAGATAAAGCATATCCCTTTAACCCGGGTTCATCACTGCGGGATCCCAAAACAACACCTATATATTACAGTGACATAGTGAGTAATTTCAGACGGGAAGAACTGGAAGCTTCCCGTGTAGTATATGAGGTTAAAGATATAGAATACAAGTTTAAAACCGGTGACATAGGCATCCATAAGATGTCTTTTGAAGAAGAATCGGGCCGACTGGTCGGTATCATGGGCGCATCAGGAGCCGGTAAATCAACCCTCCTGAACGTCCTCAATGGTAATAATATGCCGAACACCGGTGAGGTTCTCATAAATGGAATCAATATACATAATGAATCCGAGAAAGCCGAGGGGCTGATTGGTTATGTGTCACAGGATGATCTTCTGATAGAGGAACTAACTGTATACCAGAACCTGTACTATAATGCCAAACTTTGCTTTGACAACCTCACCGAAGAAGAAATACATGAAAAAGTATCCGCCACACTGCAGAATCTCGGACTGTATGAAATAAAAGATATGAAAGTGGGAACCCCTCTTAACAATAAAATAAGCGGCGGACAGAGAAAAAGACTGAATATTTCACTTGAATTAATACGTGAACCACCCATACTCTTCCTTGACGAGCCCACATCCGGACTTTCATCACGCGACAGCGAAAATATCCTTGACCTCTTGAAGGAACTGGCCCTCAGGGGTAAACTGTTATTTGTTGTAATACACCAGCCTTCAAGCGATATATTCAAGATGTTCGACAGGCTGGTGATACTCGATACAGGTGGATACATTATATACAACGGTGACCCGATAGAATCAATAATCTATTTCAAGATGCGGACTCACCAGGCTAACTATAACGAAAGCGAATGCCATGTATGCGGAAACGTGAACCCTGAACAGGTATTCAATATAGTTGAGTCAAAGGTGCTCGATGAATATGGTAAGGCTACCAATGTCAGGAAAATCTCGCCCAAAGAATGGAATGAACATTATACCGAACATATATTAAAGAAGGAGAAAAAACTGGAGCCCGGCCATGGTATACCCGAAATAAACTTCAAGACACCCGCTAGGTTTAATCAATTTCTTGTGTTTATAAGGCGCGATATTCTGGCAAAACTAGCCGACAGCCAGTACCTGATTGTGACACTACTGGAAGCTCCTGTCCTTGCTCTTGCCCTGGCATTCCTGATAAAATATTATGATGAAAGTGTAGCCAATGCACATTATACCCTCCTTGAAAATAGCAACCTGCCCGTTTACCTCTTTATGTCAGTCATTGTGGCATTGTTCATGGGACTGACCGTAAGTGCCGAAGAAATTATTAAAGACAGGAAAATACTTAAAAGAGAGGCATTTCTCAACCTTAGCTGGAACAGCTACCTGCTATCAAAGGTAACTGTACAGCTGGTGATATCTGCCATACAGGCTTTTGCCTTTGTGCTGGTTGGGAACGGAATAACGGAAATAAGGGGAATGTGGTTCGAATACTGGCTTGTTCTTTTCTCCTGTTGGGCAAGCGCAAACCTCCTGGGCCTATTGATCTCCGATAGTTTCAAGGCGGTGGTCACAATATATATGCTTATACCTTTCCTGGTCATCCCCCAGATCATTTTAAGCGGAGTGATAGTGAAGTTTGAAAAACTGAATCCCAATATATCATCCCCCTCTGAAATACCTTTCTATGGCGAACTGATCATGGCAAGGTGGGGATACGAAGCTCTTGCGGTAAAACAGTTTAAGGATAATGAGTTTGAGGAACAATTCTATGAGTATGATAAAATAATGAGCATAGCAAACTTCAAGAAAATATACTGGTATAATGACCTGAAGCGAAGAATAGCCAATCTCGAAAAGGGATTGGAACAGAAGAAGTTTGACGATGATTTCAAAAAAGACCTCCTGGTATTGAGGAATGAAATTGAAAAGGAAATGGAGGCTGTTTCTTCATTGGAATTTAATTACCTCGATCATCTCATGCCCGAACGGGTTACCGCAAGGGCCCTTGAAGAGACAAAAAAATATATAGAGATACTTAACAACAGTTATAAAAAAACCTATATTAAGTATTTTAACGAGAAAGATCGGATTATTACAGAAGCCATGGAAGAGGACCCGGAGGCTTTCATTGAACTGAAGCAGAAGCATTATAATAACAGCCTCGAAGAATTTGTAACTAACGAAAAAGAAGAAAAAAGAAGTATTGAATATAAGGGTGAGATAATCCAAAAAACGGATCCTATATATAAGGATCCGGACCATCCCTTTATCAAAGCCCATTTTTATGCCCCGAGGAAACAGGTCTTCGGCAACTTTGTGGATACCTACTGGGTGAATATTGCAGTTATATGGGTATGGATTATTTTAACTTATATAGCCTTGTATTACAGGCCCTTGAAAAAAGTCCTTGATTCAATTGAAGAGTCTTCGGAACGAAAAAAAGGTAAAGAGCTGATATAAAATTAAAGGGGCACGCTCAAAGCATGCCCCTTTAATTTTTAAACCGATCCTGGTAAAGTGATAATCGCTATTCAACAATTTCAATCATCTCAAACGGAACTCTTATAATGGATTCGTAATCTTCACCGGCTTCCAGCATATCTTCGTCATCCTCCTCATAATACCATTTTATCTCAACATCATTCTTTGACTTATGAATGATCTCCAGCTTTTTGAAAACATCGAGAATGCACTTTGAGGAGCTGGTATTAAAGTATTCCAGCTTCACTTCAACAGTGGTCCTGGGTAATGGATTTTCCTTGTACCTGTCAAGCCAATCGACCAGGGGTTTATAGAATTCAACTGAATTTTCGGGTATTGACCTCCCTTCAAGTTTAAAAACTCCCTGGCTGGAATCAAAATGAACAGTTGGGGTTTTTGGCGTTCCTTCAATGATGATCGGTTCCATGTTATAAATATTTTAAATTATTAATCGCTTTCCAAGGCAGTTACGTTAATTGATAAAATGAAAAATGCGTAATCTTTATCATAGTTATAAAACTTATATATCAAATCATTGCCTGTTTTACGGGCAATATCCACCAGTCCTAACCCGCCACCTCCCTTGGGAGATATTTTCTGGTGATGAAGTATAAATTTGTATATTTCCTTAATCTCCTCCTGACTTGCCTGATTTATCTTTATAAGCAAATCTTCAAGCTTCTTTACCTTATCCCTGAGTATGAAATTACATGTTGTGATATTATAGCCTTTTTCATTTCTTTTTACCACAACCATTCCAAATCTTCTGGGAGCTTCTTCATGATAATTCTGTGGGGGCTTGTCAACGTGGTGGTAAAGATTCTGCAGACTTTCAACCAGAACGTTATATACTTTCTTTCTTATCCTTGGAGGATCATTGGCCTGTTCAGTTTTCTGTTCAACTGAATCGAGGATCATGTTTATGACCTCTGAGCTTATATCACCCTTGAAGGAGAAAATAACATCATCAGTCAATAGGTTCTTGAAATAATTCTCTGCATTAAAGCTCATTAGCTTCAGTTTGACGTAGGCCAGTTAAAATAACAGTAACAAATATAAAAAAAATCTCAAGTCCAAAAAATTTACCTTTTAAGCATTTGATAAAATTAAATGCAATGTAGATAAATAGCCCTTAATATATTGTAAGCAACATATATTCCCTGTCTATATCGTTCATCTTCTATCCTTAATGCTGCCCCTGTATAATTCATATTTCAATAACTTCACTTCAAGCTTGCCGTTATAAAGCGTGTATTTTATAGAAGGTTTTAATCCTATCTTTGCTATTGCTTCCTTATGGGAACTTAGCAGCCAGGCGGTCGAACCGGTGTAGCCATGCTTTAAACGTTCCCCTATTCCTGAATATAAGTTCTCAATATTTACTTTATCAAGTCTTTCACCATAAGGAGGGTTCATAATTATTGTATATGCTGATCCCTGAGAATCTGATTCAAGAAAATCTTTAACACCCGTGTTTATATCTCCTTCCAAACCTGCTTCACGTATATTTGATCTGGCACTTCTGATGCTGACCGGTGAATTATCCCTGCAATAAATTGACGTCTGCAGGGGGATAATCTTTGATTCAGCTTCCCTGCACACTCTCTTATAAAGTTGGTGATCATAATCAGGCCAGTTCATAAAGCCAAAAAAATCTCTGAATTTACCGGGTGGAATACGTCGTGCCAGAAGTGCTGCTTCTATGGCTATTGTCCCAGATCCACACATGGGATCAAGCAGAGGAGACAGCATATTCCAGCCACTCATGATAATGATTCCGGCTGCAAGAACTTCATTTAGAGGTGCTTCGGAAGAGATGCGTCTGTATCCTCTTTTGAATAATGGAACTACTGTTGAATCAAGACTGATGTCAACATGTTTTTCACTTATATGGCAATTAACTACAATATCAGGATTTTGTTTGTCAACGGAGGGTCTCCTGCCCGTTTCCCTTCTAAACCTGTCAGCAATTGCATCTTTTATTACAAGGGCCGGGTATGCCGTGTGATTGAATAATGATGAATTGACCACGGACACTACCGAGAAAGACTGGCCGGGGTCCATTACATCTTCCCACTGATATTCCAGGGATTTACGGTATAAATCTCTTGTTTTTACAATATTGAAACTTAACAGGGGCCTTAGTATTGAAACAGCTGTATGTAAACAGTAGTTGGCCTTGTATAAGATCTCCCTGTTGCCTTCGAAGCTGACAGACCTTCTGCCCTTAATCACCTTCCCCGCACCTAATGACTCCAGTTCAGCTTGCAAAACATCTTCCAGGCCATATAAGGTTTTTGCAAGAAATCCATTCATATTAATAGTCAATTCCTGAGGATGGAAAGAAACATACTGCTATCGGATATTACTTCCAGTGCTTTCTCAATAACAGCATCATCCTGGTTAACTATCTGATAATATTCCGACATATCCCATATATCTCTAGCCACCAGCCCTTTGAGTATCATCTTGATTTGGCTTTCCGAAATATCATATTCTTCCCTGACAAATTCAACACCCATTTCATTACCAATATTTATCAGGGAGTCAATTTCCGAATCAGTGAATGAAAAATTCTCTATGAATTGTTCAAATGTCTGGTATTGCCTGTTAAGACGATCTCTGTTGCTATCGACATAATCGAGTGAAAACTGTGTTATAACATTTTTATTAACCAGGTCTCTGTAATAATCCGAATACTCGCTTGTATCTGCAGGTACGAATATATCAGGCATAATCCCTCCACCTCCATATACCTGCCTGTTGTTTATCAACGTGTTGAATTTCAACGAGTCTGGAAGAGAAATACTATCGGCAGATATCAGTTCGCCGTTTATATACCTGGAATAAAAATCTATCATGTACTTATCCACTCCCTCATCATATGGTCTTTGAATTAGTCTTCCTGTCGGCGTGTAGTACCTGGCAATGGTAAGCCTCACCGCTGATCCGTCTCCGAGATTAAAGGCGTTTTGCACCAGGCCTTTCCCAAATGTCCTGCGCCCTATTATTAGCCCCCTGTCCCAATCCTGGACAGCTCCTGCCACTATTTCACTGGCAGAGGCGGATCCTTCATCTACGAGAATCACAATTTTTGAATCATTTAATTTACCACCTTCCCCGGTATAGAAATCTTTCCGTGGTGTTTTCCTCCCCTCGAGGTAGACGATCAACCTTTTCTCTCCGAAAAAATTATCACATAGCCTTATGGCCGCCTCAAGATAGCCCCCTGTATTGCCACGAAGATCAACAATCACATGTTCCATATCCTTCTCAAGCATCTTATTGATTGCATCATTGAACTCCTGCTCGGTTGTCAGGGAGAAATTCCCCAGCTTGATATATCCTACCTTGTCATTTGCCATATATGATGCTAGCAGACTGTTAACAGGCAACTTGTCTCTTGTTATCTCATACTTTTTGATTTCTTCTGATCCCCTCCTGTAAACACCTACCGTCACCGTGGTTCCCTTATCTCCCAACAACCTTTTTCTTACTCCGCTAGTAGTTATTCCGACACCTGCTACGTTTTCTCCGTCTATAGTTACAATGCGGTCGCCCGGTTGCAAGCCCACTTTTTCAGATGGACCGCCCGGCATTGGGGCAATTACCAGAATGGAATCGTGCAAGACATTAAATTCTATGCCTATTCCTTCAAAGCTTCCTTCAAGGCGCTGGTTTATATCCTCTAATTCCTCTTTTGGTATGTATGTTGAATGGGGATCCAGGTTCTTCAGCACTTCAATTATGGCTTTTTCTGTCAGTTTATCCTGATTGGTAGTGTCAACATAAAATGCCTCTATCAGAGCCATTGTTCTACTAAATTTAAGTGTTTCTTCACTGAAAAGCTGGGCTTGAAGCCCAGGACTCTTTAGTAGAATCATCAATGTAAAAAGCAGCCCTAAAATTTTTTTCATATCAATAATTTTATAATCAAATTCATAAGATGATATTCTTGATGGGTTTACTCCCACTCTATTGTTGCAGGGGGTTTAGAACTAATATCATATACCACCCTGTTAATACCTTTAACCTTGTTGATAATTGCATTTGATACCTGGCCGAGAAATTCATATGGAAGGTGCGACCAGTCAGCTGTCATTCCATCTGTTGATTCCACAGCACGCAGGACAATGGTATTTTCATAGGTACGTTCATCACCCATCACACCAACTGACTGAACCGGTAATAAAATAACTCCTGCCTGCCACACCCTGTCATATAATCCGGCTTTCTTCATTCCCTCAATAAATAGATCATCGGCTTGCTGAACCATACGGACCTTTTCCCTGGTGATAGGTCCCAGTATCCTTATTGCCAGTCCGGGGCCCGGGAAGGGGTGACGCTTAATAATAATATCTGGCATGCCCAAAGCAGCACCCACTTTTCGTACCTCATCCTTAAAGAGAAGTTTGAGAGGTTCAATCACCTTAAGGTTCATCAACTCTGGTAATCCCCCAACGTTATGATGTGATTTTATTGTGGCCGACGGACCGTTCACCGATATTGATTCTATCACATCAGGATATATTGTGCCCTGTGCCAGCCACTTCACATCTTTAACCTTTTTTGCTTCCGCCTCAAACACTTCGATAAATACCTTTCCTATAATCTTTCTTTTCGTCTCCGGTTCACTTACTCCTTCAAGCTCATCAAGAAAGGCATCACGTGCATCAATGCTTTTAACATTTAAACCCAAGCCCTCATATGAATCCAGCACTTTTGTTATTTCATTTTTCCTGAGCAGTCCGTTATCAACAAATATGCAGGTAAGATTGTCCCCGATGGCCTTATTCAACAGGTATGCTGCAACTGATGAATCAACACCTCCGCTCAGACCAAGAACCACCCTGTCATTATCCACGGTGTTTCTCAGGTACTTTACTGTTGCTTCTGCAAATGAATCGGGTGTCCATGTCTGATTGCAGCCACAGATATTAAGAACAAAATTCATCAGGATCTGTTTCCCCTGCAATGTATGATATACTTCGGGATGGAATTGTATTCCCCATGTTTCTTCACCCTTTATATGATATGCACCGACTCTGACATCTGTGGTTGATCCTATTATTGAATAATTGGGTGGTATTCCCTCAATGGTGTCTCCATGAGACATCCATACCTGTGTGCCTGTTTCGATATTATGGAACAAGGGGTCTTCATTATTTACGTAGACCATTTTTGCCCTCCCATACTCCCTTGTATCAGAAGCATGAACTCTTCCACCGTAATTGTGGGCAAGATGCTGGGCACCATAACATACGCCCAGGAGGGGCTTTTTACCCTTGATACTGCCAAGGTCAGGAACCGGTGCTCCAACATCCCTTACAGAGAAAGGGCTTCCCGAAAGTATAAAACCCTTTACGCTGTCGTCAGGCTCAGGGAAATGGTTAAAAGGGTGGATCTCACAATATACGTTTAGCTCCCTCACACGACGGGCTATTAACTGGGTATACTGTGATCCGAAATCAAGGATTAATATCTTCTCCTGCACGCTAAGTTCACTTTTCGATTGAGCTGTAAAGATAAGTATTCTTTTATTTGTATTAACCGTAATTAAACGGGAATTACCGAGCCTTCTTCCGCTGCTATCGTCCTGGGGAATATTTCCCTTGCTTCGTCCAGGAGAGGGCCTACGTCCTTGTACCTGGCTGAGAAATGACCTATAATCAGTTTACCCACATCAGCATCATAGGCTACCCTTGCTGCCTGCTCGGATGTTGAATGGCCTGTTCGTGCTGCAAGGTCCTTGTTATCCGAGGCAAAGGTAGCTTCATGATAGAGGAGGTCAACCCCACGTACGAATTCCGAGAGACGTTTGAAATACATTGTATCGCTGCAGTAAGCAAAGGACCTTGGTTTTGGTGGGTCGAGTGTAATATCTTTGTTTGGGATACGTTTACCCGCTGCAGTGTAAAAATCGGATCCCTTTTTTATTTTATGAATTTCCGCCAGCGGTATATTGTATTCATTAATGGCTTCCTTTATTATTTTACGTTCCTTTTGCTTCTCTCTGAACAGGAAACCAAATGAAGGCACGCGATGCCTGAGGGGAAGGGAAAAAACTGTTATACTTTTATTCTCAAAAATTTTCAATGGCTGATCGCCCTCCAGTGGAATAAAATCTATATCGAAATTCAAATGAACATCAAAATCCGATAGATGGCTCTGGAGGATTTCCCTGTATTCTGCCGGTGCATGCAATCGCAGTGGTGAGGTGCGTCCCGAAAGATTCAGGGAAGAAAGTAAACCGTAAAGACCGAATATGTGATCCCCATGGAGGTGACTTATAAATATATTGTGTATCCTTCCATACTTTATTTTATATTTTCTCAGCTGCATCTGTGTCCCTTCACCACAATCGATCAAAAAAAAACGCTCATGCACATTTAGCACATGAGCGGATGGATATCGTTGAGAAGTTGGCAGGGCTGAACTGCTACCCAATATTGTCAATTCAAAAACCACTGCCACAAATAGATCTTATGAAATCATTTTTTCAGCATCTGATACAGTTTTAGCTATGTTAAGCACTGTATCTAGCTGAGAAATCGTTATCAGTCTTTCTACAGCATCGTTAAGGCCACACAGGACAAATGTTCCTCCGGCATTTTTGCACAGCCTGTTAGCCACCAGTATTGCACTTAAGCCAGAAGAATCACAATATTCAACTTTTTCCAGATCCAGGATAATGTTTTTTTCACCTTTACCCGATACCAGCACCAGCTCTGATTTAAGGGCAGGCGCAATGTGAGTATCAAGTTTTTCAGTCTGGACCTGGATTAATGTGCTGTTGTTTCGACTTTCAATATTAAAATCCATGACTTTCAAATTTATTAGCTCTAATTTAGTTATTTTTTATCAGATTTCGAAGATTTGTTCTCTTTTTCTTCCATTTCTTCTTTAAGTGCTGCTAAATCAGATATATCACCCAGTGTAGTTTTTTCAAGGTTCGATTTGATCTTTTTTGCTGCTCTCCTGCTTGCAGCTTCTTCACTTTTCCTGGCACCTTTTTCTGATGCCCTCTTCTCATCTTCAAAAATCCTGCTGTGGGATAATATGATCTTCTTGGCATTCTTATTAAACTCGATCACTTTGAATTTAAGTTTCTCATCTACTTGTCCTGTTGTTCCGTCATCTTTAACAAGGTGTTTAGGTGTTACAAAGCCTTCCACGCCATAAGGCAGGGCTACAACAGCCCCTTTATCAAAGACGTCCACTATTGTTCCCTCATGAATTGTATCAACTTCAAAGACCTCCTCAAACACATCCCATGGATTTTCTTCAAGCTGCTTATGTCCAAGGCTTAACCTCCGGTTTTCCTTATCTATTTCAAGGACTACAACTTCAATCTCGGCATCAATGGAAGTAAATTCAGCAGGATGCTTTATCTTCTTTGTCCATGACAGATCGGAAATATGAATAAGTCCATCAACGCCCTCTTCTATTTCAACAAAGACACCAAAATTGGTAAAGTTACGCACTCTGGCCTTATGCTCGCTGCCAACGGCATATTTTTCTTCTATATTTTCCCATGGATCGGGCTTCAGCTGTTTAATGCCAAGCGACATTTTACGTTGCTCACGGTCCAGTGTGAGAATTACAGCTTCTACTTCATCACCTACATTCATAAACTCCTGTGCACTTCTCAGGTGCTGTGACCAGGACATTTCAGAAACATGAATAAGCCCTTCAACACCGGGAGCTATTTCAACAAAGGCTCCGTAATCGGCCATAACAACAACCTTGCCCTTAACCTTATCGCCTACCTTGAGGTTCTCATCAAGTGAATCCCAGGGATGCTCGGTAAGTTGTTTCAAGCCCAGGGCTATCCTCTTCTTATCGTCATCAAAGTCAAGGATAACAACATTCAGTTTTTCATCAAGCTGGACAATCTCTTCGGGATGGTTCACCCTGCCCCATGAGAGGTCTGTTATATGAATCAATCCGTCCACACCGCCAAGATCAATAAAGACACCGTAGGAAGTGATATTCTTGACGGTTCCTTCAAGTACCTGTCCCTTCTCCAGTTTGGCTATTATTTCTTTCTTCTGTGATTCAAGCTCAGCTTCAATTAGAGCTTTGTGGGAAACTACAACATTCTTGAATTCATGGTTTATCTTGACAACCTTGAACTCCATTGTTTTTCCAACATATACATCATAATCCCTTATGGGCTTAACGTCTATCTGCGAGCCCGGGAGGAAGGCTTCTATACCAAACACATCAACTATCATACCGCCTTTGGTACGGCACTTAATATAACCGTTGATAATTTCATCCTTTTCCAGGGCCTCGTTAACCCTGTCCCATGATTTGAGTGCCCTGGCCCTCTTATGTGATAATACGAGCTGTCCTTTTTTGTCCTCCTTGCTTTCCACGTAAACTTCCACCTTATCCCCCACTTTCAGGTCAGGATTATAGCGGAACTCATTGAGGCTTATTACACCTTCAGATTTATATCCTATATTTATTACGACTTCACGGTTGTTCATTGAGATCACTGTACCCTCAACCACCTCATCTTCGGCTATCGTGGAAAGAGTCTTGTCGTACATCTCCTCGTACTCCTTCTGCCTCGGTGATTTTTTGGTTTCTTCCTTCTCAAAAGCCTCCCAGTCAAATTCCTCAGCTTCTTTCTTCTCTCCTACCTTCTTTTCTCCTTCCTCATCCTCAGCCTTAGCCTTTTCATCTTCTTCAACCTTCTCAACCTTCTCAACCTTTTCAACTTTCTCATCCTCCGGCGCTTCACCAGAAGCAGAAACCTCTCCTTTCTTCTCCCCTACTTTC
>JAWLEO010000035.1:0-38169 GCA_041686075.1 Bacteroidales bacterium | reverse complement strand
TTTGGGATATAAAACAATAGATGAGTTTAATGAAATAATTATTAATTTTAACAATGCAGCGTAGCTTAACTAAGCGTCTCATTTATTGGGGTAGGTCCACAATCTTAGTTTATGGCAGTTTAGTAGAAGATTTAGGCGCTTGATTATATTAAATATAGTGATTCTGAAGGAGTCAGAAATGGGAAAAGGAAGGTGTTTGAATTTTTTGAAATATTTTAAAATAATATTTAGTTAAAACCTTTTTATTATAACAACGGCTCCCTGCAGTTGTGTATTTTTCCCTTAGCCTTAGCCTTAGCCTTAGTCCCGAAATTCTTTCGCCAGAATGGCGATTTAGAATTTCGAGGATCCCTGCCTGCCGGTCTCCGGCGGCCATAGCCTTTGGCGATGGACGCAGGCAGGCTCGAAAAAGCAAAGCTTTTTCGGGACCTTAGCCTAAGGAAATATCATTTAAAATATTCATCCAGGAGTTCCCTGAACCTTTCGTTATTTTGCAATTCGTTAAGGTCAGGGTCTATTTTTAACCAGACGAAGTCGCGGTAGCCATTTTCGAGAGCTTTTTCTATTTGAGCTATAGCTTCGGGTATTTTGCCCTGTATGCAGTATACATCAGCAAACAATTGGTGATATGTTGAATCTATCTCAAATGCTTTTTTTAACATCTGGTTTGAATATTCAATATCCTCCTGGTGTGCTGCTACTTTTGCTATAACAATATATGTTCGGGGAATATCAGGGTATGTTTCGAGCCAGGGACCTGTGGCAATATCCCGGAATAAAGAAAAATTCTTGCTGGCATTTGCCTCGTCGCCGGAAAGATTATAACTGATCCCAAGATGATAATATGCCCAGGCATCGTACTGATCTACTTCAATCATCCTTTCCATTAGCTTTATTGCTTCATTATAATGTCCTTGCATTTGATATGTGAGGGCAAGTCGGTACTGGTTATCCAGCAAATACGGGTTTATTTCCCTTGCTTTCAGAAAAGCTTTCACGGCTTTATTTAAACTGTCAAGCCCAATGTATGATGATCCAAGATAAAAATATCCCCAGGCATTCTGCGGGTTGTCAGCAATCATATTTCTTGAGTATATTAATGCTGAATCAATCTCTCCCATCTTTGTAAGATAATTCCATATTAATCCTCCATATGACAGTACCTTTCCAGGGGCTATTGATACCGTTTTTTTATACTCTTCGACTGCTTTATTGTATAAACCGGCTTGAGTATAGTAATAACCTAGATTATTATGATATGCTGAATTATCGGGATATAGCCTGGTTAGCTCCTGTGTATATTCAATACCCTTTTGAAGATCATTCTCCACATGTATCGCGTGAAAAGCAAGTATACCGTATTTTTCGCCGTCCGTAAGATCGTCAACATTTTTAACCGCCTGGTTCAGTAGTTTTTTTCCTTTTTGATCACCAAAAGGATCGATTAATAAATTTCCGAGGGATGCTCTTGCTGATGTAAATGTAGAATCTATACTCAGTGCGTTTTCATAATACTCCCTGGCATCGGTAAAATTTCTGAGCCAGTGACTTTCTATGCCCATAGAATATTGCTTCAGAGCTTCCAATGACGAAGTGGTAACCTTTGCAAGTGGCTTGTCCTGGGTGGCAATATGATATCTTGGCTCGCCCAGTGTCCTACGCACTTGTCTGCTCATCCGGTCTAACTTCCCCAAAATATCCTGCTGATTATCGCTTTCCACTATTACTGATTGGAGAAGATTGCCTGATTTGGTTTCCATTATTTTTGCAGACAGAACATAGTTGTTTCCAACTTCACTGATGCTGGGTACAATATAGGTACCGACCCCTTCTCTTGATGCTATTTCACGACCGGTTCGTTCATCGATGTATGTGGGGTCTTCAATCTCCATCATTGCCATAGTCTCAAGCATCCTGTTCCTGGGAAAAACATTGATATATCGTGATTGATTGATTGTCAGGGAAAATGCTGTATAGAGAGATTTGTCAAAAACAGGATTCCCGGTGAGATTTTCAAAGTCAGTGATTACAATCCAGTCTCTTTTGGAAAATGGCAGGGGACTCCCGCTGGAGAAGAAAAAAAGTATCACCGCTGCAATTATTACAACTACTGAACCCAGGCTGTATATTTTTTCCTTCTTTTTATACTTATTTATCTTATCCGCGTACAGTTTATTCGCCTCTGCCATTAAATCATCATCTTTTTCAGCAATAGCTATTTGACCTTCTGTAATCCCGCTGTCCACATGGGGTCTTTGATCGCTTATGGCCTCAGTTGAGTCAGGCGTTTTAACTATACCTTCAGGGGTAATGTCGTAAATCCATGAAAGTGTTATTGCTACAACGAGACCGCAGGCAAGAAGAATCATTACGAGTGTAACAGGCCAGGAAGGAAGACCCAGTCTGGTGGTTATTATATCAGTTCCTTCGAGTATGGCAAAAGCAGATGCCAGGTATACTGTGATAACCCTTACAACCTTGCGCTCCTTTAATTCCTGCCAGAGTCGAATAGGATTTCTTTGCTTTTTGGTCATGTGGACTTGATTTATATAATCAAAAGTAACCTTTACTGGAATCAAAGTCAAATATTTGAGATTTTGAAGAAACTTGTATCTTTAATAGCTTTATATAAATGTACCTTATGATATGAAAAATCTTATTTTATTCTCATCCCTGTTTATCTTATTATTAAACGGCTGTTCACAGGGGCCTGATTGCACCGGGATTTATAAGCACATAGAAGATGAATTCAGTGCAGGCGAGCTCGAAAACACAATACAACTTGTTGATTCACTCAGAAAAGTATGCCCCGAAGCTGAAGACTTAATACATAAAGCTGATTCCTTAGCACAAATAGCAGAAAGGATTTACCTTGATTTTTCCTTAAGTGAAGATGAGATTATATCCAGTTTGAAGAAAAACATAGGTGATTATACTGCAGAGAAAAAGCAAACGTGGGAAGATAAAAACTGGCTCGAATGCCGTGTGATCGATGGCGAAAAGAGATATTTCAACAGGGCTGTTTCTAACCTTGAGCTTATTAGGAGTTTTCACCTGGATAGAGCATCCCGGGATTCACTCAATGCCGAAGACCCGGGTATGGTATTCCGTAAGAGACATGTTAAGTCTATTATTGATGCGTCAGGAACTGATAACAAACCTGTTATACCTGTCGAAATGATTGTGAATTACACTCTGACCGTATTGCCCAATTCTGTTCCGGAAGGTGAAATTGTAAAATGCTGGCTACCCTGGCCTAAAGAAAATCATATAAGGCAACAAAACGTAAGGTTTATATCAGCATCCGATGATGATTACCTGATATCCCCCGATTCTGTGACCCACCGTACAATTTATATGGAAGAAATAGCCGTAAAAGATAAACCGGTGATTTTCAATGTATCTTTCAGTTATGAGTCCTTCGGTCAGTATTTCGATCCTGAAAGCCTTGATATTTTACCATATGATAAGAATTCTGAATTCTATAAGAAACATACATCGGAGCAATTGCCCCACATAAATTTTTCTAAAGATGTGAAATTCCTTGCTGACAGTATTGCAGGAGAGGAAGATAATCCCTTTGAAATCCTTAAGAAGTTCTATTACTGGATCAATGGGAATATACCATGGGCCGGGGCCATTGAATATTCTATAATGCCTGATATTCCAGGGTATGTTTTAGACAACATGAGAGGCGATTGCGGCATGCAAACATTCCTCTTAATGTCTATGCTGCGTTATAAAGGCATCCCGGTAAGGTGGCAGAGTGGATGGATGATGCCCCCGGGTAACAAAAGCCTACATGACTGGTGTGAAGTATATTTTGAAGGCCCGGGTTGGGTACCGGTGGATATCTCATATGGCCTTCAATATTCGACTTATATCAAGACCAGGGAGTTTTATATATCAGGGATTGATTCGTACAGGCTTATTGTTAATAATGGAGTTGGAGGAAAGCTCTATCCTGAAAAGAAATACCTCAGGAGCGAACCTTATGATTTCCAGCGTGGTGAAGTTGAATGGAGTGGTGGAAACCTGTACTTTGACAAGTGGGATTATGAGATGGAGATAGAATATAAGTAATGAAAAAAATAATAAAAGTGATTTGTAGACAGTTAATTTTTTTTGTTGTTGCCCTGCCGCTTATTTTATCGGCCTGTAAAACAGAGGAAACAGAAAAGCTTTTGGATTTCGAAGAGCCATATGGCCTGGTAAATGTTAGTGTTTGTAATATGAGACCGGTACCGGCCCATAATACAGAATTGATATCCCAGGCTGTAATGGGTACACCGGTAAAGATATTAAAGTTGAAATCAGGATGGTATTATATACAAACACCTGAATCCTACGAGGGATGGGTACCTGCTCAGGCAATCAGGTCAATGGAACTATCCGAATTTGAGAAATGGAAAGGTTCAGACCGGATAATTTACACTGAAAAATACGGAGATATTTATGGTGATACGGTGGCAATGAAGATAATCTCGGATATTGTTGCCGGATCGATAATCAAGCTTAAAAAGCAAGAACCGAATTATTATCATCTTGTACTGCCCGATGGCCGTGAAGGATACCTGCATAAAGATGAAGCTATAGTCTTTGACGAGTGGCTTGCCGATACAGAACCCAGGGAGGAGAGCCTGAAAAAATGGGCGGAAATCCATAAAGGCGTACCATATCTATGGGGAGGGACATCATCAAAAGCATTTGATTGCAGTGGCTTTGTTAAAACAGTATATTACCTGAACGGGCTTATCCTGGCTCGTGATGCTTCCCAGCAATTCGACTACGGGATAAAGATCAGTAAAGAAGCATATCCCGATTCACTCCGGCTTGGAGATCTTCTCTTCTTTGGCTATGATAATGAGGGGAATGTGCGTCCAACACATGTGGGTATGTATATCGGTGATACCGAATTTATCCATGCCTCGGGTATGGTGAAAGTAAACAGCCTTGATTCAACAAGGAATAATTTCAGCCATGGCAGGAGAGATTCATTCCTGGGGGCCAGGCGAATAATAGGTGCAGGCAGGGCAGACGGACTGCAATTTATTTCAAGCCACCCCTGGTATACTAATTGAGCGTGGGATCACTCACCCTGCCCATAAATAAAATTGTACCTGTTGATATCTCACGTATGAAATAAAGGAAGGGGCGGTTAACATTAACTGTTACTGTCACAGGTAATGAAGTGTTAACAAATTCAACAACAGTGGCAGCAGCAGCTTCTGTACCTTCCTCGTTGGTTTCAATGAATGATTCATGCAAGACCCTGCTTATCCAACTCGGCACATCGCTTATATTACTGAAATCGGCCTGATCGGTGAAAGCAATGCCCATACCCATATTTTCTAGATCATCGTTCAATGTCCGTTTATACCTGTATTTAAAACGGGGCAAACTGAGATCTACCTCATGGGTGTTATCTGAAAGGGATTCTATCCATCCCTGCCATGATTCGGTAGTGAGCTTACCGGCCATATCAGTAACAGTGACATTTTCATTTGGAAGTAAGACCACCATGGTGAAATTGCCCTGGCCATAGGGTAGCTCAACGATTTTTGCATCATCAATTTCGATTACATTGAAGTTTTCTTTCTGATGCATCATTGGGACATCTTTTGATGAGGTGGGAGTAAGATAAAAAGGCTCGTCACTGGTGTCATCCTCATCAAACTGGTAACGCCACTTACCATTAAAATATATCGCATTGACGAGAAGCATAGTAAGATAAGGGTCAAGATCTTTCAGCATTTCTGTTATCTTGTCGTGTGTCTTTTCAGCAATCCAGTCATTAACCAGATCAACAGCATTTGGATCATCAATATCAATTTCACGTGCTTCAGCCTTAAAATATTCCTGTAGAGCTGAAATAAAGGTTTGTTTGACCGGAAATTTCTTCTCGACCCATACCGAGTTGGCTATCTCCAGTGTGACACGTTCATCAACCGGAACCATCTCTGTCATTAGCTTAAGATAAGTTTCGTTGATTTCCTGGAGTGTTTTATCTTCAAGCCTGAGTGCTCCTCTTATTGCTTCAAATGTTTCTCCGTCAGCACCATTGAGGGTCATGGATAATGCACTGGTGATACTGAAGGGCGAGATCATTATGTTTTCTGATCCCTTGGAATCAGTAATAATTGGTTTGAACAGATCGAAAGCAAATTTATTTGCGGAGTCAATTACTTCCTTCTGGTAGGTCTCTGTGAATATATCCACCGGTTCACCCGGCTGGTCATCAGGAATATTCTTTTCACATGAGGCAAAGACAAGCATAATAGCCAGAAGGGCAGGGGTTAAAAAGAATTTTATATTGATTTCCATGATGAAGTTAATTTAGGTTTACTATCGGAACTGCAAAAATTGTACCAGCAAGATCCATAAATTTCATCTTTGATTTCAATTTGATCATATTTGATCTTACATTTGTGATAAACCTCTACCTTGAGATATTATGAAAATATTTAGTTCAGAAAAAGTAAAAGAGATTGATGCTTATACGATTAAAAATGAACCGATAGAATCAATTGACCTGATGGAAAGAGCGGCTACAGGTCTTTTCAAATGGTTTATTAAGCATTTTGAGCGACATGGAAGTGTGGTGATTTTTGTCGGCCCGGGTAATAATGGTGGTGACGGACTGGCCCTGGCAAGAATGCTTGCTGGTGCAGGTTACAGGCTCAGGGTTTATTTTGTGGACTTCAGTTCAAGGACGAGTGATGACTGGTCGATAAACAAAGACAGGCTTTTGCAGCAGGATAAGGCTGAATATAATGAAATAAAAGAAATAAACGATTTCCCATATATAAAACCGGGTGATATAATCGTTGATGCGATCTTTGGATCAGGCCTCTCGCGTCCGGTGGAAGGTTTGCCTGCTGAAGTAATCTCAAAGATAAATGAGTCTGAAGCTAAAGTGGTCTCAATTGATGTTCCTTCGGGTTTATTTGGGGAGGACAATACCAAAAATACAGACATTATTGTCAAAGCTGACTATACTCTCACCATTCAATTTCCTAAAGTGTCATTCTTCTTCGCAGAAAATCAGCACTTTGTAGGTAAATTTTATATAATACCAATTGGCTTGCACCCTGCAAAAATAAGCAGCACTACTACGGATTATAATATAATTGATAATTCCTTTGTTGCCAGTATCCTGCGGAACAGGAATAAATTTGATCATAAGGGTCATTTTGGTCATGGCCTGATGATTGCCGGCTCATGTGGCAAAGCCGGAGCTGCAGTATTGTCCTCTCATGCTGCCCTGAGGACAGGCATAGGACTATTAACGACTCATGTGCCACGTCCGCTTGCTGAGACTATACATACCGCACTGCCTGAGGCCATGGTCGAATGTGACCAATCAGACCTGATGTTTACAGAGATTCCTGATCCGGACAAATATGATGCACTTGGCATTGGACCGGGTCTTGATACAAAAGCAAATACCAGAAAAGGCTTGCGTGATTTACTTGAAAAATACAAGGGACCCCTTGTTATTGACGCTGATGCATTGAATATTATTTCTTATGAAAAGGATCTGCCTGAACTTCTAAAAAAGGAAACCGTTTTAACTCCTCATCCAGGTGAATTCAGGAGGCTTACAGGTAGCGATGAGAAGGAATTCAAACGTCTGGTCAGTCAGCAGGAATATTCTAAAAAATACCAGTGCGTTATAGTTTTAAAAGGTGCGCATAGTTCCGTAAGCTTACCAGACGGCAGGGTTTGGTTTAACACCACGGGAAACCCTGGGATGGCAACGGCAGGCAGTGGAGATGTGCTTACCGGGATGATACTTAGCTTACTGGCACAAGGCTACAAACCTTCCGAGGCCGCTATTGCAGCTGTTTATATACATGGCCTGGCAGGTGATATAGCCGCTGAAAAGTATGGCTACGAATCGTTGATTGCTTCAGATATTATTTATAATATTGGAAATTCGTTTAAAAAAATACGGCAATTTAAAAACAAGTAACCCGGATGAAAATGAAAGTAAAAGGAAAATACATCCTGCCAGGACTATTGATAATGGCGCTATATGCATGTACAGCTGTAAAAGAAGTGCCGGTCAAGGTAAAAACCACTGTGCTACCCCTGGGTGACACAGTAAAATTATACGAGGGCAGCCTTGTCTATGCCCTTCCACAGACAGTGCTTGATTTTACCGTTGTTGCAGAAAGAACGGTGCAGAAGGCGGGACCTTACCATGAATATGCAAATGAACTCCTTGGATTGAGGGATGTTATCAACAGTGACCAGGTCATTTGGAACATTAAAGAGGTTAAGATAAATGCAGTCCAGGAGCTTGATCCGTCTGAATTTTATGTTATCAAGAGCGACGGCTTGATTGAAACAAATGCATTAAGTATGATTAATGCAGGGCTTATTATGGATGTGAGCCCATCGGTATATATGCACAGGGAATTTGACCGGCGCAATTATTCCGCTGAAGAGCCGGGTATGGTATACAGGGATATGGGATCAGACATGTATTATGATATTGAGCAAGATACTGCTTACAGGATTGTCGATGTTGATACTGCTTTCGTAAGGATACCCTATGTGCTCGAAAGAAGGCGGCAATTGAGCCTCTCTGAGCAGGCAGAACATACTGCAAGAATTCTTCTTGAACTGAGGGAAGGAAGACACCTGATACTAACGGGTGAAGCAACAGTCTTTCCCCAGGATAAAGCTGCTATTGATGAGATAAACAGGCTTGAAGAGCAGTATATAAGTCTTTTTGCAGGCAAATCATACACCAGCGAAGAAGAATTTAATTTTTCCTTTGTGCCGGATAAAAGTATGAAAAATAAACCCGTTGTGATTTTTCGCTTTTCTCAGGAAAAGGGAGTGCTTGATATGAGTGATCTGAGTGGCAGACCGGTTGTAATTGAAATGATGAGTGATAATAGCCTGGATGAAATAAATATGATACCTGATTCGACATCAGATAACTATGATAAGATATATTACCGTATCCCCGAAGTAGTTGACATCAGGATAACTGACGGCCGTAGAAACCTGGGAGGTGAGCGACAGCTTATTTACCAGTTCGGAAAGAAGGTGGCTTTGCCGGCCAACTATATCATTGGTAAATAGCAGGGAGCAGGGAGCAGGGAGCAGGGAGCAGGGAGCAGGGAGCAAATTGCATAATTGCTCGCCCCGACAGTATCGTCGGGAATCGCACTGTCCCGACGAAGCTAAAGCTTTTCGGGATCCTCGAATCGAAGATTCGGGACTCGGTTCCATCATTCCATTATTCCATCATTCCAATTAATATATGTTGCATAACACCTGAATATATTCGTCCTGATATTTGTTGAGCACGAAAGTGATATATAATATTGAGCTTTCTTCTCCGAAGGTATTTTTTTATTACATTTATGCTCAATTTGAAAAAAAAATTAAACTGAAAAATTCAATGGAAACTGTGAAGAAGACTTTACGTGATTCAGCCGCCATGCGATGGCTTGTAATGATCCTGATCAGCGGGTTGATGTTTGCAACCTATTACTTTCAAGACTTTTACTCAGGTTTGAAGGACCTGATGGAGACTGAATACGGTTTTACGAGTGGACAGTTCGGAAAGATCATCGGCCTGACCACTATTGCCAATGTATTTGGGATGGTCATTGTCGGGGGTATTATTTTAGATAAATGGGGTATCCGGATTGCGGGATATGTATTTGGCGGACTTGCAGCACTTGGGGGGCTGGTTTCGGCACTTGCTGCTTCAGGAATAATCATGGAAAACAACACACTGGGCGGACTGATTATCGGCAGGATCCTGTTTGGTATAGGTCTGGAGGTTGTCTGTGTAATCGTTATGCGCACTCTGGTAAAATGGTTTAAGGGTTATGAAATTGCCCTGGCAATGGGTATCAATATGGGATTCGGCCGCCTGGGTTCGGCACTTGCCATTGCCATATCGCTTGACATAGCTGGAGGAACTGTTGCACCGGCTGTTATTTTTGCCGCTGGACTGATAGGTATTGCAATGATAATGTTTGTAATCTATACCTTTTTCGATATCAAGCTCGACAAGCAGGATAAAGCAATCGCACGGCTGGCCGGTGCAAATGATGCTCATTCTGTTACCGGAGCCGATGCCGACACCTCGGAGGATTTCAAATTCAGTGACCTGGTGAAACTGGTAAAAAACAGCTCATTTGTCTATATCGCACTATTATGTGTAGCCTTCTATTCGGCAGTATTTCCATTTATACAGTATGCGCCTGACCTGTTGGTTAATAAGTTCGGTTTTTCCTACATCTTGCCGGAGGGTGCTTCCGTCATGATGTTTGGAAGCGAGGCAATGGGAAACGCTTTTGTTTATATTGTCGTTTTCTTTTTTGCACTTGGCATCACTTTAATCCCCAATTATAGTAAGGGGATTGCTCAAAAGAATATCGCCAGAATCATTATACTGGGACTTTTTGCAGGGATCGTCTATATGAACCGCGAAATGATTGGCTTGTGGCTGGTAAATGGTCCAAAAACCTCTGCCCTGATCCCGATGGGAACCATCATTTTTACTCCTATATTTGGAAATATCGTTGACAAGCGTGGAAAGGCAGCTACGCTGATGATGCTTGGCGCTTTTTTACTTATTTTTGCCCATTTATCCATGGCCCTCTCTAATAGTCCGATCTTTGCCTACCTGGGACTGACTAGTCTGGGAATTGCCTTCTCGCTGGTACCAGCAGCCATGTGGCCCTCGGTAGCAAAAATTGTTGCAGAGAACCGCTTGGGTACAGCCTATGCATCAATGTTTACAGTTCAGAATTGGGGACTGTTACTGTTCTTCTGGGGTATTGGCGCATTGCTGATGGCTATTCCTGTAAATGCTGACACCAAAGCTGAAATTGATAAAGTAAGAAATGAGATGGAGGTGACAACATCACAGTCTAAGGATGAGGTCATGCTTCGACTGGATAATATCATTGAGGAGGTTAAGGAACGAGATGAGGATTTTGCCGGATCTATCGATGAGGAGTTTATTATAGAAATTAAGGAAAGCTTGGAAGACACAGGAAATCTTACCAGTGGAGAGATTAGTAAGTTGATCAAACTAATGCAGGCGAATGGAATGTTGAATTACTATGACTACAGGATACCTATTATGGTTCTGGTACTCTGTGGACTAATCTCAATCTTCTTGGCTTTTAAACTTAAGCAGGCTGACCGCAGACAGGGATACGGACTCGAACTGCCATCCTGATAAATTTATGTGGAGATGAAAAAAATTGGAATTTTTTACAGTCCTACAGGGGGGAAAACAGAGAAAGTGGCAAAAAGAATAGGTCAGTTTCTTAATCTGGATGACTCTGATATCATTTCACTTGAAGCAGCTGGTATAAATGATATTGAAGAATATGATAATATAATTTTTGGCATAGCCACAATAGGTAAAGAGACATGGGATGCGGAACCTCTTGAAAGTGCCTGGTTCGACTTTATGCCTGAACTTGAGAAGGCCAACCTTGAGGGTAAGAAGATAGCAATATATGGACTTGGCGACCATGTGAGATGGCCCAATCATTTCGTTGATGCCATGGGAGAATTGTATCAGCTGCTAAAAGATAAAGGGATAGAAACAATTGGCAAAGTGAGCCCGGATGACTATACCTTTGAAGAATCAGAGGCACTTATCGACGGGATGTTTGTAGGCTTACCGATTGACGAAGATTTTGAAACTGACCTGACCGACCAGCGTATTAAAGCCTGGATTGATCAGATCATCAAACAATTCAACAATTAAACCTGCCTGCCGGTCTCCGGCGGCTATAGCCTTTGGCGACGGAAGCAGGCAGACAATTAAACACTTAAACAATATAAATATGAGTGAGATTAAAAATCTTGAACCCAAAGAACTCTGGGGATACTTTTCCGAAATATGCCAGATACCCCATCCTTCGAAGAAGGAACAAAAAATGGTTGATTATGTAAAAGATTTTGGAGAGAAGCAGGGACTGGAAACGGTGGTGGATGAAACAGGCAATGTTATCATTAAAAAACCTGCGGTTAAGGGCTTTGAAAACAAGAAAACCGTAGTCCTTCAGGCTCACCTTGATATGGTCCCACAGAAAAACAGCGATAAAAAGCATGATTTCGAAAAAGATCCTATTGAAGCTTATGTCGATGGTGAGTGGGTCACCGCAAAGGGTACCACTCTTGGATCCGATAATGGTATAGGTATTGCCGCAGCTATGGCGGTACTGTCATCGAAAGATATTAAACATGGCCCGGTAGAAGGATTGTTTACCGTTGATGAAGAAACGGGTATGACAGGAGCCAAGAACCTTAAATCAGGTTACCTGGATGCTGATATACTTATTAATATGGATTCTGAAGATGAGGGAGAACTATATGTTGGTTGTGCCGGTGGAATTGATATCACTGCAAGCAAGACATATAAAGAAGAACCGGTGCCCTCCGGGATGAAAGCTTACAGGCTTGACGCAAAAGGAATGAAGGGCGGTCATTCAGGTATTGATATACCGCTGGGAAGGGCTAACGCTAACCAGGTTATTGCACGTTTCCTTATGCAGGCTGAAGCAGAACTGGATATTAAACTGTCTGAAGCCCACGCTGGTGATCTGCGCAATGCCATACCCCGTGAAGGCTATGCTCTTATTGTGGTTTCGGAAGATAAGGCATCTGACTTTGAAAATCTTGTTAAGGAATATGATGCTATTCTGAAAAACGAATATGGCGATACAGAACCGGATATTACTTTTCGTTGTGCAGAAACAGATACACCTGAGGGACTTGTGCCCGCAGATGAGCAGTATGGATTCATCAGATCGGTATTTGCCTGCCCCAATGGAGTGCTGAGGATGAGTACCTCAATGGAAGGACTTGTTGAAACATCAAATAACATCGCAGTTGTAAATATAGGCGGTGGTAGCTTTGAAGCTCTCAGCCTTACCCGAAGCTCGGTGGATTCAGCCAAAGAAGCAACAGCATGGAAAATAGCTGCTGTATTCCAGCTGGCAGGCACAGAAATACAGATGAGCGGTTCATACCCGGGGTGGAAACCTAACATGGACTCACCTATACTTAAAACAATGCAGGGTGTCTATGACAAACTATTCGGTAGAATACCTGAGATAAAAGCCATACATGCCGGACTTGAATGTGGTATAATAGCGGGAGCATACCCCCACCTTGACATGATTTCACTCGGACCGACAATACGGTATCCCCATTCACCGGATGAAAAAGTGAATATTGAAACAGTGAAAAAATTCTGGGAGTTCCTTGTTGCAACACTGGAAGCAATACCAGAAAAGTAAGTATTAATACTTTATTTCAATCGGTGTCCTTTCTTTGAAGGACGTTGCATTTACACCTTCAAATTTTTGCCAGGTGCCGGTATCGGGCTCACCAACTTCAATGGTGTAGTTCCCGTAATAGAATGCTTTGGGCTGGAATGAATCACCTTTTATTCTAAGTGAATATACCATTTCCTCTGTTCGTTCCCGGTAGATCCTGATAACAGGGTTTTCCATACCCTCTATTATTAATTCCGGTAACCACACCGCAGCTTCTCTCCCGTAATTATCCAACTGGTTAAAGCGTACAGGCCAGTAGGAGAAGGGCTCTCCGTTATCAGGACCTGCATAATAAGGCCAGTTTGCCAGTTCAATATTGCGGCTTGCACGATTGAATTTAATTGAGCTGTAACCCGTGCTCAGTTCATGGTGTCTGCTTGGCTCTATAGCTGTTTTATGCGGGTTGGCAACGGCATGTACTGTTATCTTATTGCCAAAGCCATCTTCAAAATCCCCAAGGTTTGAAGGCCAGCCCTCCTTGCGGTTGCGCCCATCAACAGGAGGATGCCATCTCCTGGTCCATATACAGCCTGTGGCAGGCGATACAATAGCGTAGCCGCCGTCCCTCCAGTTGTCAATACCATAATGCACTGTGCTCCCAAGATGCTGGTCGCCGCAAATATGAGTGGCAAAAGCCTTTCTGAATTTTCTGAGCGCCCTGTCCCTGCCTTCCTGGGGCCAGCCATTTGAATCAAAGTCAGTTGCAAACTTGTCGGTGCTGAGAACAATACCGGAATCAGGTACTTCAGATATCTGTGTGACATTATCATTTAATGCATCTGCCGGAATCGTCGCCAGGTTGGCAAAGAGGGTCTGGGATAATGCTGCTTTCATCCAGCTTCCCCCTGACCAGTCAGAAGCCCAATCCTCCAGAAAAATTAGTTGCCTCTCACCAAGCAGGGTGGCATCGATCCTTGACCGCCTTTTTACATTCCACTCAGGGTTTTGAGGCCAGCCATTGACTATATCAGCCCCTGGCAGCATATCACGTGGAGCCGATTTGAATTTTCTGTCTTCAAGAATGGCAAAACTTACACCTCCAATATTACATTCGGTGTAGTAAACATTAATTCCCTGTTCAACAGGAGTGGGATCATAAGGGTCAGGTAAATGTCGTGTTTGTGTAGCCTGCACCATATTAACAAACTCGGGGCTCATCTTATATCCGCCTGCATCCTGCGCTTCTGCACCACTTAGTCCCGGGGGTGTTGCTTTACCTCCGGCACCCCATATATTGCCATGGTATACATCGTGGTCATCGGGTATACTGATCGAAGGTGTCACCGTTGTGAGATCTTTGTAAGTCTGGCACCACAGGAACCATTTATACAGGTAATCCAGACTGGCAAGTGGCCCTGTATCGGCAACGGTAGGTGATGCTCCCTCGTATACCTGATCACCGGCAAAGAACAGTAAGTCGGCATCGAATTGCTTAAGATTGTCTGTTAACTGGATATGGGGGTACAGAAGAGCCCAATCCCATGGAAATTTACCCGCGTCAATACCCATCCAGCTTTCTTTATCAGGTTTTATTATCTGTTCAACACAGGATAATGAGAGAACAGTTATAATATCCTCATCGTGGGGGTCATGTTTAATGATGCCATGCTCTGAAAACTCGCGCTTCGATTTTCTGTCCAGGGTATATGTTACCCTGAATGGAATGTCTTCATCCTCATCCCAGTCTTCAAGCCTGAATAGTGCGGTATATGAATCTCTGTCAATTCCGGTTTCAGATATTTTCTTCCATTTGTTGTTATCATTTATCTCAAGGGTGAGAACCTGGTTTTCATCTTCAGACAGAGGCACCATCTGGATGTTAATTTTAAGGACTGACCTGCTTAGAGTATACTGTAAGCCTACTATGGGCCCAATAATATGATCCTGTATATTGCTCAATTTGCTTCCCCAGGCTTTCCAGCTCTTAAATGAAAAATTGGTATCTGTGTCTGGTGAATAGCCCGAATGTGATACAAGGGCAATGTTACCTTCCATTCTTTCAGGTCTGATATTTTCCATTTCAAGCCTGTCAATAATCCGGTTTGTAGCAGGATCAACTGCGATAACCTTAATTGAATAGTCATCTTTATCAGGTTTGACCGACATGATCATGTAGACCTCATTCCATGGTATATTATTGTGTGTGTTGTATTCAAGGTATTCTTCTTCCTTCTCGCAATCTCTTATAAAAAGGTTCCCTGAGGCATCAAGGCCTGCAAAAAGACCGGCTTGCTTACCATATGAATGGTGTATTAATGATGCAGCCCTGTAATCAAGATTCCTGCCTGCACCGATAAGAAAACCGGCTGCAGATTCATTCGTGTAATAGGAGCCACGATTTATAGTTATATAAACACTTGTTCTGAAATTCCCTCTTATATCTGCAAGCCTGCGGCTAGTCAGATGAACAGTACGCATGGGCTTGGTGTTTATGCATACGAGCTTACCATCTTCGACCTTCCAGTCCTGCAGCCTGTTGGCCCACAATTCCGGGCCTGCCCATACACCGTCAGGTGAATTGATCCAATCGCTGTTATATCTTAACCTCTGTGTTTTAGAACATCCGCTGAACAGGATAAAAAAGACAATAACAAGGTAAATACAGGTGTTTCTCATAATTGAACTACTGTTTGATCCTGATTTCGAGCATGGTGTCATCTTTGTTAACAAGTGATTCAGAATTAACATTCACTGATTTCACCGTGCCATTGACCGGCGAATTAATCTCATTTTGCATCTTCATTGCCTCAAGAACAAGCAATGGCTCACCACGGTTGATTTCTTCCCCTTCGCGAACCAGTACCTCTATAACCTTACCGGGCATGGGAGCTATAATATTTTCTTGTTCTGCTGGTCCTTTCTCCTTGCTCAGGTACTTTTTGCGTTTAAGAGAAAAAGGAGTCTCAATGGTGAATGAATAGCTGACGTAATTAAACAGTATTTCAAACTTGTTCTGATGCGACTGGATTATTTCAACCGGGTATCGCCTGTTTTTCCAGAGAATATAAGTCCCATGCTTATCATCTTCCTTTAAGACTATTTTATACTGGCGTTTGCCAATCTTAATTCTGTCCGTTAGCGGAAGGTTGAAACTGTGTTTCTTTTTTCCCGATAGTGCATATAGCTTTTTTTGTTGTTTGGCCATCTAATTTGCTTATAATTTTAATGTCTGCTTATTCTTTTATTCAATAACCATGGGCTAAGGTTCTTAGCATCTTCAATGTCAATCTTAAGATTGCTTTCATCCAGGTTTTCATCAACGAAGAGCCATGTTGCCAGCCATGCAGCCAACTTTTCTTCATATTCGCTATATACATAGTAACTGACAAGCTCATTTTCAATGTAGGGAGTTGTTATCGTTCCATCGAGGAAACGCTGATCCCTGATGAGTAACCTGAAAAAAGGCAATGTTGTCTTGACACCTTTTATCCATACTTTATCAAGGGCCTGTTTACAGTTTGCCACTGCATCTTTCCGGTCCTTCCCATATATAATAAGTTTGGCTATCATTGAGTCAAAGTTTGCTGCAATGATGGAGCCGGCTTCAACACCTGAGTCGACCCTGATATTCTCTCCTGAGGGCATAAGTATCTGTTCAATTTTCCCGGGAGCAGGACTGAATCCTGCCTGAACATCTTCTGCATTTATCCTGCATTCAATTGCCCAGCCGTTTAATTTAATATCTTTTTGTTTGTATTTCAGCTCTTTATCTTCGGCAATTCTTATTTGCTCTTCAATCAGGTCAAGGCCTGTAATAAACTCGGTAACAGGATGTTCTACCTGTATTCTTGTGTTCATTTCCATGAAATAGTAGTTACCTTTCGAATCAAACAGAAATTCCACGGTCCCGGTTGAATAGTAACCTATGGCAGAGGCAATTTTCACTGCAATCTCACCCATTTCTTTTCTAAGTTCATCAGTAAGGGCAGGGGAGGGAGCTTCTTCAAGCAATTTCTGATGTTTTCTTTGCACTGAACATTCTCTTTCCCATAGATGTATGATGTTTCCTTTTTTATCTCCGAGTATTTGAAATTCAATATGTTTTGGATCTTCAATATATTTTTCGATAAACACTGAGTGGTCTGAAAAAGTCTTATCTGCTTCGTTAGAGGCTATTCTAAACATCTTGGCCATATCTTCCTCCCTGTGGACTATTCTCATTCCTCTTCCTCCGCCTCCGGATGCTGCTTTTATAATAACTGGATAGCCAATTCTCCCGGCAAGTCTGATTGCCTCCTTTTCAGTGGGTATTTTTCCTGGACTGCCAACTGTCATCGGTATATTGTTGGCCATAGCTATTTTACGGGCAATAATTTTATTACCCATTTTATAAATGGAATCAGGAGAGGGGCCTATAAAATTTATTTTGTTGTCGGAACATTTTTGTGCAAAATAGGGGTTTTCCGCCAGGAAGCCATAGCCGGGATGAATGGCATCTGCACCTGTGTCAAGTGCTATCCTGATTATTCTTTCAATATCGAGAAAAACAGGTATTTCAGAAACATTTTCGGTGTCATCATAAATCTTATCCGCAACTGAAAGGTACATGGCGGAAGGTTCTGAGCCTGTCTTAATCACAGTTGTTTTAATTCCCATCTTCCTGGCAGTGTTTATTATCCGTATTGCGATCTCACCCCTGTTTGCTATGAGAATATTTTTGATTTTCATTAGTGAAGATTGTTTTCAATGATAGATGTATGCTTAAGAAAAATCAGAGTGGTATATTACCATGCTTTCTTGATGGTACCTCTACCCATTTGTTAGTAAGTGCTTCAAAAGCAGTTATAAGTTTTTTTCTTGTCGTTGCCGGGTCGATCACTTCATCTATGAATCCCTTTTCATCTGCGACAAAGGGATTTGCTATTCGTTCCCTGTATTTTTTTACCAGTTCGGCTTTTAGTTTCTTTGGATCATCAGATTCAGCCAGTTCCCTGCGATATAATATTGCTACTGCTCCGTCGGGGCCCATAACAGCTATTTCTGCTGTTGGCCATGCAAAATTAAAATCGCCGCCCAGGTTTTTACTATTCATTACTATGTAGGCACCGCCGTATGATTTTCTCAGAATAACAGTGATTTTTGGGACTGTGGCTTCACTGTATGCATAGAGCAATTTGGCACCATGTCTGATTATGCCGGAATGTTCCTGGTCGACACCGGGTAGAAAGCCAGGCACGTCTTCAAAGGTGAGCAGCGGGATATTAAAAGCGTCACAAAAGCGAATGAAGCGGGCTCCTTTGGTTGATGAGTTTATATCAAGGACACCGGCAAGCACCTTTGGCTGGTTTGCGATTATGCCTATTGTCTTGCCTTCGAGCCTTGCAAAGCCCGTTACCAGGCTCTGTGCATATAATTCAGCTGTCTCTAAAAAACTTCCCCTGTCAACAATATTATTTATAACATCACGCACATCGTATGCTTTATTGGGATCATCAGGCACTATATCAAGGAGCTTACTATTTACATCCGGTGTAACATTTATCTCTTCAATCTTTGGGGGATTTTCAACATTATTGGAGGGTATATACGAAAAGAACTTTTTAAGACCAAGTATTGTATTCTCCTCATCCTCAAAGATAAAATGAGCCACGCCGCTTTTCTTTGCATGCACTTCCGCACCTCCCAGTTCCTCAAAACTCACATCTTCATTAAGCACTTCTTTTACTACATTGGGTCCCGTTACAAACATATAGCTGGTATAACTGGTCATAAACACAAAATCCATCAACGCAGGAGAATATACAGCTCCGCCTGCTGCCGGACCCATAATAACTGCTAGCTGTGGTATTATGCCGGATGAACGGATGATATTATTAAATATGGTAGCATAGCCACTTAAAGAGGCTATACCTTCCTGTATCCTTGCACCTCCTGAATCGATCAGGGCTATTATGGGTGCGCCCATTTTGAGTGCCATTTCCTGTATCTTGGCAATCTTGTTGGCATGTACTATACCAAGGGAGCCACCCATTATTGTAAAATCCTGTGCATAGATAAAAACGAGCCGGCCATTGATTTTGCCATAACCTGCTATAACACCATCACCAAAATGTTTTTCTACTTTACCAAATTCTATTCCATGTGTGTCAGGTACAACGAAGGCATCCACTTCCTCAAATGATCCTTCATCGAGCAGGAGATCAAGACGTTCGCGAGCAGTGAGCTTACCTTTGGCATGTTGTTTTTTTACCCTTTCTTTTGATTGCTGCTCATCAAGCATCTTAAGTCTTTTCCTGAAAGCTTTGTAGTATTTCCCATTAGTATCCATCAGGCAATGTTTTTCTTGTTACTAATTCATCTGTTGTTGGCTGCTCCCTTCCTTCGTGTTTCATTTTTAAATATTGGTAGATTTCAATCTGTGACCTAAAGGGCGGTTTGCCGTTAGAGACGATATTGTTTTCCAGGTTTTTATCCAGTATCCTGGCTTTAATATTATCATTCCATTGTATATCAAATATATCCCGAAGTTCTTTTTTTAGTTCATTATCCAGAATGGGGCAGGCTATTTCAACTCTCCTATCAAGGTTCCTTGTCATAAGATCTCCTGATGTGAGATATACTTTTTCATTTCCACCATTGCAGAATATCATTATTCTGGTATGCTCAAGGAAACGGTCCACTATACCGATGGCTTTAATATTATTGCTCAATCCTTTTATGCCTGTTACAAGAGAGAACATACCCCTGATATTTAATTTCACGTCAACACCTTCACGGCTGGCGGTATATAAAAGGTTTATAATACTTTTGTCGACAAGGTTATTAAGTTTTAAATGGATATATGCTTCTTTACCCTTACGGGCATTCGTTATCTCATTTTTTATCAGTCTTGATATCCTTGTTCTCGTATAATAGGGAGAAGCTATGATATGGTAATAATTTTCCTTTTTATAGTTTTTTTCAAGAAAAGCAAATGTCTTGCTCACCTCATTGGTTATTTTAGTGTCGGTAGTCATTAGCAGGTGATCAGTATACTGTCTGGCAGTGTCCTCATTGAAATTACCACTGCCCACAGAGGCAAAACGTTGCAGGTTATCTCCTTTAACTCTTGTTATCATGCAGAGTTTGGCATGTACCTTCAGCCCTGGTACTCCATGTATAACCTTAACACCTTCTTCCCTGAGACGGTTGCTCCAGTGAATATTGGCTTCTTCATCAAAGCGTGCCTGTAGTTCGAGTACTGCAGTAACAGATTTGCCATTGCGTACAGCGCTTATAAGTGCATTGATCACATTGCTGTTTCTGGCAATACGGTACAGGGTAATTTTAATATCCTTTACTGCGGGATCCAGCGAAGCTTCCCGTAGAAGGTTAATAAAAATGTCAAAAGAGTGATAAGGAAAATAGAGCAATATATCCTTTTTTCTTATTCGGGAAATAATACTCTTTCCCGGCGTCAGGTCTTTATGATTGACGGGAGCGAGCTTGGGGTACTTGTATTTTTCAATTCCCTCAGGGGTGGGGAAGTCAATCATATCTTTGAGGTTGTGATACCTTCCTCCCTGTATGATAATGTCATCCGCACTTAATTCAAGACTCTCGGTGAGTGTATTCAGGGTATCCTCAGGTATATCCCTGTCATAAACAAATCTTACAGGGGTGGCTACTTTGCGCTGATTCAGACTCCGGTTAACATTATCGATATATGATTCAGATATATCATCTGCTATGTCTAGCTCAGCATCTTTATTGAGTTTTATGGTATGTGCAATAAAATTACTGTTCTTGAAGACATTAAAAATGTCTTTTAGCCCCACTCGTATTATATCGTCCAGGAAAATAAAATTATTTTCGTCCGCAGGGCCGGGAAGGGCGATAAACCTGGGTAGAGTATTTGTTGGTAATTCTATAAGGGCATAGCGGACTTTTTTGGTTTTTCTTATATGTTTTATTGTTACGGCGAGATATACAGCATCATCTTTTAAAGTTGGCATTTTACTTTCTTTTCTTACCATAAAAGGCATAATAATTTGTGCCATGTTCTCGCTGTAATAATTCTTCACGAATTCATGCTGTTCTTTATTAAGCTCTTTTTCATTTCTTATAAAGATCTTATTTTCAGCAAGATCTTTCATTACACTCTCATATATATTTTCATATTCAACCCTTTGCTGGAGCACGATCTCATTTACTTTCTTCAAAGTAGATTCAGCATTATAGCCGAGAATATCATCTGATTTCTCTTCCAGTTTGGAAATTCGCCTCAATGTTGCCACTCTTACCCTGAAGAATTCATCGAGGTTATTGGAATATATACCAAGAAATTTAATTCTTTCAATAAGTGGTACTTCGGGGTTATCGGCTTCCTGCAGTACCCTGTGGTTAAAGGAAAGCCAACTTATCTCTTTAGGTGTAAATGCATTGATTTGTTCTGCCATGCTTCAATCACTATTTTTTACTGTCGATCCGTTATAACCGAAGCATGTACCCATTGATAATGCTTTGGTAACAAGGGAATTATCCTCGGTTACAACCTTAAGCTTACCTGCTATTTCTTCCAGTGGCACCGGGGCTATTTCATCATGCCTGAGAGTTACCATTTTACCGTAATCATTTTCAGCAATCAGTTCAACTGCGGATGATCCATACCTGGTGGCCAGGATACGATCCATCGGAGATGGTGTGCCGCCACGCTGAACATAGCCGAGCACCGTTTCACGTGTTTCAAGACCTGTTTTTTCACTTATCATTTTTGCTACATACTCAGCAGCAGACTTCTTCTTGCGTTTTGGTGAGACTCCTTCAGCAACAACAACTATTGAATAATCTTTGTTTTTATAAGCTCTCTCTTCGAGGTACTGGGTAACAATATCCATATTCCATTCGAGTTCGGGAATAAGAATGACGTCACCTCCTCCTGCCAATCCCGAATACAAGGCAATCCAGCCTGCGTTATGCCCCATTACTTCTATTACAATTATTCTTTTATGGCTGTTGGCTGTCGAATGAAGCCTGTCAATGGCCTCGGTTGCGATGTTTACGGCGGAATCAAAACCGAATGTCATTTCGGTGCCGTAAACATCATTGTCGATGGTTTTGGGTATACCCACTATATTTAGTCCTTCCTGTGAGAGGCGGTATGCAGTTTTTTGTGTTCCATTACCACCAATGCATACAAGACAATCCAAACCCATCTGGTCATAATGTTCTTTGATAAGCTCGGGCTTGCTTATTGTTTTATCACTATTTGTTTTCTTTTTGAATGGTTTTACCCTTGAGGTCCCCAGTATGGTGCCACCCAGGGTGAGTATCCCCGACAAATTCTTTTCGGTTAGCTCTATATATTCCTTATTGATAAGTCCAAGAAAGCCGTCTGAGATTCCATATACTTCCATGCCGTGCCTGACAATGGCTGTTTTTGCAACACCCCTGATAGCTGCATTAAGTCCCGGGCAGTCACCACCGGCTGTCAGTACCCCAATTCTTTGTTTTTTAAACATCTCTGGTTTTTTTTGTTTATTGATATTCCTGTTCCCCCATTATTCCGCAAGATAGAAAAAATATCCATTGTTAAAAGCTGTTAAAAGCCAGCTAAAAATAATAATAATATGGCTCTTTTATGTAAATATCAATTAAATTGCAGCTTATCATTAGCCTTACCGTGTCCGCCGAAGCACGGCACGGATCTCAGTCCCGAAATTCTTTCGCCAGAATGGCGATTTGGAATTTCGAGGATCCCTGCCTGACCGGTCTCCGGCGGCCTCAGCCTCAGCCTTAGCCTTTATTTTATCCTGCTCATCTCATTCAGCATATGCCTTCCCCTGCTCACTATTTCATGTGCAGGAAGGCTGTCGAGCAAAGAGTGATTGATAGAGGAAAGAAAACGGTTTAGTCTTATTTCAGCTTCCGCTGCCTCCAGGGAAGGATTTAAGGATAATTGCTCCTTGAGGATCCTGATCTTTTCATAATCCTGTATGCCTTCAATAAGTTTTTCAAAACGTATTGAGCTCCTGGCTCCCGGGTATACCAGATATGTATCTCCTGACGGCCATTTGATAAACCTCGAGTCATACACAGGATTCTCAGGCCAGCTGTTGTATGCCCACCTGAGAAAGCCGTCAAAGCCCATGGCAGCAGCAAACCAGCCAAGGTAAGAAGCTTCGGCGGGAGGGGAGAAGGTAAAGGTATTTGGTTGTGGGACACCACAGGCCACATAATAAGTAGTTATTTTACCTGACTCATTTCTTTCTTTGTTAACATCGAATGTTTTAGAAGAAATATCCCGCCAGTTGTAACTGAAGTCATAGATCATATCGTTAATATCTTTAAAATAATGACCCGCCATGCTTACCCGGAAATCCGGAGCTGTTTCTTCAAGAAAGGCGAACATCTTTTTCATTTCTTCCTTACTTCTTTCATCCAATGCAATGGTAATTTTTTCCAGCCATCCCATTTCCATAAGATGGACCCTGAAATTATTCAGGAAGGGTGTCCATATTTTCATATATTCACTTGATCCGGACTTCGCTTCAAGGGTGATGAATTTAGCAGAATCCTCATCAAACCAGGTAAACTTGTTTCCCCAGGGAACCATAGAATAACAGTTGATCTGTTCATCGATACCGCAATCGATAGCCAGCTTAATGTATTGATCAAAAACAGAATAATCATATTCCCACAGTCCATTTGAGTTTTTTATCCATGTTATCATTGATTCAAAAGGGTCATAGGTTTGTCCGCCCCAGGGCTTTTCTGTAATACTGGTGGTTATGCATTTCTGACCCGCTTCTGCCAGCATGGACAATAATGGTCTCAACAGGTCCATATGTTCCTGTGACCATAACTGTACGCCGTTATACCTGGCAACGGCAAATGGATTTTGCCACAGATCAAGATGAAAGGACCAATCTGCAGGTGAAGGGAGTAATTTATCCTGGACTTCAAGATTTATAGTGTGACTGACGGTATCTCTGTTTGAAATACCTCTAACACCAATATAATATATACCCGGTTCAATATGACCAGGTATATTGATACTTATCCATACAGGTCTTGTTTGCATCTCCTTCAGGTAGAAATTGTTTGTGTCATCAAGCATGTCAGGCACCAGGAAGGAAGCAATAGTATCTTTATCCCTGTACCCGCAACCGTTAAGAAAGTCATCTGCAAGAACATATTTTATTGTCCTTATTTTAATGGCGCTGCCGGTAATAGAATTTTGGTTTTCAGTATTTTCACTGTTTACCACGATCTTGCCCTGGTCAGATGCTGACCAAAAAAGTAACTGGCAGTTCACCTTTTCGCCTTTCCATCCTGTAAGGGAGATATCACGCTTTATAATTCCATCCGGGGGTTTACTCCTGCTATAGCGGATATTGGTATTTCCAAAACCGGAATTCAGTCCTCTTTGAACTGATGTCCATGCTTCAACCTGTACGCCTTCCGGGTCTTTGGCTTCAGTAAATGGTTTTTTATCGTTTGTACTTTCCTTGCATCCATATGAAACAAGAAGTATAAACGAAAAAAACAGGTAGATAAGTAATTTCATCATTGAATGTTTGATCAGTGATATCAATAAAAATAATTAATAATATCGGGAAATGATTGATTTCAACAAATCAAATTGTTCTTCAAAACATTCAACCAGCCGGAATTGGGCACGGGATCTTAATATATTATGATCGGGTCTGTGAATTTTATAATAAATGTCACCGCTTATATAGTCGGTCAGGAACCTTAAACCCATAATAAAGGTCATAAGCGGTGGTCCATATACCAGGTAATCAATCTCTTTTTTGCCGATGACATTTTCTACCTGCTTCAGGTAGGCCCTGGTATAAGCTTCATAAATCTCAGTGTCTATACCTACCTTTGAAAGGTCTTCTTCATCTTCAGCTGCAGTATTTGCCGCTGTTCGCAGCGAATCGCCGAAATCGTAATGTATATAGCCGGGCATTACGGTATCAAGGTCAATTAAGCAGAGGGCCCTGTCGTTTTCGTCGAACAGTATATTGTTAAACTTTGTGTCATTATGAGTTATCCTCAGGGGAATTTTGCCCTGCCGACCCAGTTTGAGTATTGTTTTCATCTCTTCCTCCCTTTTAAGGACAAAATTTATTCCTTCCGTCACTCTGTCAACCCGGGATACCGGGTCATCTTTCAATACATCATGAAAAGTCTCGAGCCGTTTTTCTACATTGTGAAAATTAGGTATTGTTTCATTCAGGCGGGGGCCCGGAAGATCGGCCAGCAACGATTGGAACCGGCCAATTGCCTTCCCTCCTTCATAAGCATGGCATGTGTTCTGTACCACATCATAGGAGCGGTGGTCGGGGATAAAGAAAAACATCCTCCAATAATCTCCCTTCTTATCTCTGTACCATGTCTTGCCATCCCTTGATTTGATTACTGTAAGGCATTTCCTTTCAATATCTTCTTCACCCTCCTTTACAAGCTTCGAACGTATATGGCTGGTTACCCTGTATATATTCTCCTGCAAGGCGGGGATATCCTGGAAAATATTGTTGTTAAGCTTCTGCAGAAGGTAATCTCTGTACCCTGTTTCAGTTTCAATCTTGTATGTATCATGTATATGACCCGTGCCAAAAGTATATCCATCAAGGTATGTACCCTCAGCATTAAACCTGCTAAATACATTTTCAAGTTCATTGCCCGGTGACATAACTCATGGAGGTTTATTTATCAGCATTCAATTTATCGAAGGTCCTGAACAGGAATATAGTACCTGCTACGGCAATAAGGGCCAGAAAAGTACCCAGCCAGGGCTTTGCATAAACAAAGCTACCTATGGAGAATAACGAACTGTAAATTGATACTGCCCCGATAAAGACACAGAGTATCTGCAAAGGCATTTCCCATTTGCGGCCTTCGTCCCTGGTATCGATCACTATGTCGTCTTCTGCTTTGGCTTCCTCCACAACCTTCTTCCAGCCGGGTCCGCCCGGCCTGGTTATTTTATAAAATGTCCTTAATGTTGCTTTGGTTTCCGGGGCGGTAAGGTATGTTGTAACTATCCATACCACTGTCGTTATTGCCACCGCAACCAGCAGTTTGGAAGTGAATCCATCGAGGACCCAGAAGGTTATTGCACTGTCTGGTACGAAAAAGACAAGCACTATGGCACATATGGTGGCTGCTATCATAGCTGAAATTTCAGTCCATGCATTGATCCTCCACCAGAACCATCTTAAAAGATATATAGCCCCTGTGCCTGCACCTGACAATAAGAGCACATCAAATGCCTGGGTGGCGTTAGTAAGAAAGAAAAGTGCCAGCAGGCCGGCTATCACCATAAGTGAGATCGTGGTTATTCTTCCTACCAGAACAAGTTCTTTTTCTGGAGCGCCGGGTTTAACAAAACGCCTGTAGAAGTCATTTACCACGTATGATGATCCCCAGTTAAGGTGTGTTCCTATAGTCGACATGTATGCAGCTATTATGGATGCTGTAACCAGGCCCAGCCAGCCGGGCTCAAGCTTGGCAAGCATAACCGGGTAGGCGATATCATCCTTGAGGTATGTTTCAGAAATATCAGGAAACTGTGCCCGTATAGAGTCCAGGTCAGGGTAGATAATAACAGAAGCCAGGGCAACTATTATCCACGGCCATGGCCTGAGGGCATAATGGGCAAAGTTAAAAAGCAGTGTGGCACCTATGGCGTTTTTCTCATTCTTTGCTGATAACATCCTCTGTGCTATATAGCCACCGCCCCCCGGCTCTGCCCCGGGGTACCATACCGCCCACCACTGAACGGCTATCGGTATTAGCATTAATGTCACCCACACTGAAGGGTTGCGAAAATCGGGCAGAACTTTAATCTTTTCTTGTAATTCGGGATTCGTAAGAAGGTTGCCCAGGCCATTGACTTCGGGCTGACGAACAGCTATTACAGCAGCTAGTACAGCTCCGAACATGGCAATGCTATACTGGAAAAAATCAGCCCATATCACTCCTTTCAATCCTCCGAGAGATGCATAAATCATAATTACAACTGAACCTCCAACAACAGCCTGCCATGGTTTAATGCCGAGCATGACGCCGCCTATCTTGATAGCTGCCAGTGTTACAGTGCCCATGATAAGGGTATTAAAGAGAATGCCCAGGTAGAGAGCCCTGAAACCTCTCAGAAAAGATGCTGCTTTGCCGCTGTACCTTAGTTCATAATATTCAAGGTCGGTCATTATATTAGACCTTCTCCATAATTTGGCGTAAATGAAAACAGTTACCATTCCGGTTATCAGGAAGGCCCACCAGGCCCAGTTTTTGGCTACTCCGTCTTCGCGTACCATACCCGTTACAAGGTTGGGAGTGTCGGCTGAAAAGGTACATGCTACCATGGAAATGCCAAGGAGCCACCACGGCATTCCACGACCTCCAAGGAAGAATTCAGTTGTATCTTTGCCGGCAGTTTTGGAAGCTACCCATCCTATACTGATAACAATTATGAAGAAAATGCCTACAATCGTCCAGTCAATAGTCTGTAACACGGCTTTAAGGTATTAGTTTCAGTATTCAGTCTTTATCAAAAAACCAAAACTAAGGTTTTTTTTTTATTTGTACCAGCAAAATTAATTTTATGTTTTTTTAGTTCAAAATTTAATGAACTTAACAAAATATTTTTAATTTTGTTATGCCTGCACTTAAAATAGACCAGCTTATGATCAGGAAAGGAATGAGAGAACACATTGAAGAAACGGGGAGGGTATTTGAAAAATTTGGCCTTACTCCCATGCAGGGACGTATAATGGCTTATATTGCAAATTCCGACAGGCCAGAAGCTACATTTTCTGAGCTGGTTGATTTTTTCAGAGCCAGTAAGAGCTCAATAAGCACTTCCCTGAATTACCTTATGTCGGTAAAAATGATTGATTATAAAACACGTGCATCGGAAAGGAGAAAGTACTTTTTTATTACCGATGGCTTCTTTAGGATATATTTCATGCAATTACTCGACAATATACAGGAACTTAAGGAGTTATGTTATAAAACTGTATCTATGCGTTCAGCAGAATATCCGGAGGTAAGCGAGAAAATTCTTAAATGGATAGAAGGAGCGAATATTTTCGAAGAATCCATTCAGAATGTACTGAATAATATCAAGAGATTATAAAAACTTAATTCGAACTGTTGAATAATAAAACTAAATATTCCTCAAGCTACCGAAAAATCTGGCCGTATATCTTTGTATCTTGTTTTTATTTTTAAACCTGATTATAATGGACCGTAAGGCAATTATTGAAAAAATACGTAATAAAAAGGCAATTATATCAGATATGGACGGGGTAATTTATCATGGTAACAGGTTACTCCCGGCAGTTCCTGAATTTGTTGAATGGCTTAAGGAGGAAAGAAAAAAATTTCTCTTCCTGACCAATTCGAGTGAAAGAACGCCCACTGAACTGAAAGAAAAGCTTAACAGGCTGGGTATAGATGTACCGAAAAATGTGTTTTATACAAGCGCACTTGCTACTGCACAATTTCTTTCCGCACAGAAGCCCAAAGGCACGGCCTTTATCATTGGTGAAGCGGGTTTGATAAATGCCATGTATAATGTAGGTTATACCATGGATAACATTAATCCTGATTATGTGGTGGTTGGTGAAAGCAGTTCATATAATTATGAGAAAATTGAAAGAGCAATAAACCTTGTTTTAAAGGGTGCAGGGCTCATAGGAACAAACCCGGATATGACCGGACCGGGTGAAAATGGCATTGTCCCGGCAACAAAGGCACTTATTGCACCCATTGAACTGGCAACGGGTAAGAGTGCCTATTTCGTCGGTAAACCCAACCCCTTGATGATGAGGATTGCCCTGAAACGTCTGGGATGCAGCAGGGAAGAATCGATCATTATAGGTGACAGGATGGATACTGATATTATTGCCGGGATTGAATCTGAGATTGATACCTGTTTGGTGCTCAGTGGTATATCGGATGAAAACACGATAGATGAATTCCCATATAAACCACACTTTGTTCTTGAAGGAGTGAATGAGATTATTGAATAAAGCAGGTAATAAATTGCTTACAAGATGTCCTTTTTGCCTAACTTTAAAGACATTATTTATATCACATGGAAAGAATAAAAGATATTTTCCGCAGGGAAGCCGAAGCAATAAAAAATATTCCTGTAAATGGCTACTATGAAAATGCGGTGGATGCTATTTACGAGAGAGTGCACAGGAAGAATGGTAAATTAATAACCAGTGGTATGGGCAAGGCAGGTCAGATAGCTCTTAATATTGCCACTACCATGAGCGCCACGGGTACACCGGCTATATTTCTGCATCCCAGTGAAGCACAACACGGTGATCTCGGCATTATGCAAAAGAATGATATTCTGCTGTGTATATCAAATTCAGGTATAACACGTGAAATACTTGAATTGCTTGACCTTAAAAATAACCTGTATGAAGACATACCTGTAATAGTAATTACAAGTGATAAAGAAAGTGAGCTGGCACACAGGTCAGATTATCTCCTTCTTACTGGAAAGCCTGAAGAAGTATGTATACTGGGCCTTACACCAACTACTTCAACTACTGTTATGACGGTTATCGGTGACGCCCTGGTTGTCCTCCTTGAAGAAAAAATTGGTTTTACCAGGAAGGATTATGCAAAGAGACATCATGGTGGTTACCTGGGCAAAAGATCCAGGGAAGAATATTAAAAAAGTTATTATGCTAATGAATTTCATATGCCATAAGAAACACCTTTTATTTATTGTTATTATTTCATTAATAATACACGGTGCCTGTGTCAGGAAACCGGAACCGGTTTATATAAGAATAAACCAGGCAGGATATCATCCGGATGATAGTAAGCGCGCTGTAATATTTTCAAATAAGGAGGTAGAAGAAACTTTCAGGCTTATTTCTGACGAAGGAAAGATTGTCTTCGATAACCTTGAGCCCTTTAAGCTGGAAACCGAGACCTGGGGTAAATTTAAACATTACTATGACCTTGATTTTTCATTTTTGCAAAATCCGGGTACATATACAATTCGTGGCTCAGAATCTGGATATAAATCGGCGTCATTTCCTGTTTCGCGGGATGTATATGGCGGATATACCGGGGACTTGCTTGGCTTTATGCGTCAGCAGAGGTGCGGATATAATCCCTTCCTTGATGTTAAATGTCATACGCTTGATGGAAAAACCATGTATGGGCCGATGGAGGACTCCACATACATAGACGTAAGCGGCGGCTGGCACGATGCGGGTGATCAACTGAAATACCTCATTACGGGCAGCTACGCAACAGCCCATATGCTCAAGGCTTACCAGATGTTCCCGGATAAGTATGATGACAGGGTTGATTCGCTGGGTAAGCCAGGGGCTAACGGGCTACCTGATATACTGGATGAAGCTATGTGGGGACTGCAATGGATACTTAAAATGCATCCTGCACCTGATTTACTTTTTCACCAGGTAGGAGATGACAGGGACCATATAGGATGGAAGATGCCTGACAATGATAAATCAGACTATGGATGGGGTGAAAACAGTTACAGGGTCGTATATTTTGCCAACGGGAAGCCCCAGGGTTTAAAAGAATATAAAAGTGAAGCAACAGGTGTTTCCAATCTTGCAGGACGCTGCGCTGCGGCTCTCGCGATGGCTTATACCATATGGAAGGATGATCCCCTGAAAAAAGACTTTGCCGCTAAATGCCTCAGTTCGGCAAGAACGGTTTTTAACCTGGGTCTGAAAAATGAAGGTTTCCAGCAGGGCAATTCCTATGGAGCACCTTACAGGTATAATGAGGATACATGGACAGATGATATGGAGTGGGGAGCTGCTGAATTGTACCGGGCCACAGGTGAAGAGAAGTATCTGAAAATGGCCAGAGATTATGCCGTACGGGCTGCTGCAATATCATGGATGCCCTTTGATACGGCAGCTCATTACAGGTATTATCCCTTTGTCAACATAGGGCACTATGCCCTTTACGATCTTGTGGACGACAACTTTAAAAAAGTATTGGCTGAATATTATAAAATGGGAATTGAGGCTACCGTAAAAAGGGCAGAGCAGAATGTTTATAATGTTGGTGTGCCCTTTATCTGGTGCTCAAATAATCTCCTGACATCCCTGGTCACGCAGATAATATTTTATGAAGACATGACGTCTGATTCTACCTACCATGATTTTATGAAAGACCAGGTGGACTGGCTTTTTGGAATTAACCCATGGGGTACATCAATGTTTACCGGCCTGCCGGAAGGAGGTGAATACCCTGAAGATATTCACACCAGTATCTGGGCTCTTACGGGCGAAGAGGTGGCAGGCGGACTCGTTGACGGGCCTGTTTATTCAACAATATATAACTCACTGAAAGGAATATCCTTATCAGATATTGATGAATTTGCAAAATTTCAGAATAGTTATGTGGTATATCATGATGATATAAATGATTATTCAACGAATGAGCCTACAATGGATGGCACGGCAGGGTCGATAATCATGATGAGCTACCTGGGGAAAAGATGAACTATTAATTATGAATTATGAATTATGATTGTTTAATTAATAATCTTTTACCTGAAACCTGAAACCTGAACCGTTATGTACGAATACGCAACTGCCATAGGACTTGATATAGGTCGGACAATGATACATACTGCCTTAGTCCGGTATGGTGGTAAAATCATTGATGATTTCAGTTATAAATATGATAGCATCCCCGATAGGGACACCTTAATAAAACTGGTAATTGAGGCGGTTTCCCAAACCAGGAAAGAAGCCGCAGCTCATAATGTCAATCCACTGTGTGTGGGTATAGCGGCAAAAGGTTTAATTGATTACAGGAAGGGAATCATTTTTGGTCCTGACCAGGGTATAGATGGATGGAAGGATGTACCACTGGGAAAGTTGGTGAGCTCAGAAACAGGTCTGCCGGTCTTCCTGGATAACGATGCTAACCTGATGGCAATAGCCGAACATTATAACGGGGCTGCACGTGGCTTTGACAATGTTATCTTTGTGGCTTTGAGGAGCGGTATTGGCGGGGCTATAATTATTGAAGGTAAACTTTACCGGGGTAGTGATAATGCAGGAGGTGAGATTGGTCAGATGAGTCTTGATATGTTCGGTCAGTACAGTGATAAGGGCATACGGGGATCCTTTGAGTATTTTGCTTCATCGGTGGCTCTTGTGAGGAATTACCTTTTAATGAGCGGACAGATAAAGAATACAAAAAATGAAGTAAAAGATAAAATAAATGCCAGGGACATATTTGAACTGAGTTATAAGGGGGATCATTATGCTAAGATGGCCATTAAGGATAATGCTTATTATATAGGGGCGGGACTGGCAAACCTGATAAGTATTTTTTCCCCTGACATCATTATCCTCGGCGGTGGTATGGCTATGGCGAGGGACGAATATTTTGATATGATAAAAGATAGTGCCAGTTCAAATTCACTCGAATTTTGCAGGAAAAATGTAAGAATAGTAAGGGCAGAACTCGGGATTCATGCCTCTTTGCTGGGGGCGGCAATTTACGCTATGACGAGGCTTGATGGTAAATATATATGATAAGTAAAAACTGGGGTTGTTAAAATACAAGTGGTTTATATTAAACATCGCTATAGTTTGTTTTTCCCACATGAATGCTTGGTCTTTTTACCTTTGGCTGCTTCAGCCGAATCAAACACTATTACCTACATACTTTTTTTCTTTGCTACCAGGGCTATATATAAATTTACATTATTTATTGGAAAATCCATGAAAAGTGAGAATAGCATTCAGGAGTAAGATAAACACCTTTTAAAAGAAAAAAGTAGCACTTCTCACCGGATAATAGTGAGCAGTTAAAAACCATGTAATTCTACCGGGTTATTGAAATCATAATATTATGACTGTTTTTAAATCAAACAGCATGGATAATATAAATAAACCATTAGTTATGACTAAATTTTAAAGGCTACTGCATTTACACTACCAGGGTGATATTTGAGAAACTTATAATGAAAACGGCAGGTAAATCCTATCTTAAAAAATTATATAGTATAGGAAAAGTGAAAAATACATTTTATTAAATAAAGAGGGAGCAATTATTTGGTATATGATATAAAATTTATATAAATTCAAACAACAAGTAAAGAATTATAGAATTCATTGAGACTTGAAAATGGAATTCTCACTTCAGAACAGAGAGCACTGCTTAATTTGAGAAAAATTAATTAAGTAACTTTTATTAAAATATCTAAATATGAAACAATACAATCTTTTTGCAACTTTTTTTACAAGTTTTGCAGCTTTACTAATTATAAATATTAATATGGTTGCACAACTAGGGTATAGTAATAGCAAGCAACCAATAGCTCGTTTCAGTTTTAATGGTAGCATTGATAATACTATGGAAACTGAAATTAATATTTTATCTGTCGGAGAGTTATTCTTCGATAAAGGAATTGAGGGGCAGTCACTCAGCATAAATCCTAACACAAAACAAGGATATATTATAATTGATAGTAAAGATATTTGCTTCGATAATAAGGCTGATTTTTCAATTCAGTTTTGGATCAAAAGTTTATTGGAAACAGATAAACGTGCAGTTATAATGTCAACGAAAAAAATATATGACAATAGCCTTATTGCTCAAAAAAAACAAGGATGGTTATTAAGCATATCAAATGGCACATTTGCATGGAATATTGGATCTGGAAACCGCAGGATAACATATGCAAGGGATAATGGTAACCGTATGCCCTTAAATGACGGTCAATGGCATCAGTTAACCTTGACTTACAGCAGTAAGAAAGAAGAGATGAGATTATACTATGATGGGATCAACAGAGCAATTTATAACATTAATGACGGTGAAGGGTTTAATTTCAGCAGCGGAACTCCACTCGTTGTTGGGTGGACAGAAAACGGACCCGGTATACAATATGAAATACTTCCTGAAATAATAAGGGGAAAGGAACTGCTTCAAAAAGCTGTCGATGAATTTGATAAACTGGGGTTGGGAATGATAGAGCAGGAAGATTTTTTGAGTTTGATCGTTGATCCCGAAGAGTTGTTCAGGCACAAACTGAACACAAAAAAACAATCTTTGGTAGATACGGACACAGCACAATTTATTGAATCTATTAGAAAGGTAAAACTGCAGCCTGTATTGGATGCAGTATCAGCCTTAATGAAAAATGCTTACACCGTACATCAGGTCAGGGATTTTATGGAGGTTGCACCATTATTTAAAATTTACTCTCTTGATAACGGTAAAGTTATAATGGATGAAGATATGGCAGGACGATATGCTCTTAAAGAGAAATTATGTCGGCCTGATTTTGATATGGATGAATTGATTATTTGGGACCGCATACTTCTGCCCGGTGAAATATTTGAATCCTATTCTGATTTTTCCGGTGCAGAATCTCCTGTACTTAGCGAAAAAATCGCCTCATTAACAGCAGCTTGCTGGAATATTCATCACGGAGGGATACATTATACAATTGAAAACGATGGCTGGGATTCTAGGATGCGTATTGTGGAAATGCTAAAGAAGGAAGAGGCAGATGTAATAATGATGCAGGAAACATATTCTTCTGGTGATTTCATTGCAGCAGAACTGGGATATTATTTTGTAACAACTGCTGACTGGGATTATCTTAACCAGGGTTCAAATATTTCAGTAATAAGCCGTTATCCTATAAAAGAGATATTTGTGCCTGATAGTGCTTCGTTTATGAATGTGGCAGCAAAAGTTGCGATAAGTGAAACACAGGAAATATACGTAATGTCTAATTGGTATGGAATGAACAAATTCCCTCATGTTTTTGAGTTTCATAATTCAAGATTTAAGGGAACGGATACTGTTCCCGTATTATTTGCAGGAGATTTTAATGCTGTTCCCCATACAGATGGAGGTAAAAGTCCGGCATCAAAAATAATGCTGGATGAAGGATTTACTGATGCTTTCAGAAGCATATATCCAGATGTTGGTAAATTTCCCGGGTTTACTCACCGCAGTGGGAAAAGGATCGATCAGCTCTATTATAAAGGGAAAGCACTAAAGAATACATCAATAAGAGTTATTTCCTCCTGGCCAGGCGGCTTTCCATCCGACCATTATCTGATAATTTCGGATTTTGACATAGATTACTAAAGTCTATGAAAATTAATAGATATTTTGCTCCAGCCGTTTTACTTGTTGTTATCTTATAGCAGATGATGACACAGGATAATTCTACAGAGAATAAGCCTATTATTGATATTTATATGTAATCTATATTGGGATCTGGAGATATTTGGCATCAGGTTGCTTTTAGTTATAACGCAGGCATGAAAGAATTTCATCTTTATTACGATGGTATAAACAAAGCTATAATACACACAGGGGATTTGGATGAGTAGAGTTTTATAAGTAATATTGCATTGCGTATTGGAAGAAATGAACAGTTTACATCTTCATACAAGTCTTTCCAGGGTTCAATAGATGATTTGAAAATTTTTGGAAGAGTAATTTCTCAAAATGAAATAAGGAGTAGTTTTGAGAAATATTCTGAAATAGTGACGGAACCTGAATTAAAAAGTGACGTTATTACTGTTGTTGATTGGAATATCTGGCATGGGGGAACGCATTTTACCCTTGATGAAGATGGTTTTGACGGGATAGAACGAATAATTGAATATATAAAAAATGCAGATGAAGATATAATACTAATGCAAGAAACATATGGTGCAGGACCAAAAATATATAGTACTCTCGGCTTTTAATTATAAAACAGGCAGTACAATTGATCAATTAACTGGCAGAGACAGTCTGAGAGATCTGATGATTAGTATTGAAACCCACAAACCCAAGTATTATCACCTTGACTTTGGCATGGGTACATCCAGATCAAATTTTGCTAACGCCAATGAAAAGCGTGATTGCAGAATATTCGAGGAATATGCTTACCATTTGATTGATCTTGCAAGAAAAGCTTCCATTACGGATAAAGATTTTCTTCTGAACATAGATGGGAATGTATATGCTTTTGATTCTATAACCATTGATTTGTGTCTTAGTGTATTTTGGTAGGCAACGTTCCGAAAACGAAAAGGAAGAATAAAACTGCATACTTTGTATGATATAAAGACTTCTATTCCAACTTTCATCCATGTATCCGCTGCATCAGTTTATGATATGAATGCCCTGGATTTATTGTATTATGAACCAGGAGGTTATTACACCCTTGATAGAGGATACATTGATTATGAACGGCTTTACAGAATACATCAGAGTTCTGCTTATTTCGTTGTCAGAGCAAAAAACAATCTGCAGTGTCAAAGGATGTATTCCAAAAAAGTCAACAAAAACAATGGAGTATAACTAGATCAGATTGACAAATTGACAGAATTTTATGTCTCATAAGAATATCCGGAAAAAATTCGTCGCATCAAATTTTATGATGAAGAAACAGATAATCATTTGATGTTTTTATCCAACAACTTTGACCTGAAAGCAGAAGAGATTGCTCAGCTCTACAAATATCGATGTAAAGTTGGCGTGTCCAGAAAAGGACACATAATCCAGTCGGTGAAAGTCCGACCGGGGGTAAGAGACTCAAACCTCCTAGCATAGGAGGCATCGTGGCGGGAAACTAAAACGGTGAAGCCCACCGACAATATTTTCGTTATGGAAAATAAGCGACACTACAGGCTGCAACGTACAGTGAACGCAGAAGTAGCCTCGTTACACGAAAGTCCGGTGGCCGAGATGGTAGATAACGTGCGAAGGCAACAGGGACTGACCGAAACGGGTATGATACTGCGGTTCTCACCGGCGGGGTATCAGCGGTTGCATGTAGTGAAGGATTATGTGGAAACTGGAGAAGCCCTCGATACCCGGCGAAGAAATCGCGTCGAGGAGGCCCATCCTATAAACTTGTATGTGAAATGGAAAGGCAGGTATCAGGGTGGCGGATTGGGTTGTAGTACCGTTGATTGGTGTGCAGCAAAACACACCGGGAGGAAAGGGCCCAGACTGGTGAGTATTCCGTTTGATCAAAGTGAGGCAGGGGTGAGATGAGAAAGGCACCTATAAATTTGCAGGATCTGAGACGACGGATTTATTGTAAAGCGAAATCTGACAAGACGCATCGCTTTTAGGGGATCTTTGTACATATTGCTAAGACGGAAACACTGAGAGAAGCCTATCAGGTGGCTAAGAGGAATGGCGGTGCCCCGGGCATTGACGCGGTATTACCTTTGATGATATCGAATCAATAGGTCTTGACGAGTTCCTCAAAGCCATACAAAAGGATCTTCTTTCAGGTAATTACCGCACCCAGGGAAATCGCAAAGTCGAAATTCCGAAGTTCAAAGGTAAAATGAGAACACTTCAAATCCCCACGATCCGGGATCGTGTGGTTCAGGGATCGGTGAAGCTGATACTTGAAGCCATATTTGAAGCTGACTTTTGTCCAAACTCGTATGGATTTAGACCGAAGCGGTCGCCGCATCGCGCACTGGCGGAAGTCAGGCGCAGTGTGCTGAGGAGGATGACCAGGGTAATTAATGTGGATTTGACGAACTATTTCGATTCAATACGGCATTCAATACTTCTGGACAAGATCGCAAGAAGAGTGCAGGACCCAAAGGTCATGCGACTCGTAAAACAGATAATCAAAACTGCCGGGAAGGTAGGAATGACTCAGGGTGGCCCTTTCAGTCCTCTGGCAGCGAACATTTATCTGACGGATCTTGACTGGTACTTTGATGGCATACGAAGAAAGACAGCCGAAGGAGATTTTGAGGCAGTCAACTATCGTCGTTTTGCTGATGATAGTGTGCCATGAAGCTGCACAAAAGATGGAAGAGCTGTTTATAAGCAGTGGCCTTCCGAAATCGATGTACAGGCATTGGTTTCAAACCACCTT
>JAWLEO010000034.1:0-41110 GCA_041686075.1 Bacteroidales bacterium | reverse complement strand
CTTATCATTTCGAGCAGGTATTCAGCATGGTCAATAAGCATTGGCTGGTCGTACCTGGCAGGTCCTTTCTTAAGCAATGATAATTTCTTATTCAACTCCTCTAACTTCTTTTTATTTTTTGTTTCGCTAATCTTTTGTTCTATCTCCATGATCTTCTCCCTTATTTCGATGCAGAGGCCTGTCACCTTAAGAGCCAGTTCTTCTTGCTCATGAAGGTCTTCAACAGTGGTGCCATAGGATTCCAGTTCCGGGTTTATGTTATATTGAAAACTCTCTTGCCTGCTCTGGCCATCACAGCTGATCCTGACTGTATATTCACCGGGCGAGACAAAAGGACCCTTGATATATTTATTACCCTGCTTCAGGTAATGATGAAGATCCCATTGCACCATATAAAACCCCAGGTCATCTGCTTTTAGATCAGAAGAATAGATATCATCACTTATAATAAGATTCTCTCCTTTCAGTATTTCCATGCTTACCCGCTTGTCAGACATATCATCAGGCAGTGTGAAGAAAATCTTTTGTTCATGCCTGATGACATTGCGTGGTTTAAAGAGCCTAAAAGATGAATTATCATTTTCATTAATTTGTCTCAGGGCGGATATATCATCAAGTATCCAGAAAGATCGTCCCATTGTTGATAGAGCAATATCATCCCTGATGATCCGCATGTCTGTGACAGGGACGACCGGCAGGTTGCGCTGCAGGGAGTGCCATTGTTTACCCATATCGACTGAAAAATAGATCCCAAATTCTGTTCCGGCGAAAAGTAATCCCTCTCTTTGCGTATCTTCCCTGACAACCCGTGCTGGAAAATCATCAGGAATACCATTATTACCATCGGTCAGCAGTGTCCAGCTTTCACCGTAATCATCGGTAAGGAAGATATATGGCCTGTCATCCCCGAGGAAATCGCGGTATACTGCATATAGTGCCCTAGCAGGATTATGCGGTGAGGCTTCTATATTCGATACTCTTCCGCCTTCGGGCATGGCAGGGGTAACATTACTCCATGTTTTACCTCCATCCTTGCTTAGATAGAATAAACCGTCATTTGAACCGGACCAAATAACTCCCTCTTTGAGGGGTGACTCCTGTATAGCATAAATAACACCATAGTATTCCTCCCCCGATATATCCTCATCAATAGGTCCGCCACTGCGCATTTGGTATTCGGGTTTGTTTGCCGTAAGGTCAGGTGATATTACTTCCCAGTTTATTCCCCCATTGCTTGTTTTATGTATGAACTGGGAGCCATAATAAACAATGTCCGGATTATGAGGGGAAACCTCAAGGGGCGTGACCCTCTGGAATCTGTAAGTAATATCTGCCGGATGATTGCCATAGATACTCTCAACGCCTATATAATACAGATGCTCTACCCCAAGCTCTTTGTTATAAACGCCAAAGCGGCCTTTGCAATTAGAATAAACGATATTTGGATCTCCGGGCTTCGGCACCACCGGTCCGGTCTCACATCCACCTAATCTTTCCCAGTAGGTCAGCTCATTCAGTTCATGATTGTCATTACTGGTTAATACATTCAAATATGGCTGCCTGCTCGGAACTCTGATTGTCGTATTGTCCTGTTGGCCGGAATACAGGTAATAAGGATACTGGTCGTCCACATCGCAGGTATACATTTCTGCTGTAGGCTGATTAAAAACGGTCGACCAGTTCAGGCCCCCATCTCTTGAAACAGAGGCTCCGCCATCATTCCCTTCAATCATTACATCGGGGTTATTTGGATTAATCCAGAGATCGTGATGGTCTGAATGGGTGGTTGGAACCCTTTCCCATGTCCTCCCTCCATCGTTGGATTCCCAAAACTTTTTTGTTCCCGACCAAATATTATCAGCATTCTTTGGGTTTGCTGTGATATTTGTAAAATAAAAAGGACGGTACATTATACTGGTATGTACGCCAGGTGGCATTTCAATTTTAACCCATGTTTCACCATAGTCATCAGACCGGTACAGACCTCCCTGTTCATCCGACGCCTGTATCAATGCCCATATACGTCCGGGTTTATCTTCACTAACTGCAAAATCTATCTTACCAACCAGGCCTGTGGGCAGGCCCTCTGTCTTTTTTTCCCAGGTCCTGCCACCATCGGTGGTTTTATAAATACCATCTTCTGCTCCCCCGCTGATTATTGTCCACGGTTTACGTTCAGCACGCCACATGGCAGCGTAGATAATATCCGGATTACCAGGAGCAAATTCCAGGTCTACAGCACCTACTGAATCAGAAAGGAAAAACATTTTATCCCATGTTTTACCTCCATTATTCGTATGATATATCCCTCTTTCTTCCGACTTTCTGAATGGTTGACCCATAACCGCCGCATAAACGTTGTCAGGATCATCAGGGTGTATAATTACAGAACCTATCTGGCCGCCATTCTCCAAACCGGTGAGCGCCCATGTATTACCCCCGTCCACACTTTTATATATACCTTTTCCTACAATCACATTACTCCTGATTCCATCAGATCCGGTTCCAACATATATAATATCCGGATTCTTCTGATAGACTGTGATAGATCCTATTGATGGTGTTTTAAAATACCCGTCAGATATGCAATCCCATGAATAGCCATAGTCAGTACTTTTCCATAGTCCTCCACCTGTTGCACCCATATAGAAAAGGTTTTCGTGCTGAGGTACTCCTGCTACTGCTGTTACCCGTCCACCGCGTGATGGTCCTATGCATCTGTATTGCAAAGGTTCATCAGCCTGGTCAACCATACTCATTCCAACGGCATTATCTCGCTGCAAAGACATGTGCTGGGCATAGGAATTATTAGAACCAATGAATAATAATATGCATGACATGTAAATCAAGTATTTCATATCTCAGTTATTTTTCTTAATTATTTTCCTTATTGCTGTTTCTCTTTAATCGTTTCTCTTCTGAATTTGATACTATTATTGTACCTACCATATCTCCCATTACATTAATAGTAGTATTGCCCATATCTACAAGCCTGTATATACCTCCTACTATTGCAGCTATTTCAAGTGGCAAGTTAAAAGCCTTTACAAAAATAAGCGCTATCACAAGGCCTCCCCCCGGTATTCCGCCTGATCCTGTTTCCAGAAGTAAGCCGATCAGAATTATAGTCACTACTGATGCCGGATCAAATGTAATACCAGAAGCCTGAGCTGTAAATAGTAATACACCTATAAGCATTATTGCTGTACCGTTCTTATTTAACTGAATGCCGAGTGGCAGGGTGAAAGAATAGATATGCTTGGGCAAATGAAGTTTTTTCTCTGCCAGCTCCAGGCCCACCGCCAGGCAGGCCCAGCTGCTGCACGTAGCAAGGGCTGTTGCATATAAAGTACCGGTTTTATTGAAAAATTTGTAAGGAGACATTCTTGTAAAAAGATATAATAGTATTATAAATACTCCCATCATTATCAATTGTGTTCCCCATACTCCCCCGATGAAAAAAGCAAGTGGTCCAAACATTTTCGAGCCATACACTCCGAACGTTGCAGCCATCAAGGCTCCAATACCAAGAGGACTTACTTCAAGCACGAGAGCTACCAGTTCTCTAAATAAACGTGAAAGAACTACTAAACCTTTTTCAATGGGCCGTTTTATATCTTTTGGAAGGGTAAGAATAGTAATCCCAAGAAGTACTGCAAATATCACTATTTGTACCATATTCGCTTCTGCAAACGATTTAAAAACATTATCGGGCACCATATCCAACAACATATCAATAACGTTTGGCATTTCTCCTATATCTTCTGGAGGAGTACTATTAAGATTAAATCCTTGGCCCGGTTTTATTGTATTAAAAGTGAAATAACCCAGTACAAAGGAAAGAGCAGATGTACCAGCATAAAATATTCCAATCTTTACTGTTATTCGCCCGAGACTTTTCAGGTCACTTAATCCTGCAAGACCATTTAATAGGTTGAAAAAAACTAATGGAATTGCGGCCAGCATGAGCAGCTTTATGAAGAGGTCACCTATTGGCTGGACTGCTACCGCATCTTCGCCGAATATAACACCGGCAATTGTACCTATACCCATAAAAATCATGATCCTTGTACCAAGCGATAGTGCCCGATATTTACGATAAAGTCGTATGATTTTCTTCATTAATAGGTCTACCTGTTTAAATAGTTGAATGCCTCATCCAGCAATATATCATAATAATTCTGATAATTGTCTCTGCCTTCAGGGATATATTTATCAACTTGCGCCGGGTTACCTTCAAGCACTTCACCATTAGGCCTTATGGTATGACCGATACTCCACATGAATTCAACAACCGGTTTCTTACTTATTGGAAACACCAGTGTTTCCTCCCACTCCCAGGTATTGCTGTATCCTCCTGTTGACATACCGATAGTATAAGCAAGATCATTATCGATTACTATTGAGGCAAACTGATCCAGATGAGAACCTCCGTGGGGACCAAAGAGGCATACAGCTTTCCCTCTGAAATGTTTTTCAGCAGGCTGGATTATTCCGTCTGAATCTTTTGGTAAATGAGCCAGTTTAAAGGGAACATTATTTGAGTATTCATCACCATTTTCAATGGCCTCCTGAACGTCTGTTCTAAGCCATTCCATTAGCCAGGTACCATCGTCCAGCAACTCCGTCACACCGCTGTCCAGTACATCTTTGCGCTGCTCGTAGGCCTTTTCCCTTCTTTCAATAAATATTGGTATAACATCACTGATTTTCACATTTCCAAAAGTCGTTTTAAACTCCTTGGGGAAGAAGCGTTGGACTGCATAGGCTCCTAGTGATCCACCCCTGCTTCTTGTCCCATCCCAGATAATATCATAGTCAAGCATATTATTTTCTGAAGCATATTCCATAAGAAAATCCATGTCTTCTACCAGGTGTTCCCTGAACCCGTACCAGTCTATTATTAGCAGTTTTTTATGTTCCAGGGATGTATAAACATCAAAAGTCTCCCTGTCCATTAACAGTTCAAAACCCTTATACCTGTTTTCTCCATGCGATTTATATGTATCCAGCCATTCAATTGATTCAGGACCGAGGTATGGCAGGCTTATAGAATATTTTTCACCGTCACGCTTTTCAAGGGTAAATTGAATATCTTCATAATCAAGTGTTGGAGGATAATCAATGTTCTTAACAGTAATATCCTCGGCAAAAGCCTTCCACAGGCCTTTTATGGTTGAATATCTGAAATAAGGTCTGAGAAACTCAAAGTATTCATCAATCTGTTGGTCATTCACTGCGATAATTTTATCTCCAAGTTCCGGGACCACATTATCTGAATAATCCTGGATATTAACTGCATAATCGCCGACAAAGAAAAAATAATCATTTTCATTAGTATAATCTACTCTGAAAATTATAGGTGCAATCAGATATGTTGAGTCATCCACCTCAAGTCCATCAGGAACTGTGTTTATACTTAAATGCCTGTCGCGTCGTGCATTGCTAATTTTCATAATTGCGGAGTATAGTTCCAAATCCGTATCTGCGGCAATCATTTCTTCTTTGTATGCTTTCATTGCTTCTATAGGATCGAATCCCATTATCTCGTTTTTTACAGGGGAGAAAGCTTCACGGTCCAGGGTCTTCTCAATAATATAATCAAAAAGCAACTCCCTGTCCTTTTCAGTGCTTGTATTTGACTCCGGCCCTGAACAGGAATACATAAAAGCGACAGTCAATATGAGTACTGTGATATTTCTTTTTATATAAATCATTCTGTTTAGTTTTAAGTTTTTATAAGTTCTCTATAAATCTATTTATTCTTAAAAGTCCTTCTTTATTATCATCCCATGTTTTTGAACAGGTCATTCTGAAATATCCTTCACCATTTTCACCAAATGATGATCCATGCACGAGGGCAACTTTTTCTTCTTTTAACAGTCTTTCAACAAACTCCTTAGATGATATTCCGATTTCAGAAATATCTGCCCATACGAAGAATGCTCCTTCTGGTACCGAACATTTAATACCTTGAATGTTGTCAAGCTTCTCGGCTACAAACCTGGTTTTTTTCTCCCACTCACTCCAGTAATCCAGCACTACCTTTCTTGGTGATTCCCTGAATGCCAGTGCAGCAGCAGCCTGAACAAATGAATTGCAACTGGTAATTAGGTGCTGCTGCAATTTATTCAGGGCTGTAATTATTTCTTCCGGTCCGTAGATATACCCTATCCTCCAACCACCCATTGAAAAACTTTTGGTGAGACTGGTGAGTGTAACTGTTCTTTCTTTCATTCCGGGCAGATTGCATATGTTCTGATGAACTCTGTTCTCCCAGGGGATCCTTTCATAGACTTCATCTGATAATACATAGAGGTTATGCTTAATTGCCAGGTTAGCTATTATTTCCAAATCCCGCTCATTGTGAACAACTCCTGTGGGATTTTGAGGCGAATTCATAAGTATAGCTCTTGTTTTGTCAGAGATATGACTTTTAAGCTCATCTTTATCCCATCTGAAATTGTTCTCAGCCCTTAGCGGCACGGGAACCGGAATTCCTCCCAGGTAGCTAATAAGCTGTTTATAGCTGGGGAAGCATGGGTCTTCTATTATTACTTCATCACCGGGATTTATAAGTGCAAGAAAACTTATCGTCAGACCTTGTTTCACTCCCATTGTAGCGATAATCTCCTTTTCCGGATCTGCATCTATTTTATTCTCCCTCTTCAATTTGATAGCAATAGCTCTCCGGTAGTCAGTTGTTCCCCTGGCCATAGTTTGATGAGTATCTCCTTCTCGCATAGCCCTGACAGCTTCTTCAATAATATAAGGGGGAGTAGGCTCGAAAGCTCTTGCAGCTGAAAAGTCATAAACTTCCTTTCCTTCCTCCCTCAACCGGGATGCAATATCGGCAATACCAACTGTTGATGATTGTTTTGAATTTGTTACCCTGTCTGATATTTTAACCATTGAAATATAGTATAAGTTGTTTAACACCAACCCTGTAATACCGGGGCCTCTTTAAAGGCCCCGGCAATAAGGACTAATTGATTTTTATTATTAACCTTGGATAAATAATGATTATATATGGATTTCTAGAAACCTTTAACGACAATATTATCAACAAAGGTCAGATCATCATTATTATCATTCTTGATCCTGACTACCGGCCGTCCGGTTGAAGGTGCACTTACGTTACCGGAAAGATGTATCCATTGATCATATCCCACAAAATTACCACTATTATAAGTTGCAAAGCCATCATTTTCTAATTTAATTATACCTGTGACAGCCTCATCACCCTGGGAGGTTCTCCAGACGAGCTCAACAAATTCATTTTCATCATAGTTTCCTCCATCTAGAAATGCAGCATAAACAGCCATATCAAGAACAAGTAGCTGTGCATCGCCAGGAACAGTTACTTCATCAAATACAATTTCCAGGGTTCCATCAAGATCACTGGCAGCATATGCCTGTGTTCCGTACTCTATAGGATAAACTCCCCGATCCCATCCACTGAAATCTCCATCAGTCACCCCCATTATTTCCCAACCATCATCACCTACATCGGTGGGATCAAAAGATGAATCGAAGCCAAGTTCATCACCTGTTGCAGTAAAATCAACCGGTGCATCATCAGGATCACCATCACCATAATTATTTACTAATTCTGGATCTGGTCCGCCTGGTTTATAATACCACTCCCAACAGCCGGTAATATCAACATCTTCAAAACTGGAGTACCCAAATATTGTAAAATCATCTTCGAGAAGATGTACATATAATACCTCCCCATATTCACCATCAGGCCCTCCCAGGTTGAACCCATCAGCATCCGTAATCTCAAATACTACCAGGCGGTCACCCGTAATATTTTCATTATTAATAACAGATTCAATGAGCAGAACCTCAACGGAATTGCTTCCGGAAGGTATCACTACTGTTCCAGATCCTGCAGGTAGTTCGTAATCAACTCCTTCAGTGGCGTCATCTGAGCTGACGGAATAATTTATGGTCAAATCCTGATCAGGAGGCGCTGAGGATATAAGTATATTAACACTTAGCCCAAGTCCGGAATCTTCTTTAAGACGAATTGAGCTTTCTTCAAATCCGACCCACGCCATGTCATCCGGTATCTGGAATTCATTTTCTTCGAAACAGGAGACAGCAACTGCAGAAAGCAGAAGCATAATTATGTATATATTAAATTTTTTCATGACAAAAGTTTTTCTGTTTTTTAATATCCGGGGTTTTGCACCATGTTCGGATTGGCATTTATCTCATCAATAGGTATTGGCCATGCATACAGATCTGATGGATAATTAAGTGAACAGTTTCCATTGGTAAGTGTGCAATCGCTTCCCCTGACAAAGCCTCTCTGAAGCCTTTTAAGGTCAAAAAGCCTGTGTCCTTCCCATGCCAGTTCCTTGCGACGTTCAGTAATAATATCCTCAATAAGCAGGGTCCCGGTTGAGGTAATTTCCGAAGCATTGGCCCTATCGGTTATACTATTCACAAGGGTCAATGCCCTTGATTCGCTGCCAACACGGGCTTCACATTCGGCAGACATCAGTATAAATTCTGACAGCCTCATTACCTGTATGGCATGAGCGTCAGCATTGATACCCAGGCTTCCGGGATATTTATATACATGCCGGTCCGGAGCCGGTGTTTGAGGTTCGTCAACCCACCAGTAATTCCTGACATCAGCAGGCTCATACAAAGACAGGAGATCGGCAGAGGGCGCATGGGCTGCATTTCCATCATTGCACAGGAAAAGATCGATAAATGACCTGCTGGCAAAATCACCGTCATCTTCATCTACTTCGAGCTGAAAGATGGCTTCACTCTCAACTACCGGGGCAAGCTTAAACCATTCATTAATGAACAGAACAGGATCATCAAATGAAGGGGGTGTCTGTAATCCGGGAGTATAATCAGAAAGGGTGTAGTTTCCACTGTTGACAATCACATCGGAGTCAACAAGTGCATTAGCATAATCACCCATATAGAAGTATAGCCTTGCACGTACGCCAATAGCTGAATAATAGTTAAAAAAGAAAATATCATCGCCTGTACGAAAATTGGCTAACTCCGTACCATCACTTGACTGCAACAATGATATTGCCTCGTTTATATCCTCAAATGCATATTGATATACTTCGGCCATGGTATTCCTGGCCGGTTCTGTGCCTGGTTCCGACTTAAACTGGTATGGGACTGCCAGATGGCTCTGGTCATCTGTAAAGTTATAATCCTGGGCAAAGATCCTTGACAGATCAAAGTGTGTCATTGCACGGATAGCCAGGCATTCTGCCCTTATCCTGTTTTCAAGATCTGCATCGAATTCAACTTCCTCAAGTCTTTCAAGGATGTTATTTGCACTGGCAATGGTTATATAGCCATCGGGCCAGAATTCATCTGCCGTGTTGTTGGAATTGAGGTCAAGTGAATAGGCAAAAGGCAGCCTGTCGTGATTGGTGCCGGATGACTCACGGTCAGCAGGCCATACACCGTTATCCGTTGCTGCATCTGCTATTACGGTAAACTGTGTTCCGAAATAGCCTGCCTTTTGAAGTGAAGAATAAACACCGTTAAGAGCAAGCACAACGTCTTCCTCACTGTAGAGGGCAGCCTCGGGAGTCAAAAGGGTCTTGGGCTGAAAGTCCAGAAAATCTTCGCAGGCATAACTAAAACCTGCTATTATTATTAATGTCAGTATAATCTTTTTCATAGTCCTTGAGTTTTAGAAATTAGCATTTATCCCGAATGTGATTTTCCTTGGAACGGGATAATCTGAACTTGATTCATAATCACCCGCGGAAACATTCAATCCACCGTAACTGGTGAATGTAATTAGATTAAGTGCCCTTACACTGAATGAAAGCTGAGACATACCGAGTCTTGAAGTTAGTGAAGAGGGCAGTGAGTAACTGAGCTCCAGATTTCTGAGTCTTATATAGGAGGCATCTTCCAGCCACCTGTTTGAGGGACCTGGATCAACATAAGTTGCATTAGCTCTGGGGACATCTGTAATGTCGCCCGGCTCTTGCCACCTTTCAAGTTCATCAACACTCATATTACCTCCTCCGCCGCTTCCGCTCATCATATGATCCTGGTACAAGCCACGGTAAATTTTACCGCCATACCTGAAATAGAACAGTCCGGAAAGCCGTAATCCCTTATAAGTGATTGAATTCTCAAAGCCACCATAAAATTTGGGTGCGATTGTTGGATATGTACCCTGCACCTTAATTTCGGCATTATTGTAATCATAGGTTATTTCGCCCGACGAATTGTAATAGAGTGGCCTGCCGGTTGCAGGATCCACACCGGCATATGTTGGCATAAACCACTGGTAGGCAGGTTGACCCTTAATATGTGCCACACGGCTACTTACGATAAGAGTATCTCCTTCAGCCGCCAGTGAAACTACCTCATTCCTGTTCGCAGAAATATTGAACGATGAAGTCCATGTAAAATCACCGGCTGATACGTTTACAGTATTGATAGTCAGCTCTATACCGTTATTCTTTATCTGAGCAATATTATCGATAATATTTGAGAATCCCGAAGTCAGGGATATAGGCCTGTTAGAAATAAGATCAATAGACCTGATATCGTAATATTCAACTGTTGCATTCACCCTGTCGCCCAGTACACCAATATCGAATCCAATATTCAACTGTGAGCTTTGCTCCCACTTGAGGAACTGGTTGCCGGGGTTGTTGATAACTGTTCCCGGATTTGGACCTCCCGGCAGGTTATATGCTCCTCCTGGACTGTAAGTTTTCCTCCAGGCAAAATCGCCTGAATTTGGATTACCTGCTATACCGTAACTTGCTTTTAATTTGAGGTTTGAGATCATGTCTACTGACTCAATAAATGGCGCCTCAGTAAGTGAGTAGCCCAGGCCGGCAGCATAGAAATTACCCCAGCGGTTATCAGTTCCAAACACTGATGAACCATCACGTCTGAACGATCCATGAGCATATAGCTTTTCTCTAAAGGTATAATCAACCCTGGTAAAAACAGAGAGCAGGGTACCCCCCCAATAATCGTAATCGAGCTTGCCGACTGAAGTAGCCTGACCTGCAGCGAAGTTATTTATTGCATCAAAGCCAAAGGTTTGAGAACCGGCCTCAGCGTACTCTCCAACCCTCTTGTAGGCTTCTGCACCTAAAAGGAATTTCAAATTGTTGTCCTGGTTAATACTTAAAGAGTACTCTGCAACAGCATTATAATTTGATGTAGTAGCCTGAAGCCATACCTGTTCAGACCTGCCTCCCTCAGTTTCAGCAAGGTAGTATTTCGACATAAATTCCTTCCTGGTTCTGTAACTTAAATCAAAAGCAGCAGATGCCCAGATCTTTAAAGCAGGTATCGGGGAATAATTTACCCTTAGTGAGGGCAATGCCCTGTACCCTTCGTAGAAATTGCTGGTTAGTTCTGTAAGTGCTACCGGATTATGCTGGGCGTTACTTGGAAGATCAAAGGTGAATCCTGATCCGTTCAGATTTTCCGGTGTATTTTCATCAGCATATGGTGACTTAAGTGGTGACACATTATAAGAACCGGAAAGAACGCCACCACGGCCTCCTCCACCGCCATATTCGTCATTCTCTCTCGTTGCCGAGCCAAAAATCTTTATATCAAAGTCAAGTTTATCCGTTACTTGATGAATCAGGTTCAGACGCCCTGTATACCTTTGGAAGTCGGTTGCCTTCACGGTACCGGTTTCGTCGTAATAACCCAGCGAAAAATAGAAGGTGGTTGCATCATTCCCTCCACTTGCAGATAATTCATAGTTTTGTGTTGTACCTATTCTTGTTACCAGGTCATACCAGTCGGTGTCATAGTAATCACCCGATACCGGCAGGTAAAGTGAACCACTTGAAGGGTCATCAGGATCAATACCGCCATTTATTGCGGCTTCCCTGTAGTAATCAAGGTACTGGCTTGCATTCATTAACTGGAAGCCATTAGGATTCTCAATACTGTTAGCTCCATACTGAGCACTGAATTCAATATCCGTTTCGCCCTTTTTACCTTTCTTCGTTGTTATTAAAACAACACCATCAGCTGCCCTTGAGCCGTAAATTGATGTAGCTGCAGCATCCTTAAGGAATGTAATTGATTCAATGTCGCCTGGGTTCAATGTGTTGATACTTGATGTAGGTATTCCATCGATTACATATAATGGTGATCCGCTACCTCTGAATGATCCAAGGCCTCTTATCAGGATGGACGATGTTGAACCTGGTGTACCGTCAACATTATTTACATACACGCCCGCTGACTTACCCTGCAACATGCTTACAGCATCCTGCTGAGGTATGTCATCTATACTTTCCGATTTGACAGAGGTAAGTGAGCCTGTGAAACTCTTACGCGTGGTTTCACCATATCCAATAACAACCACTTCGTCCAGCATCTCATAGCTCTCTACAAGAGTAACATCTATTACCCTTTGATCTCTTACTCCGACCTCAGAAGAAATGTAACCGACAAAAGTAAAGACAAGTGTATCACCCTCCTCGACGGTGATTGAGTATTCACCATCAACATCAGTAGTAGTACCGGTAGTAGTTCCCTTTACAACTACATTCACTCCCGGGAGAGGACTCCCGTCCGTGGAGGAAGTAACCTTGCCTGTTACCGTTCTTTGTTGCCCCATTAATTGAAATGGTATAAGAAGCAACATTAAGGAAATTGATAACAGCAGTTTTTTCATTTCATTAGATTTTTTAGGATTAAGATTATTAATTTATATGATTTATTTATTTCGCTGATGCAATTTAAGTTTTTGGAGCCTTATATATTACATATTTAAAATAGAAGATATTTATTTTAGAATATTTCAGAATATTTCTGTATATTTGATTATATTTCAATTTTTTAAATAAATAATCATCAATAAATGGAAATACCACAAAAAGAATATGCACAGAGGATAAGTATTATTCTTGAATATCTAAAGAATAATAAAATATCTCAATATGAAATCGAAGATAGAATCAACTACACATCCTTAAGCAAGGCTAAGAACTTCGAAAAATATCCCCAGACAATTATTGAGAAACTCAACAGGAAAGAATTATATGAAAAACTTTTAGTTGAATATGGGCTTTTATATGATGAAAAAAGTGGAAAGGTAACACCGGGAGATATTAAAAAATCAAAGGATAATGATGATGAAGACCAGTATTTCATCATGTATTATTTTGCGTTTTTGCGAGACTTAATTGGTAGGGCCATGGTCAGGATTATTAATAATAAACTTGCCATAATAGATTACCAGTATGATGAACACTGGGAAGGAATATATGAAATAATCGAAAATTATACCTTTATTTCTGTTCAAAAACAAGGTGAAGTAACTCCTGTTAAGAAACTTATTTGCTTGTTTAGCGGCACAAAAAAAACAGGCCGCCCGTTTCTTCTCGGAACATATAGTACTGTTAAAAGAGACGGAATTCCGGCTGCCGGTAAGGTATTTTTTGAGCGGGTGAATAAAAATGATATTAATAAAAAACTAAAAGCTGATGTTGATCATAGGATCGCAAATTTTTTACTTAATAAAGTATTTGTAACAGAAACCTTTACCCCTAATAAACTTGATGATCTGCCAACAGCTTACTGGATGATTAAAAAATTTGCCTCTGAATATTACATGTTTTATCCCAAAGCAAACAAAGAGTTGATCAGATCTGAGCTCACTTGTTGTGAAGATTCACGGGCTGTACTGAATATTAAAGATATGACTTATATGGGGTTCATGCAACCTGTAGATAATCATACACTTCGAATTGAATTAAGTTCAAAAACCGGCTTTTCACAGTTATATTATGACAACATTATTCTTTTATTGAATATAAATAAAGCAAATTATGATCCCTTCTTTCTGGGTAGCGGTATAAGTAGTGCCCTTGAGCAAAAACATAATTCATTTTCCTGCCTGATTATCGAAAAAAATATATATAACAGGTCTTTAAACAGTAAATCAGAGAAAATCATGTCTGAAATTATCGAAATGAACAGCTCATCAAGACTGTAACAATTTCTAACCATAATAATTTCAACTGATAATTGAAATGCATAATAATGAATTACTCAAAATCGATAGAATTTTTTGTCCTTCTTCTGCTAACAGGTATACAATTATTGGCCTATACGGTATTTATATGTACAGATGGTAAAAGCAACTTGGCCGGGAGCAATGAAGATTTAAAAAAGAGAAACTCCCAGATGTGGTTTATACCTACCAGTGAAGAAAAGTATGGTTATGATTTATTTGGATATGATGGCTCTGTTCAGGCAGGCCTTAATGAAAAAGGAATATTCTGGGATGGCTTAAGAGCTTACCCTTATACTGAAGTTAATAATAACAAACTGGATATCGGAGGAAATGTCCTGCATAAAATTTTAGAAGAATTTGCAACTGTTGATGATGTAGAGAGTCTTTTAAAAATTTTTACTGGTTATGAAAATCAATAAATCAGCTGCCGTTTTATTATTAGTAACAATGGTATTTTTCATGTTATGCTCATGCGCAACCATCCCCGAGGGAGCAACTGCTGTAAGACCCTTCGATAAAGAAAGAAAATTTTAACAATGAATATTTCCCTGGCAAGACTTATTACCCTCCCGGACCTGTTAATGAAAATTCATGCAAACATAAAAAAACAGCAGGCATTTATTAAGAAGACCCTTGCAAATGATATCAGTGAAATAAAAAAGAATAGCGATAATTCATTAAGCGAAAAAGACTTCCGGAAGATTTTTACATATTATGGTTCAGCTGTTCCAGCAATTCTGGGCGAAGGCTACTGCCTGCTCAGGGGAAAGGGAATGACGAATGACGAAAGGTACAGGCTGACTTACATGGGGGCATTGACCGGACTCTTTGATGACCTTTTTGATGAGAAGGGAACGGAAGAAAAACATATAAAGGAACTGGTTAACAAGCCTGCAGAATCTATAGCCACCAACTCACATGAAAAATTATTCATACGCTTTTATAAGAATGTCCTTGACAGTGGAAATCCATCCCTTGTAAGGAAACACTTAAACAGGGTTTTTGATGCACAGGTTTTGAGCAAAAGGCAGAAGGACCCGGGCCTTAACGAAGAAGATATCAGGCATATCACAATGGAAAAGGGAGGCACTTCCCTCCTCTTCTACAGGTGTGCCTTCCCGGAAAAGCTTAAGGAAAGCGAACACCGTATGCTTTACCAGTTGGGTGGACTGGGCCAGCTCGAGAACGATATTTTTGATGTATACAAAGATCACAGGGACCGGATACGCACCCTGGCCACAACAGCAAGACAAATCAGCAAGCTAAGGTCGATATACACATCCTTAATCCAGGATGTATATAATCTCCTGGAGGAAACCGGCTATCCACCTAAGAACCACAAAAAATTCTCGAAGTTCATTTCCCTGGTATCATCCCGCGGCCTCGTCTGCCTCGATCATTTACAAAAACAGGAAAACCGCTCAGGGGGTGTTTTGGATATCCCCTCCTATAACCGGGAAAGACTTATCTGCGATATGGAGAAGAAAACCAACCAGCTAAGACTCTTCAGGTACTACCTGGTCTTAAATCTATAAAACCTGGAAACTTAAAAACTCTCTCCTACTTTACACAACTTTACCACGGTTTGTTCTATTCGCATCTAAATGAATGTTGCAATAATTATGAGATTTTGTTGAATCAATGCAATATGTTAAATCCTTTAATATTTTGATAAATAATGAACAAATTTCATATAAAACTTGAGATTAAATTATTTTAACATGATGTAAAGTATATGAGTTTTATTTGTTATAAAAAGTCATTTACTTAACTTAGGATTTTTGTGTAGTGGCTATATTCATAATGATTTTAAAAGTTAAGGTAATCAGGAGCAAAAATATTTTATAGGGATATATACTTATAACTACTTTAAAATTCTCACAGGTTTTTTTATATAAACACCAGCCTGGTTTAAAGCATAAAAATTCTATAACATGTTTAGTATCGATAAATTTGGTGATTCCGGAAAACTCGCATTGACTTTTGCGGAACAAATTACGCGTCAGCTTACCTGTGTTACTATAGAAACAGGGCATCTTTTCCTCGGTATTGTTGAACTGAAAGATGTTAATATTGAAATACAATTTCAAAAAGTTGGCTTAGATATTAACAGGATAAGTAATGAAATCCGGAATATACTTTCATCCAGGGGTAAAAAAATCAGTAGCCGGATATTCATATCGCCGGAGGTTAGAAAATGTCTTGACGATGCATCTAGGGAGTCAGCCAGCTTAGGCCATGAAAAAATTGAGGCTCCACATATTCTGTTAGGCATTCTGGAAAATAAAGCAGGCACACTGGCCAGGGTGGTCAAAAATGCAAGAGTTGATCCTACAAAATTATCACATGGCCTTCGTGAGATGCTGCGCAAGGGAGAATGGCCAGATAATTTTTATGGAGGCAGAAAAACTGTCGAGCAGCCCGGTGTAGACAAAACATCAGGCTTGCTGAAAAAAATGGGACGCGACCTTACAGCCGATGCCGAACAGGGTAAACTAGACCCTATAATTGGTCGCCAAGATACTATACTTGAAATAATAAAGATCCTTACAGGAAGACGAAAGAATAACTGTATCATTGTGGGTGATGCAGGAGTGGGGAAAACAGCTATTGTGGAAGGCCTTGCCCAGGTTATGGTATCAAAAAAGGTTCCACCTGACCTGGCGGGGAAAAGGCTTAGGAGCATCGAAATGGTATCAGTGTTTGCTTCCGGCACCAGGTTTCTCGGTGAGTTTGAAAAGAAGCTGGATGGCATTATTAAAGAAGCCGAGGGAAACCCTGACCTTATCCTCTTTATCGATGAGATTCACACCTTAATGGGTGCAAGAGGGGGAGCAATGGGTGCAGCTGATATTTTGAAGCCCGCACTGAGCCGTGGACGACTTAAGTGCATTGGAGCTACCACAAACGAAGAATATAGAAAACATATTGAAAAAGACCAGGCTATGGCTCGGCGTTTTCAACCGGTCTTTGTCGGTGAACCTACATCGGATGATACGCTTGATATCCTGTGGGGACTAAGACCTAAATATGAAGAGTTTCATAAAGTTAAAATACTGGATGAAGCAGTTAAAGCAGCTGTAGAACTCTCATCCAGGTATATTGGAGACAGGCGACTGCCCGACAAGGCTATTGACCTCATTGACCAGGCCTGCTCCCAGAAGAAATTGAGACTTTATTACGGTATACGCGACCTCGGACAGCTTACAAAGGAAGAGAAGCGTGACCTTTTCTCAGATAAAAAACGAACACCGGCAACTCCAAAATCAATATTAATTGCCTTTGAGGATGTGGCAAGGGTAGTATCCGAATGGACCGGAATTCCTTCCGGTAAGCTAACTGAAAAAGAGAGCGTTAAACTTCTTGCCCTGGAGGAATTGATGGCTAAGAAAATTGTCGGCCAGGACCAGGGAATATCCGCCATCGCCAGGTCTATCAGGAAATCACGCTCAGGGCTTGGCAACCCTAAAAGACCAATAGGCTCCTTCCTCTTTCTTGGCCCGACAGGAGTCGGTAAGACCGAACTGGCCAAGACCCTGGCAGGAATACTTTTTGATGATGAAGACCGACTCATCCAGATCGATATGTCGGAATTTTATGAGAAACATACTATCTCACGCCTGATAGGCTCCCCCCATGGTTATGTTGACTCAGATCTGGGAGGACAGTTAACCGAGGAGGTAAAGAAACAACCATACTCAGTTGTCCTTTTTGATGAGATTGAAAAAGCTCACCCTGAAGTCCTCCGGGTAATGCTTCAGGTACTTGAAGAAGGTCGCCTTACCGATGGACTGGGCAGGCCGGTAAACTTCAGGAATACCGTCGTTATTATGACCTCTAATATAGGATCACAGAGAATAAACGAACGCAATGCCTCAGGGATGGGATTCAAAACGGTGGAAGAGAAAGAGAAGGGACTTACAATTAGCGATATTAGTGGCGACATTGAAAAACAATTGAGAATAAAGCTCAGTCCCGAATTCATGAACCGGATTGATGAAATTGTTATTTTCAATCCACTCAACAAAGAGGATCTGAAAAAGATAGCCTCAATCATGTTATCAAAGCTGAAAGTTAAGGTCGAAGCCGATAAGGAAGTCATTGATTTTTTGATTAATGCCCGTTATGACCCGACAATGGGAGCACGACCCCTGAGAAGGACAATTGAAAACCTGATTGTTGATCCCCTTGCAAACAAAATTATCAAGGGTGTAATTTCGGAACATGACTTAATAAAAATTGGACTATCGGATGGTAGAATTACATTTAAAGCAAAACGCGTTGTCAAACAGGATGTTAAGGAAAAAGATGAAAAAGTACCTGCAAAAGACGAGAATGAAAAAGAAGATCCCTCACTCAAAAAGGAAGTAAAGAGAAAAAAAGTTTCTGCAGATGAAAAACTGCAAGACTTGCTAGATAATAAACCTCCACCGGGTAAAAGTAAAGAAATACCAGAATCCAAAAAGTGTAAAGGTTGTGGTGCAGTTAATCCTGCTTCGAACAAATGGTGCTGGAAATGTGGCAGAGATCTTAAATAAATAACTAACACGGGAAATTAAAATGTCCGAAAAAAAGAATATAGATAAACTAAACAAGTATCTGAAAAAGATGTATAATATCAACCTTGATAAAAACAATAAGGTTATGCTTAAACAAGGCAATATACCGGTGGCCGTGGTTGCTGTTCCAAAAAAGGACCTTCTCCTGGTTTCTTCACCTGTGATCAATTTGCCTGAGGAAAATTTACTGCCTCTTTTCAGAAAACTGCTTACGCTTAATCTGACCGGCACTCAGGACGCCGCTTTTGCCATCAACGAAAGCGTAGGCACAATTGATCTTCAAATAAAAAGACCGCTTCTGAAACTTGACTACGAAGAGTTACAAAGAGCTATTAATACTGTTGCCTCAGTGTCTGGCAGATACATCAATGTTCTGTCTAAAGACTTTGACACTAAAGGCGTAGTTTTGCATAGCCCCAGAGCGGGTACCTGGGGCCGCTACCTCAATGCAATGAATCCATTTACTTTAAGCAGGACAGGAAGGAATAACAGGCAGGCTTTGCATAAATTAAGGACTGTCTTTTCCGTACTGGGCTTTGCATCTGCAATCGGGGCAGGGATATTCACTTATACTGAGACCACCTCCTGGGCACTGGCCATTTTTGTTTTCCTCTGGACCCAGTTTATTGTGGCACGGGCTTTCCCGGATCTTATTACCGACTCCAGCAAAATCAAACGTTTTATATTCTTTGCACTTCATCCGGCAGTTGGCGTTGCGCTGCTTCTGGGTATCTATGAGTTGTGGGAGATATGGTGGCTTGCGGCTCTTATCGGATATATCGGCGGATTGTTCCTGGGCCGGTTAATAGCGTCATTAATACTACCCCGTATTAGCCTGGAAGAAACCCATGACGACGAGAAACGAAGGAGTGCATGGTCGAAAGCACAAAGTGGAGGTATATAATAAGATGAACTTCTTTTAATGAACCACTCTGAGCAAAAAATAGTCCTTGAAGCTTTCAGAAAGACCCTGGGCCAGGAGATTCACAACCTGAAGCAATGGCCTGAAATTCTCTGGCAGCAGATGTACAACCGTCTGCAATGGGTAGATGGTGAAGATGGGGACGGCCCGGTTTCGAAAATTATTACTCCTGAGTTTAAAATAAGAAGTTCTCCTAGCGCTAAGCCCTGGTTTCATCAGATAAACCCATTCAGAGAATCAGAATCCATTATAAGAACCCTCAAAGGCCACACATCCGGGGTCGAATCCTGTGCCTTTTCTCCGGATGGGAAAATAATAGTCTCAGGAAGCGATGATAAGGACTTAAAGCTCTGGGATGCAGAAACAGGAGCTGAGATTGTGACCATCAAAGACCATTCATATAAGGTTAAATCCTGCGCCTTTTTCCCGGATGGAAAAAAGATAATCACAGCCAGCTCAGGAAATATAAAGCTCTGGGAAACAAAAACATTGAAAAATATTGGCACCTTGGATGGTCACACTAGTGCAATCACATCTTGCGCCGTTTCACCGGATGGGAAAAAAATAATTTCAGCAAGCCAGGATAAAATCTTAAAGCTCTGGGATGCAGAAACAGGGAAAGAGATCATGACCCTAAAAGGCCCTCGAGGGGGAGTTGAATTCTACTGCGAGTTTTCTCCTGATGGGAAGAAAATTATCTCATCAGGTGGGGGAGATATAAAGCTCTGGGATAGTGAGTCAGGAGAGGAGATTGACACTTTAAAAGAAAGTGATGTTACCACTTCCTGCACATTTTCCCCGGATGGAGAATGGATAGTCTCAGCTAGCTTTGATACTACCTTAAAAATCTGGGATGCAGAAAAAAGAAAAGAGATTACTACACTAAAGGGCCATACAAGTGAGGTCTTATCTTGCGACTTTTCTCGGGATGGGAAAAAAATAGTCTCAGGAGGGCGGGATATGACCTTAAAAATCTGGGATGCAAAAACAGGGAAAGAGATCACGACCAAAAAAGGTCACACAGACTCGGTCAATTCTTGTAATTTTTCTCCGGATGGGGAAAAAATAGTCTCAGGAGGTGAGGATGCGACCCTAAAACTCTGGGATGCAGAAACGGGGAAAGAGATCACAACCAAAGAAGGTCACACAAGCTGGGTCAATTCCTGTAATTTTTCTCCAGATGGTGGAAGGATAATCTCGGCTAGTAATGATAATACCTTAGAATTCTGGGATGCAGAAACAGGGAAAGCAATTACGGCCATGAAAGGCCAGACAGGCTCTAATATCGAAGGCCGCGCCGCCTTTTCTCCTTCAGGGGAAAAAATAGTATCTGGATTTGCCGATATATATTACAAAAACGATAAAAAAAGAGATTTGTCTTCGGGTGGGAAATATTTAGTCTCAAATTCTAAACTAAAACTCTGGGATGCAGAGACAGGAGATGAAATTACCACCCTCAAAGGTCACACAAACGGTGTTAAATCCTGCGCCTTTTCTCCGGATGGGAAGAAAATAATCTCAGCAGGAAGGTGGAGTAAAACATTGAGACTCTGGGATACAGATACAGAAACAGGAAAAGAAATAGCTATTCCATTAAAAGGCCACACAGATAATGTCTATTTCTGCGCCTTTTCTCCGGATGGGGATAAAATAGTCTCAGCAAGTTATGATAGAACCTTAAAAGTGTGGGATGTAAAAACAGGCAAAGAGATTGTTACCATAAAAGGCCACAGCGGTTCGGTCGAATCCTGCGCCTTTAGCCCGGATGGGGATAAAATAGTCTCAGCAAGCTATGACAGAACCTTAAAAGTGTGGGATGTAAAAACAGGCAAAGAGATTGCTACCATAAAAGGCCACACCAGTCCGGTCGAATCCTGCGCCTTTAGCCCGGACGGGAAAATAATTGCCTCTGCAGGTGGTGATAAGACATTCAGGCTGTGGAATATAGTTAGCAGAGAGTTAGTCGCCATTTTCCCTGCCTTAGGGGAGGGCCTTTGCCTAACCTTCAGTCCTAAAGAGCCCAAGATTTGTTGCGGGGATAATGGAGGAAACATTTACATTATATCTCTATACGGCTCCGATATGAGTCTGTCAGCAAAAGACCCTTCTTCAGAACCTTCTGATATATCTCAGGATAAAACTCTAATAAAAGTAAAAACCGGAAAACAAGAAAAGGAGACCCAGTCAGAAAAACCCCAACAGACCAGTAAAGAACACTTCTCCAAAGCACTGGACAAAATAAAAAATCACCAACCTTCTCAATCTTCTTCAGCCAAAAAAGAAGAAATCAAGGCAGAACCAGCTACCATCACCTGCAAATGCGGGCATAAGAACCCGGTAGGTGAGAGATGGTGTAAAAATTGCGGAAGGGAGCTTTAAAATGAATAAACCTTTGAGAATAGCCGATAAAGCAATCATCAGAAAAAACAGCAAGATACTCTTGCTTCAGCAGTCACATACGAGCGGCTTTGACCACTTCTATGGAGTGGCAAATGAAATACTATATAGAACTAATCAGGGCTTCAGGAAAATAAAAAGAAGGGAATAATACTATGGCACAAAAAGACAGAACATTCCGCATCTTTGTGAGCTCCACTTTTACCGACCTCCAGGAGGAGCGAAACGCGCTTCAAAAGGAAGTTTTTCCGAAACTAAAGGAGCTTTGTTTGAAAAATGGTTGTCAGTTCCAGGCCATCGACCTGCGTTGGGGCATTGGAGAGGAAGCCGGTATTGACCAGCGGACAATGAGAATTTGCCTGGAAGAACTGAAACGATGCCAGACAACCTCCCCGCGACCCAACTTCATTTTACTGCTTGGCGACCGCTATGGCTGGCGGCCACTGCCGGAAGAAATACCGGCGGATGAGTTTGAAGCAATTGAGAAGCATGTCAAAGGTGATAAAGATGGAAAACTGCTTGCTGCCTGGTACAAAAAAGATGAGAATGCTATTCCATCTGTTTATATTTTACAGCCCAGAACAGATGAATTTACTGATTTTGAAGTCTGGGAGCCGCTTGAAAAAAGACTTCGTTCAATCTTTTTGAATGCAGTTAGCGAGATGAGCCTCAATCCTGACGCACTTGCTAAATATATAACCTCAGCTACTGAGCAGGAGATCAGAAACGGGGCTTTAAAAGTTGAAGATGCTAAGGAACATGTGTTTTGTTTTTTCAGGGAAATCGAAGATCTTCCCAGAGATAAAAGGGCAAAGAACTACATTGTTCTAAAAGATGATGATAAACCGGATACAGAAGCTGAAGAACTTTTGAATAGATTGAAAAAGCGCCTTAAGGATAATCTCTCTGATAATGTTATTGAATATAAAGCAAGGTGGACCGGCTCTGCAATAACCACAGATCATATTGAGAAACTCTGCCGGGATGTTTATAACTCCCTTGAGAAGATTATTCTAAGTGAGATAGAGCAGATAAAAACTAAGTCGTCTTTGGAAAAGGAATTGGAGGCTCATCAAAGTTTTGGCGAAGAACGGGCAAAAGTCTTTATCGGCCGCGACTCTATTTTAAAAACGATTAACAATTACATAAAAGAAAAGACCTCTTATCCACTGGCTGTATATGGAGAAGGGGGTTCCGGAAAGTCGGCTCTTACGGCTTTTGCCCTGGGAGAAACCAGCAAGAACCACCCCCATGCAGAGATTGTTTTTCGTTTCATCGGAGCTACTCCCAATTCATCTGACGGCAGAATGCTGCTTGAAGACCTCTGTCGACAAATATCCAAAATCTACGGTGGAGAGGAAAACCTTCCAACCTCCTATGAAGACCTGGTTGATGAGTTCCCTAAGCGTTTGGCCTTGGCTACACCGGATAAACCTCTGGTTCTATTTTTAGACTCGCTTGATCAACTTTCAGAGGCTTATAATGCCCGAAGCCTTAACTGGCTGCCCGTGGAGCTGCCCCATAATGTCAAAATAATTGTGACAACCAGGCCCGGCGAATACCTGGTTGCTCTTAGAAATAGAATACCCCAGGATAGTGTATATAGCCTTGAGCCAATGAGTATTAAAGAAGGAGAACTGGTGCTCGACAGATGGCTGAAAGATGCCGGCAGGAAGCTGCAGGATTTTCAAAAGAAAGAAGTTCTTAATAAATTCTCGGATTGTGGATTGCCCCTTTATCTTAAACTCGCTTTCGAAGAGGCGCGGCTGTGGAAATCCTATACCGAAGAAATAAAACTCAATAAAGGAAAAGAGGGAATCATTAAGGATAATTTATTCAAGCGGCTTGAGAACGACCACGGCCGACTCCTTGTTTCTCGAAGTCTTGGCTATATTGCAGCCACCAGGGAAATGAATGGTTTGGCTGAAGATGAATTATTGGATATTCTTTCATCGGATGCTGAGTTTTTTAACGATTTTCAAAAAAGGGCAAAACACAAACCTCCTGAGCCCAAATTACCGGTAGCTGTGTGGGCCCGTCTTTACTTTGACCTGGAGCCTTATCTCGGCAGGAGAAGTCATGAAGGGACTTCCCTTCTTACCTTTTTCCATCGCGAGCTGGGTGTGGTTTCCACAAGTGAGTACCTGGATGACAATGAGGTTAAATTTCAGCGAGTACTGTCTGATTATTTTCTAAAACAGGCAGACCCGGAAATTGATGCCAGGACAAAAAAGAGAAAGAAAACCTGGCTGGGGTCCTCGCGGGCGCTGAGCGAACTCCCTTTCCACCTCGCCAGGGCAGAGAGGTGGGACGAGCTCTTTGAAATACTTGTCGATTTCCAGTTTTTAGAACAAAAAGCAGCAAGGGTGGGCGTACAGGAAAATATTGATGCAAAAGGAAATAAGACAAAATCCTATACGGGACCCCTCGCATTGCTCGAAGACTATGATTTGACAATTAATAACTTACCACAAGAATAATATATGGAAAAGTACGGATTCAATAAGGTTTATCACCTTGACAAAAATGATCTTTATGATGGAAGCGCTGACTTCATCATGCTGGTCTGGCATGAAAATCAAATATTGCCTGCGGAGCAATACCGCAAGGCTCATTATCCAGGACAAACGGTAGATATCGCTGTATGCCAGGATCCCAATGAGCAAAAAAGTCAGCTCGGGACAAAGGCAATTATCTATCATTTCTGAAAATAATATAAAGAAAGGAATAATTATGAGTATTAACATTTGTCCGACATGTAACAGGCTTATTTCACTTTCAGCAATACCCGGAGGCAACCCTGTCGCCAGTGAGAATCCTGATACAATGGCTATTTACTATGCCAGGTGTGAGAAATGCGGTTACATACACTGTGACCGTTGTGTCGAAAAGAACAATGGTCGCTGTCCCAATTGCGGAAATGAAGTAACGATACAGGGTCCGCCGCAGGATTGACAGGTTATGGCATTCGTGATTTTAGCAATGCCACGGTAACAGTATAATTATCAGAAATGATATAATATAAGTAAGAATTTTTTTATGAAGGTCAGGAAGCTCCAATGAAGCGCACAGAGCAAAAAACAGTTTTAGAAGCATTCCGGAAGGTTATGGGCCGGGAAAGGACAACACTGACAGGCCACAGCGGGAATGCTTCAGGCAGCTTTCAAGACAGGAAATAAAAACACAGGAGGAGCCAAAGAGTCTGGATCTCCTGCTGAAAAACCTGGCAAAATCACATGCAAATGTGGATATATAAATTCACCAACAAATAAATATTGTAAAAAATGCGGGAGGGAACTAAAATGAATAAACCATTAGGGGTAGCAGGAAAAGCTATCATCAGGAAAAATGAAAAGATACTGATACTTCAACGTGCGCAAAAAAGTAGTCACGACCCCGGTCAGTGGGAGCTTCCGGGCGGAAAGATGGATTATGGGGAGGACCTGACTGACGCACTGAAAAGAGAGGTAGAGGAAGAAACAGGAATAGACATCCGGGTTGGACGACCCTTCAAGACATGGCACTTTATCAAGGAGCCATTCTGGGTAACAGGCATAAGCTTTGTATGCGACTATGTCAGCGGAAACATCAGCTTAAGTCCCGAGCACGACGCACATGCCTGGATTAAGCCTGAAGAATACAAAGATTATCCCTGGAGCACTTCCATGGAAGGGCAGATAAGCTCTTACCTGGAACTGATCAGGGATATCAAGAATCAGTCATATTAGTATCAAAACATTGCCTGAAAAGGAAGAACATCTCAAATACCTATCAGCTCCAAACTGATGAACCGTAAAGAACAAATAACACTCAGCAAATTCTCTTTCCTCTTTGAAAGGAAAGGTAGATGGGAAGAGACCTAAAAAATGAATGGAAAAATGATAAAAATTAGATCTAGGATCTCCAGGATCAGCAAGAGACTACACAATCGAAGCAGGAGATTGAGAAAGAAGAATCTATATACCTTATGGCTTGCTATTAAGTGGCCCCTGGTGATTGGTCTCTGGCTTTTCGCATTTATCCTTGGTATTATTGGTTTCAGCAAAGTTTCCACAAGTACAGGGGACGGAAGTACGGTGTATGATTTTTTTTATAGATCTATGCAACTGATAGTACTCCAATCAGGAGATGTAGGTGTCAGGGTTCCCTGGGAACTTGAGACGGCACGTTTCCTGATGCCTGTTCTGGCTGCTTATGCCACAATTCAGGCCCTTTTAGCTATTTTTAACAGGCAATGGCAATTATTGAAAGTGCAATTTTTCAAAAATCATGTGGTTATCTGTGGACTTGGAGAAAGGGGTCTGCGATTAACACAGGCCTTTTCAGAAAATGCTTACAGGGTTATTATCATTGAAGAAGATAGAGAAAATCCACTTATTGAACATAGCAGAAAGTACAGACCTGTCATAATGAATGGAGATGCAACTGACAGGGATCAACTGAACAAAGCCAGAATACATAAGGCAAAATATCTTGTTGCAGTATGCACCGATGATGGAACAAACGTGGATATAGCCCTAAAATCACGTCAGATTATGCATTCCGGCAAAGGAGGAAATCTTACCACCTTTGTGCACATTGTGGACCTTGAGCTGTGTAACTTGCTGCGGACCTGGGAGCTAGTTTCTGAGGCCGATACTTTCAAACTGGAATTTTTTAACATTTTTGAAAGGGGAGCACGTCTTATGCTTGATATGTATCCCCCTTTCCATAATAAGGCTGAAATTGATGAAAGGGTTCCGAGAATCCTTATAATAGGTCTCGGTAAGATGGGGCGTAGCCTTATTGTTCAGGCAGCAAGGGACTGGTGGCTGGAAGAGCACAGGAGGGATAAAAGCTTAAGAATAGCTGTAATAGATGTGGCAGCCCACTCTAAAATTGAGCTGTTGCGCTTGCAATACAGTAAGCTGGACAGGGCATGCTCTTTCGACATCTGGGAGATGGAAAAGAATGCTCCTGGCATTGAAAGGTCAGATTTCCTTTATAATAAACAAGGTGAGTTTGATGTAGATAGTATATATATCTGTTTCGATGATGATATTCATGTGCTGGTCAATGCATTAACCATTTACAGAAAAACCAGGGAACATAAAATTCCAATCGTTGTCCGCATGAGCCAGGATGCCGGCTTGTCAAAAATGATAATGGAAGACCGCGATGCGCTTGACCTGGAACAAATTCACACATTCGGACTTCTTGATGAAACATGCAACCTTGAAGTTTTACTTGGTGGAACACATGAAATTATTGCCCGCGCCATCTATGAATATACAAGACATAAACTGGCACCTGCCACCCCTTCCGAAACAAAACAAATAATGGTCCCCTGGGAAAATTTACCCCCTGATGTAAAGGATTCAAAACGGGATCTTGCTGTAAATATCGAGCGAAAACTGAAGGCTATAAATTGCAAAATCCAACCCCTGACTGACCTTGAGGCTTCTTCCTTTAAGTTCCTGCCAGAGGAAACTGAACAATTAATAAAAATGGATTACGAACGCAGTACTATCGATGCCTTGCCCGTTTGCCTTGCAAAGGCTGGTTTTCAAATTTCCAGGGGAAATTAAAATCTAATATGAGTATTTATATGCGTACAAATTGTGGATTCAAGGTTACGATAGAGGGATCATCAAAGAAGCGTCCATGGTGGCAATTCTGGAGTCGCAAACGGAAAAAGGCAAAGCAAGCTGGTGTTTCTCCGGCAAATCCCCAAACGATCCCGGAGATAAAGCCGGTGGAAAATCATGGTTTCAACAAGGATCCCAACGAACCTGATGAGCCTTTGAGAGACAATCTTGTTCGGGCTGTTCATTCTGGTGACTCTGTGGCGGATGCCTTTGAGGATCGGCTGCTGGGGTGGCTGCAGATACGTTTGGAAGTCAAGCCAGTTTCTAATCAGGGGATGAACACGTCTTTCTGGGAATTTGAGTTCAAGAGGCATAAAGTAACATTATCGATTATAGGCCAAAAAAAGAATACGGCAACGCCTCCCACTCCCGGTACAGACTGGATTCTCAGGGTTGAAGAAGAAGAGCCGCTGGAGTTTATCCCAATACTTGAGCAATCTTTCGTTTCAAAGAAAAGGGTAAAAAGAAAGATGAGCCACAACAATAAAATTAGAATGCAGTTTAAATCAACCGAGTTGTTGCCTGATTCCGACCTTGCTATTAAATCTTTCCGGGCAAGATATTGACAAAGGATCGAGGCTATTCCGGCAGGGTGAGATTGATCCTACGGTACCCGGCGCTAAGGAGATGTTAGAAAAAGCCAGTCGCTAACTATCTTGATTAGAAAAGAAAAACAAAGTAAGAGTAGTTACAGATATTTTGTAACTTCATAAAATTATATGCACGGCTGGTGAAATTAATAGTAAATTATTATAATATGCAAAACCCAGACAAAAATGGTTTAAGCTGGAAATGTTTTTTTTGAATGATGTAGATTATAATAATAAAGTGAACTCGAAATCAAGGAGAATTTTCATATGAACACAAAAAAAGATATTATTGACAAGGAATGGATAGGTACCCAGGTAGAGGAATATAAAAAGCGTTATGATAATTACGTCCTATTCGCTGAAGTTCTTGAAAAGGTTCTAAAAGAAGCTGCAAAAAAATATGCCCCATTGTCTATTGTCCAGACTCGTCCGAAAGCTATTGCCAGTTTTGCAGAAAAATGTGAGCGCAAAAAAACTAAATACAATGATCCGGTAAACCAGCTTACGGACTTGTGCGGAGGACGTGTTATTGTCCATACAATTGATGAAGTAAAGGCTGTATCTGCATTCATCGAAAAATATTTCGAAATTGATTATGACAACAGTATTGATGTCAGCCAGCGCCTTAAACCCAGTGAATTTGGTTACCGTTCAGTGCATTATATAATAAGCTTTAAAGAAGGTATCTTCCCAAATAAATCTGTAAATGTTGAAATACCCCCCCTGCTGAGCAATGATAATAACCTTAATCTGAAGGCAGAAGTCCAGGTAAGAACAATCCTTGAACATGCATGGGCAGATCTGGCACATGACCTTGCTTATAAAAGCTCATTTCAGATACCGGTACGATGGCAGCGGGAGTTTGCAGGGGTAGCTGCCATGTTGGAGGGTGCCGATAAAACTTTCTCCAGAATCAAAGAAGGTTTACATGTCTATTCCACAAGCTATGGGGCTTATATGACCGAGGAACAAATACAGGATGAAATTAAGTTGCTGGAAATCATCCTTGAGCATGATCCGAAAAATGTCGATCTGGCCGGACGTATTGGCAAGCTGGCCATCACCATAGGAAGTTGGCATAAGGCCATTGATGTTCTATCCGGATTTACAGAAACTGACAATGCAGCTATCTTGAAAGATTTGGGTGTTGCTCTCTGTAAAAAGTATAAAGATAAACCTGATAGCAGAGGTTATAAACAAGGCATGGCATATTTGGAACAGGCATGCAATTCGCCGGAAGCAGATGCGGATGCCCTGGCTTCTCTGGCAGGCACCTGGAAAACTATCGATGAAGAAAAAGCACGGATGCTTTACCGAAAAGCTTTTCAGATGGAGCCGTCAGACCCTTATCCGCTGGAAAACTATCTGGATATGGAAATAACAGCAGCCAGGGATACCTCAATCATATCACTGTTGTACCCGGTGATTTTTTCAGCCATTAAAAGATGTACCGACCAGGCTGATGTGGGCGTTAACCTTCCATGGGCATATTATATGACAGGAAAATTCTATCTCTTAATGGACGAACCTTATGAGAGCCTGAAAGCATATGCCAAAGCTGTTCAGCTTAGTACATCTCCCTGGATGATCGATGCCGCTCTTGCCTCCTTAACCAGGTTAAAAGTTGTTGCAAATGAGCTTCAGGGGTATGTATGGAACCAACGGCTGCTTTTAACAGGGAAAGCCATCATGACGATGAGAAAAGCCAGGGATGCTCAACAGGATTTGGAATTAGCTGAAAATGATGAAGAAAAGGTTGAAAAGAAAAAAACATTGAAAGAGAAGATTCGGGAAGCCAAGTCTGCGCAAGCAAATATAACAAAACTGGCATTGGATATGGAAAACACCATTGAACCCCCTTTAATCATAGTGGCCGGCGGGTGTGACCCATCCCTGGAAGAGCAAATGAAAGCATACAGAAATTTGCTGATGGAGGCATTCAGTGACTTCAAGGGCACTGTTATAAGCGGAGGGACCATGGAAGGTGTCAGCGGTCTGGTTGGAGAGTTGGGTGAAATTTACAGAAACACTATCCATACCATCGGTTACCTTCCAAAGCTTATTCCCCTCGGTAGTACAGTGGATCAACGTTACACCCAAATACACGAAACAACCGGTAGCGGTTATAGCCCTTTTGAAGCATTGCAATATTGGATCGACATCATTTCGACCGGAATTGAACCATCTGAGGTAAGAATCCTGGGAGTTAATGGCGGGGCAATTTCGGCAATTGAATACAGGCTCGCACTGGCATTTGGGGCCACTGTTGGTTTGGTTGAGGAAAGCGGACGGGAGGTGCCCAAACTGCTGCAGGACGAGAATTGGCAGAATGCAAATAACCTGATCCGGTTACCTGCGGATGCCATGACCTTGAAAGCATTTATCGGTCACGGGAAATTCAGGTTTAAGGAGACTTTACGGCAAAGAATGGCCAGAGAAATTCATGAGGAATATCGTCGGACCAAGCAGGATAGTATCACGACAGATGATCCGGCAATGTTGCCCTGGGAAGAATTGTCAGATGGCTTCAAGGAATCCAGCGCCCAACAGGCAGATCACATGATTAATAAGCTAAAAATGATTGGATATACGGTAGAAGAGGTTACAGACCGGGAAATCAATCTGGTATCGTTTACCGGTGATGAGATTGAATTACTGGCAGAGATAGAACATGGAAGATGGAATGTTGAAAGATTGCTTGAGGGTTGGACTTGGGCAGAGAAAAAAAATGCGGGTAAAAAAGAAAGTCCATATCTGGTAAGCTGGTCAAAGCTTCCAGAGGAAGTAAAAGAATGGGATCGAGCTGCTGTCAGAATAATTCCGGATCTATTGAAATCGGTTCATCTGGAAATTCGGAAAATACCAAAGTAAATAAAGAAAATTATTGATAATACTGCCCATGTTTTAAACCTCAACCCCGGGGCAAATCAATTAGAACGTGGCTTTAACTACCTTCATCCGAGTATTTTTTTATCCTCCTTAAAGCTTCCTCTATATATTCATTTTCAACTTTTGATCGCGGGAATTTAAATACACCGGAAATCCAGATCCTGTTTTCAATCCAGAAACGGTATATAAATTCTTCAAAAGAATTTGCACAAACAATAGCATCTTCAAGCTTGCTTTCCAGGCTCTTACCTATAGGATATTCACTGTCCAGCATCCAGTTAGAGGCAACCACCCTGTGAGTATTTTCTCCATCAATATATAAATACCAATGCATTACATCCTGACCGTCATTCATGAATCGGATCAAATGACCTGATTGGCCTCCCGGTATTTCAACAATTTTATCTGACAGTTCGAAATAACATTCGGTGGCAGAGATCATGCAATTCTGATAATAAGGCGATTCAAAAAATACCAGGAATGCTTTTGGAAGCACAATCCCTGTATTTCTTGCTGAATCACGAAGAGAATTGAAAGTGTTTCCAAGGTCTTCACCCATCATAAATTCTTCCCATTTCTCATCCAACTCTGGCAACCATTCAAATTCATTATCAAACAAACTGGTATCTACAGCTGGCAGAAACTTGAAAGGGATATGACCATAAGTGCCAAATACATCCCATGGTTCACCCATACCCCCCACCGCGATCCATCCTTCTGAAAAGAGATGTTTATCCGGGATAGGCGTTAGAAAGCTACTCCTTTGAATCAATGAAATGCAATTAACCAGAGACCTGGAGCGCTCCGTAAGATCCATATCCACTATCTTTTCTGCGTATTTGCAGGTTGTTTCTACCAGTACAGGATTAAAATATATAATCCAATCGAGGTATCTGGCACTCCACTTGTTAGGTGAATATGAAAATATATCCCAGCTGGCAGAAATATCCCATGTTTTACCTAGCTTATCTCTCATGATCTCACCAGTAAAGCCCCTTGAATCTAAATCAGTCAGGACAATCCTGACTCCCCAATCCGATGACTCGATCTTGTCAATTATTGCATGGACTAACAGATTTCTTTCAACAAAGATGCATTGTTTGCCTTTTTTACTTTTGACCTTGTCTTTTAGGTCACCAACATTTTTTTCTTTTTTCAAATCTTTTAATTTGGAAGTTGATGATTTTTAAAGATCAAAATAAAAATTTAATATGTAAATAAATCCTGGCATGTATTTCTTGCTGTACTTAAAATATCACAATTAACCATCATAAGTTATTTAATAGGATGCTTCAACTATCCGGTAGTCCATAATTATCCGATATGGATGGTATCACCTGCCGCCGGAAACCACGTTTGACAGATCTCTACAAAGAAATCTCGCCCTATAAGCGGGAAAACCTTATCTGTGATATGGAGAAAACAGGTAAGCGCCTCAAGCTTTTCCGGTATTATCTGAAGGATAATTAAACATAAACTATTAAAAAAACTTGACTTCACTTCCATGATGGTGTAAATTTGATTTGAAATAAACCATTCACCCTAAACACATAACTATGAAGACAATAATGAAACACCGGGCTGTTATGCCGATGCTGGTGGCGGTTGTAATAACGGTATTATATGCCTGCCAGAAGGAAGACAACGGACCAATAACGGTCACAGACCTGGAAGGGCATTCATACAAGGCTATTCATATTGGTAACCAGTTCTGGATGACTGAGAATTTACGTGTCGGCTGTTTCCGGGATGGCACACCCATCCTTGGGGGTCTTGATGACGTCGAATGGCAGAGTGCCGCTGCTAACCCCGTATATGCCCTTTATCCCGATTACCTCATAGACGGACTCGATACCGAGCAGGAGGTTATTGGCGCCTATGGCTTGCTATATAGCTGGGCCGCGGTTGCCGACCCCCGTGGACTGTGTCCTGTTGGCTGGCACGTGCCCACCGATGATGACTGGGAAGAACTTATTACCTACCTCGGAGGAGAGGATGATGCAGGTGGTAAGATGAAAAGCACCAGTACCGAACCTCATTCACATCCCCGCTGGGATAGCCCCAATACCGGGGCCGATGACAGTTATGGTTTCGAAGGCCTTCCGTCAGGGTATCGCACCTTCATGGGCGGCTTTGATGAAATTGGCTACAGTGCTACCTGGTGGAGCAGCACGGAATTCGACGACTATTTTGCCGGTGCCGTGTCCCTTTACTGCCATACTAGCACTGCAGAACAACGCTATAAGCATAAAAAAAGCGGCCTGGCAATACGATGCGTAAGGGATTAGATTTGAGGCTCAAATCAAAATTCTATTGAGACGTAAAAACCATGCGGCTCTACGGTTGCCAATTCTAACCTCCCTGCAAGATTCCCTTGAGACACACTGAAGCACGCCTCTACTTCCCTGCTCCGTCCGCCATAGCCCGAAGGGCGAAGGCGGGCCCCGTCCACCGTAGCCTCTGGCGAAGGTGGGCCCCGTCCACCGTAGCCTCTGGCGAAGGTGGGCTCTGTCCACCGTAGCCTCTGGCGAAGGTGGGCTCTCTGTGCTCTGTGCTCTGTGCTCTGTGCTACAATCCCTTGTTTATTCCCCAGCTATAATATAAATTGCATATCCATTACCAGATTACTGACCAATAATCAGCTTATGAAATACATAATATTCATTATCAGCATCTTATTCCTGGTTGCCTGTAATCCGAAACAAGCACAGAGCAAGCTGGAATCTGAACTGGATTCTCTGTTGGAAAAAGAATTCTCAAAGAATGAGCCCGGGGGTTCTTTTTTGGTTAAAAAAGGAGACAGTATTGTTTACCTTAGAAGTTTCGGCCTGGCAGACCTGGAAACAAAAGAAAAGATTACTCCCACCACCCTATTCAACATAGGATCTATCTCAAAAACCTTCGTGGCCTACGGAATCTTACAGCTGGTAGAGGAGAAACTGGTATCGCTGGACGATAGTATATATGAATATTTCCCTGACTTTGACAATCCCGGGATTGCCAAGAAGGTTAGAATAAAACATCTGCTGAGCCATACATCAGGCTTACCTGACATCAGGGACAACTACGGTGATAGTATTTTCTACCTTACGGCCAACGACATTGAAAATTTTGAGCCGCTAAAAAGGCTTAAGGCTTTGAATTTTGAGCCGGGTGAAAAATACGAATACTCCAATCCGGCCTTCAACGGACTTGCCCTGATAATAGAACAGGTTGCAGAACTGAAATGGCAGGAATATATCACTGATAATATCTTTATTCCTTCGGGAATGACTGCCAGCACCATAACCGAAGGACCCCATCCCGAATCAGGTGTCGCCCATGCTTACATAAAAGAAGATTCTGTCTACAAGGAGTACGACTACGGTGAGTGTCCTAAATTTACTGCCGCTGGCAATGGCGGCGTGTGGAGTTCTGTACTTGAACTGGCAAAGTATGAAAATGCCATTCAGAATAATGTCTTTTTAGAAGAGGAATTAATCGAGAAGTCCAGGACTGTCTTCTATCCCTCGAACTGGGCCGATACTGTTAACCCTTTTATTGGTTTTTCCTGGTTCCTCGACCAGGATTACCTGTTCAGGGGACAGCGTACTTTCGATACCGAGTTTATTTATCACACCGGCAGCCAGGGAGGCTTTCTTTCAATTTACCTGGTAATCCCGGAAAAGGAAATTTTATTTATAGGCTTATTGAACAGGCCATTGGAGAATTTCAGGAAAATAATCACGGAAGCCTGTATCTTATTTGAAAAATACAATTATGAATTCATTTAATATTAACCAAAAAAAGAAAATCATGAATTCTGGCAATGTGGTAAAAAATTCCTTCCCTGTAATTACCGTCGCACTTATCCTGCTTATTGCTTCTGCAGACTGTGCCAGGGCCAATTACCAGGAGACCGGGAATACTTATGACGAAGAAGTGCTTAACGAGGCCCTTGTAAATGGAGTTGTACTTGGAATCCCCGGTATCTCAGTAGCTATCGGCAAGGGAGATAGTATTGCATGGACAGGAACAGCCGGCTACAGTGACCTTCTTGCAAGAGAAGAGGTAAAAAGTGGTGATAAATTCGGTATCGGGAGCATAACAAAGACCTTTGTTGCAGTAGTTATTCTTCAATTAGTTGAGGAAGGCAAACTCGACCTGGACAAAGTGCCTGCCGATTACCTCGACCAGGAGATTGTTATGGCGGTGCCCAATACCGATCGTGCAAGCCTGAGAGAATTGTTAAACCACCAGAGCGGTATACCTACATGGGAATTCCGGGCCGACTGGATAAGGAAAGGACGGGGTGAAGAGATGGACCTGGACCATAGCTGGGGCAAGGAAGAAACACTTGAATACGTTTCCACGGAGGGCACAAGGGCAGATTTTGAACCGGGCGAAAGGTATTCCTATTCAAATACCAATTACACTATCCTTGGCCTCATCATTGAAGCTGTTAGGGGTAATGATGTCATGACAGAGATACGGAAGCGGGTATTTCAACCACTTAATATAGATAACACCTATCTCGAATCTTTTGAAGAGGTACCTGGAGGATACGTTCACCATTACCATTACGCTACGCCCCAGTTTGAAAAGACAGCCGGCGTGCATAAAGATTTTCCTGAGATAAGACCTTACCTGGTTGAATCGACGGCCGGCAATCTTTCACCGGAATGGGCAGCCGGTGGAATGGTATCCACTGCATGCGACCTGGTGCGCTGGGCCCGGGCCTTACGCGACGGCGAACTACTGGGGGATTCAATGCAAAAGGAACACTTTACTTACTACCCCCCGGCGGAAGGTACTGATTCACGGAGGAAGTATATGCAGGGTATTTCCATGATTGAAGATTATATCCATGGCAAGGATTTTATGGGACATTCCGGGGGAACACTGGGCTTCACCGCATTGATGTACTGGATAGAAGGCACTGATATAATAGTCGTTTCTTTAGCCAACGTAGGTTCAATGCACAGCGGGCTCAGGCAATCACCTCCGGGCCTGTTTTACCGCGACATCCTCCTCCCCGCTGTAATGAGGTATTTTAATTATGACTAGCGTCCCAAAAACCTTATTCAATCCCGTATCTTCGATACGAGGATCCTCGAAAAAGCAAAAGCTTTTTCGGGACCTTATTCAACCTTTAAAGCATATGTACGGAGCAATAATAGGCGACATCGCCGGATCGACATACGAATTCAAGAATGCGATAAAAGCTGACTTCGACTTATTCCCAGGAGGGTCGACCTTTACCGATGACACGGTCCTGACAATAGCAGTTGCCGATGCCATTGTGAGCGGCAGGAAATATAAGGAATCCAGCATACTGTCCCGGCATCAATAATTTGCTTCCTGTCGTCGGGCAGCTTTGAGGATGCCATCCGCAGAGCTATATGGATTGGCGGCGATAGCGACACCCTGGCATGCATCACAGGGTCAATTGCAGAAGCCTATTATAAAGACATACCCCCGTACATGGTCAAAATTGCCGAAGAAAAGCTGGATGATTATTTGCTGAACACGGTACACCGCTTCAGGGAATTGTATTTCTAAACCCTGAACACCACAAGCAAGTATCTCCCTGGAGCCGAATCAAAAATCATAAATAATAATTAATACTTACCTGCTCCCTGCTCTGTCCGCCGTAGCCTCTGGCATAGGCGGGCCCCCTGCCCCCTGCTCTTTCGCATATCGCATTTCGCATCTCGCCTCTTACCTTACCCCCTCCAATCCTTACTACCAGCTACCAGTTCATAACTCATAAATAATAATTAATACTTACCTGCTCCCTGCTCCCTGCTCCCTGCTCTTTCGCATCCCTGACGCTCCTTCCAGTCGGTCAGGGACTCCGTTTCACTTCGTCTCGCATTTCGCATATCGCCTCTCGCATCTCATCTTACCCCCTCCATTCCTTGCTACCACCTACCAATTCATAATTAATACTTCCTTTCATCTTTCATCACAAAATATTGCATGGTACTTCTGCGTTATATACATTGCGGTCCGCAATACAAGCTTCACCGTTTACATGGCTGAATCTTTAAATCCAAAATATAGCACTATGAGAAACTTCAAAACTTACAATTTGCTTTGCACATTGATTATAACAGTATTTTTTGCAACACTGATGAGCAGTTGCACCAAGGATGAGGGAAATAATAACGGCGATTCTTATTATGCTGTTTACCTTAATGAAGATGATGAAGATTATATTGATTTCGGTACGTTTGAAGGCTTTACCGCCGGTACCGACTGGTCCATTATAGAAAAGGTAAAGATGCCGGCCGGTGCTGACAATGATGGGGGCTGGCACTTCTTCAGGGGCAAGGCCTGGGAAGACCTGGAAGGCGATATCGCGATCAGGATTTCAGAGACAAGGATAAGCACGTGGTGCATGAAAAACGGGTGGGTATCGGTAAGATATGATGGCACCTTTAATCCCGACCAATGGTACACCATTTGCCTCCAGTATAGTTCAACAGCACAGGAGCTTGAATTATATGTCGACGGCTCCCTCGTGGGGCAGGAAAGCATGGCGCCAATGGATGATAGCAACAATAACAATAACATGTTCTGGGGAGGACAGGAGAGTGATCCCTTAAACGATGTGGGTGAGCTTTACTCTGAATCAAGCATTATAATAGCCCACCAGGCCTGGCTGCAGAGAACACTGAGCACTTCTGAGATATCCGGCTATGATGGTTACATAGCACCCGAAGCAGCCCTCTTCTTTGCCACTGACATCGATGCTGATTCCGTTTCGGATATTTCAGGCAACGGTCACAGCGGCACCGAAGGCAACACCCCGGAATATATAACTGTCCAGGAATAAAGAGAAACATATAAACCTAGCTGCAAGGTGCAACACCCTTCGACTGTTAGCTGTATCAAGGGCAGGTTATTACAAATTTGCATCTATTTACTCTAATTATTATGTCTTGCCGATTGAGCTCATGGACCTTGGGTTAATCGCCATATTTGGGTATCCTGCTACTAGTGAGTCGCATACGTTTCTGCGAAATTGCACCCTGCTTAATAGGTACACTAATTTGACGCGGTTTTCGATAAATGTTGACAAAGGTCATCCTGCGACAATAGCCAAATCATTCCAGAGACTAAAGGTCCCTGAGCTCAGCGGGTAATAAAGCAAGTGCAGAGTAAACAGTCAATATATAGCAGTAGCCTGCCAATAAGGTAGCTATCAGTCGAAGGGTGATGCCTTTGGCACTCGGTTTACAAAGGCCACCCCGCAATAACATCCAACACCAGCTGCATAGCACAATAATTCCACAATTGTTATTAACCAGTCAATTAGCTATCGTGCACATTTTAATATTATGAAAAAGATACTCTTAATTACAATTGCACTATTAGTTGTTTCCTGATCAAAGAAAGATACGGGGCGAAGGGAACTGGCAGCTATATGATCAGGACTCCTTCAGTTTTTTTATTTCCCTGAAATGTTCCATTGTCATTTTTTCCCGGGCCCGCCTGGATGACTGTCGATATTCTTCAAACTCCTCCTTAAGTTCCTTTAATTCATTTCTGGTTTTGACAGTTATATACCTGTTCCTTTTAAACGCCATAAAGCCGATTACCAGCAGGACTATCAATCCTGCGATGATTGTCAACATAATCGAATTATAGGCCACCTTGTTGATTTCCATGCCAAAGATGCTTATATTATTTTTAGTCCGGGTGACATCTTCCAGGCTGGATTTTGTTTCTCCAAGTGAATTATTAAGGGAATCATTTACACTGTTCAATGATGAGATACTATTGTTTAAACCGGCAATTTCGTTCTTATATGCGGTAAGAGAATCCATAACATTACTATTGATTTTCTGGAACATATCCTCCCTTATTGCCCGGTAGTCTTCATAAATCCTGGTTCGTTCCTCTAAATATTCAATTTGTCCCTCTATTGTGTTTGTAAGAAGTTCATCCGGAAGGGTTCTCTGGCAAATGCCTTTATTAACAAACAATGCCATCAATGCAACAATCAATACATACCTGTAGCGCAATTTTTTCATTTTTTATTAATGGTCAAATTTTTAGAATATCATACTCCCTCTTTAATTAACGCAGCCGGTAGTTAAAAATTATTCTACAGGTCAATTAAGTCCCACCGGGGAATAAGGTGAAATTAAGTGAGGCGATACCAGCATTCCTTAGCCTGTTTTCCAAAATCCGGTATTGATCTTATTCCAGGTGTGCCTGTGTATCTTACCTGATAAAATATTATCTTTATGATTTATAGGTGACTATAGTAATCACTCTGGATATTGATATCTACGAAAATTTATATGATAAGGTTAAATTAAAGATATTGATCATGAAAAAACTGGTATTATTCCTCGTCATAATTGTTACTGGCACTATAGCTGCTGCACAGGTAAATTCATATGCACTTGGAGTTCGTGTTTACGGCGGTGATAATTTCAATGGTGCGGAGTTATCTTTCCAGAAAGGTCTTAATGAAAAAAACAGGCTGGAACTCGATGCAAGCTTCGGCTACGGCGGAGATATTAACAGGCTGGCCCTGATAGGCATGTACCACTGGAACTGGAATCTTCTGGGCAGGTTTAACTGGTACCTGGGACCCGGTGCAAGTCTTGCTATCGACAACTATGATAATACGAGCACAATTAACATAGGTCTTGGTGGCCAGATCGGTATAGAGTATGATTTTAAAGACCTCCCCATCCTTGTGAGCCTTGATTCAAGGCCCATCTGGGATTTCCTGGGTGAAGTGAATGGCCTGGGCTGGGGCGGCGCCCTCGGACTCCGATTCACCTGGTAGTATCACCGGCTGATTAATCGAAGTACCGTATGCCGCGAAAGAAATTGGAAGCCATGGTAAGGTACCACCTGAACAAAAGTGTAAGAAGACCCCCGCACCATGCACTCCTGCACTCGGATTACTAATGCAATTCTAAGATAATAGCCTAATCATTCCACTACCCCAAGGTCCCTGAGTAAGAGAGGCGGCCCGAGTCAGCGAGGGTCACCGAACGCATCGAAGGGTGATGCCTTTGGCACTTGGCAGATTAAGGCCATTTATTCACATAAATGCTTCCACACCACACCAAAGTATACTTCTGATTTCTTGTAAGTATCTGAAAATTATAATAAATTGTATCCTGATAACAGTAAATACTATCATGGACAACCATATCCGTTTAGCGGCTTTTCAATGGCTGGAACAACAGGTCATGTTGTTTGAGGATGAGATTCTGCCACGAAATGTTTTGGAAGAAGGGTTCATATACCAAGGGAAACGTATAACGCTGATGGGACCTAAAGGTATCTGGAAACCTAAATCTATAGAATTACCCATTTCAATAACAACTACATCAGAAAGTCCATATAAGGATGAAATAACAAAGGATAATTTCATTAATTACCGCTACAGAGGCAATGATCCTCACCACTCTGACAATTTAGGTCTTCGTGAAGCAATGAATAAGCAAGTACCATTAATATATTTTCTCGCTATTGCTAAAGGGAAATATCTAGCTGCCTGGCCAAGTTATATTGTTGGGGATAACATTGAAAAATTGACTTTTATAGTAGCCGTAGATGAAGCAAGGTATTTAACTGAAGAAGAACTTCAGGATCAGAAAGAAGTATATGTCAGAAGATCATATCTGACTTCAACCATAAAAACAAGGTTACATCAGAGATCTTTCAGGGAAAAAGTACTTACCGCATATCAAAATCAGTGTGCATTGTGCCGTCTCCGGCACAGGGAATTACTGGACGCTGCTCATATTATTCCGGACCCTGAAGAATTAGGACAGCCAATAATCCAGAATGGATTGTCCTTATGCAAGATACACCATGCAGCATTTGACAATAACATCATAGGCATAACACCTGATTATATTATTAAGATAAGAGGAGACATACTGGAAGAGATTGACGGTCCAATGCTTAAATATGGTATTCAGTCACTTGAGGATAAAAAAATAATTCTGCCATCACATAAAAAACATTGGCCCGACAGGGACAGGCTGGATCAGCGGTATGAAATATTCAGGAATGCAGTTTAGAAAAAAGTACTTAATTAAGATAATTTATCTTAACACTATATTTATATAATAGATACTCAAAAC
>JAWLEO010000033.1:0-41995 GCA_041686075.1 Bacteroidales bacterium | reverse complement strand
CCATATATATAATTACTATATCAATCATTACATAGTATAAATATGGGGAATTGAACAATAAAAGTGTAACATATTCTGGCGGTGGAAATTCCTTGATGACTCGGGACGGCTGGTGATTGCGGTTAGTGGGAGCGAGCAATCGTTAAACCGTTCGATCGGGTTTGGTTTATTCATGGTTTCATCCGGTGGTAAAGTGGCACACCGGAATATAACACCCACGGAGTGGGTAAATAGTAATAACCACAGTCACACCTGTGGGTGAAGATCGATTATTAATCACAAGCAAATATAAACAACTAAATATTTAGTTTTATTATAATTAATTTTAAATTTACATTTTTATAGATAATTGGATACCATAGATTAGGGTCCGTTTAAAATAATCAGATGGACTTATATAAACAGAAATATCTTCTTATAGTTATAACAGTTACTGGACTTTTATTGCTGTTTTCTTCCTGTGCAGACAAAAACCAATCATTCAAAAAGCTTGAAGAAGTTGATCTTTATGGTGCTTACCGGGGGAGATCAGAAGTACCTGTTAGTAATATCGCTTCTGACATCGAATATATCCGTTTGGAAACCGGAGAAGAATTCATGTTGAATGACCCACACCTGGTAAATGTAAAGGATAGCCTCATTCTTTTTATTGGGTTCAGGAAAATATATGTCTTCAGCAGGCATAGCGGCAAATTCCTTTATGAAATTTCATCCTTTGGAAGAGGACCTGGTGAGTATTCTCACACAACAAATATTTATGATGGGGACAATGACTTGTTTTTTGTCAGTTATGGATCTAATAAGAGAGATACAAACAATTATCAAGTTTATTATGCACATGATTTTACCGGTGAAATAGTTAAGACCGTAAGTAAACCCATCTTATTTAACCAGGATGGAGATGAGCTTCCAATAAGCCGTTTCTGGCCTCTTGACGACACATTGTATGCGGGATATGCCGACAACCTGTCAGGTAATCTGCCTGAAAAGCTTGTTATCTTTGACCGGGATGATAAATTCATCAAATCATTTCCAAACTATAATACCTGTACAGGTTATCAGGACTTAAATACTTTTACCATATCAAATAATAAGGGAAAGTTTTTTAATGCAGGCGACACAGTCCGATTTTACGAGGAACACACAGATACGATCTTTGATGTTAATTATAAGCAAATAAAACCCAGGCACCGTATTAACATGGGCGAACTGTTATTCCCTTACCACATGCGAATATCAGCTGATACATCGGAGTATCCAAAATATTTCCAGGTCAATACCATGCATGAGTCTTCAGCATTCCTGATATTCACGGTAAGCATTGATAATTTCTTTAACCTTGCATATTATGATAAAGTAAAGAAAGAAACGAAGGTATGTAATATGCCTTCGGATCCTGACTTTTACAGACAAACCCGGTTTTCCAGGGCGCGCTGTACAGGCTTTGTGAACGACCTGGATGATTTTGTGCCAATAGGAACAGACAAAAACTTTTACATAAACAGGAATGACGAGTTTGTAACACTTATACCTGCCCTGGAAGTAAGGCGGTGGTTTGACAGCAACCCTGAAAAGGCATCCATGCTGCCGCAACATCTCCGGGCTTTTGGCGACATAAGAGAGGATGACAATCCTGTTGTAGTTGTTGCCACACTTAAAAAGAGCGGTGGCTGAAGAATACAGGAAGATTGTGTTTTTTCAGATTTCAGACTATTATACACTTAGCGGCTAGCTTATTAAGTTTAGAGTTTTAGTTTAATTTTTTAAAATTGCAGATACTAATCCTTTATATTTAGGATTGACTCCAGGTTATTTACCATCTGCACATATTTCTTTGGATTTCTCTCTTTTAGCTGACCGATATTTATTAATTTCCAGTTGATTGCAGGAAGGTCTCTCAAAACGGGTATTGGAAAAAATTTCCAGTCCGGTTCACCCTGCTCAAAGCTTAACAGGAATTTTTTGTCATTTTCGGTCAGTTTCTTCGCTATGGTTTCTACTAACTTTTTCCTGGTATTCACATAATCACCGTAGGTAAATGGGACGCCTGTCATCCCTGAGAACTGGTTATCAAAGGCTGATTTTTGATCTTTTAAAATTGGAGAAAGTAACTCATTAATGGGTTTATAGTGACTGATCAAGCTAATTTTGAAACCTTGCCAGATATCGTCTGTGAATCCCTCGTTTTCAAGCAATAATTTCACATCGAACATATCACGGGGATGTTGTCTGTCGATGGCTGCACATATTTTGCCACCATATAATTCGGCCATTGATACAACCTGTATAGCGGCAAATTTTTCAAATTTATCCTGCACAGAAGCAGCTACCTTTAATAACTGGGTGGGGAACACATTGCCCCTCATAATTGTGTTTACTTCAATTTTTATTTGGGCATTCTTGCCCTGGCAATTTAGTTTTACATCAGGTCCTTTGTTTAGTGATACTGTTTGAATTTTAACGCCGGGAATATTTTTTTCAAGCTTGCTTTTTATGCGATTCAATCCGTCCTGAATATTTTTCAGGGCAATGGTTCTTGAATCCAAAGGCAGGTATGTTAAATCAATATCAATCGATAAACGGGGCATATCTCTCACAAAAAGGTTTATTGCCGTACCTCCTTTTAATGCAAATATTTCTTCTTTGGCTACATATGGTATAACCCTCAATAATAGATCTACTTGTGCTTTATATGCTGGTAATATCATACTTCTGCTAATTCTCTGGGCACTGATATTAAATATTTAGACTGAAATACACCCTTATCAACCAATCTTCGGTTTCCTGTTCCTATATCCACCTTTTCTAAATTAAGGAATTTAAACCATTGGTGATTTGCCTTGTCTGCCATATATAAAAACAAACGCTTTGCTTTAACAGACTTGCAGTTTTCTAAGAGTTCAGTAACAAGACTGGGTTTTAAATTGACCAATCCTTCAAACAAATAATAGCATTCTACAAGGTCCATTTTTTGTGGAGCAAGGAATAAACATTCCATTATTGCCCGTTCCGGCACAGATGATAACACTGTATTTTGGTTTATTTCTATGCTTTTTATTCCTAATTCTCCGGGAAGAAATAAAGTTTTTTTATGTTCAATCGCAACTTTCCAATTATAATCGGTAAACCATTTTGGCAAATTCTCTTTCCGGGGAGAAAACAGGTATATTGTTTCATTACTCATCCGGGAGTAGTGACTGAATCCTTGCAACAATAAAGCGGTTAATCCACCCACATGAACTTTGGTTTTTATCTGTTCCTGTATTGCGTTTAATGCGCCATGCCACTCAACTGGATGCCCCGGTTTTTTATATGCACCACGCCCCAAAGCTTCTAGCCATCCACTCTCCAAATAGTACTTCTGCAAGTCTCTGGATATGCCAAAACTTTCCAGCCATGAGGCTGTAACTATTTTACCGGGCTGTAATAAACTAAATAGCTTTTTTAATCTTGTCTCGTTTTTGGTAGTCATACTACTTAAATATAAACAAATATAATAATAAAAATTGATAAAAATAGGAAAGTTTATTAAAAATGTTATTATTTATGTAGTTAGAATACTGATAATCAGATAAAATTAATAAATCCTAAATATGAATTTCAAAGGATCTAAGATATATTTAAATTTATAAAAAAATTCTAAGGAATACGTAATTTATAGCTTGCCCTCCCAAGGGCATAAAAAACAAGGGGGTGTTTAGGTGGAGAATTATGAAATCAAAAAGTCAAAATATTATTAGATATTTAATTTTCTGTGGTATAATCCTATTGCTTTCATGCGCAGGGGAGGATGAAAGCCTGCTCACGGTGATGACGGATCATTTTGAGGAAATCGACTTTAGCCTGGATGACATATCATAGCTAATGTATATTAATACATATGTTAAACAGTAATACTAACTAACTATTGTTGCTAAGATGCTTCTGCTTCCACCATGATTTCTGAATTCACATAGATATATCCCTTGCCAGGTACCCAAATTCAGGCGGTATTTGGTTATGGGGATGGTCAGTTCTGCTCCAAATAATGAACTCTTTATATGTGCAGGAATGTCATCACTGCCTTCAAATACGTGGGTGTACACCGGATGGTCTTCCGGAATGAGTTTATTAATGAAACTTTCAAAATCATCACGAACTGACGGGTCTGCATTTTCATTTAATGTTAATCCTGCTGAGGTGTGTTTGATAAGCAAATGCAATAATCCTGTTTCAGGTAAATCGGGAAGTTTTTGTTCTATCAAGTCCGTTATTAAATAAAATCCGCGTGAATAACCGCTCAGTCTTATTTCTATTTGTGTAACCATTAACTGTAATTTTTATAATTCTTATTAAACAAGATTATCCAACAAAAAGTGTGGTTTTGTTTGTCCCCCATAATGGAAACCTAAAACTTCTTATTATTTGAACAGGACAGTAAACCTATTTTCTTCTACTTTTTTATTATATCCTCAGGTGTAATAATCTGTATATCCTCCGGAACATTTGCGTAATGCCTCTTAAGGAATAGAACGGGAAGAATTTTTTTCCCTGTAATATAAGGTAGTTTTTGGGTTTTAAGGAGCAATTCATTATAAACACTTTTTACCTCAACAGAGTCAGACCATTTTGCTTCTCCGATAAGCAATGTAGATTTATCTAATGAATCGGAAATAATATCGATTTCTTCCAGAATCACTATCCTTTCAATTTCAAAAATATCATCCAAATTAACAGTTATAGCCTTTGTATTCTCAACATCGAAGGAAATAAGATCGGAAGTATCTGTTTTTTTGCATCCTGTGAGTAATAAAATAGCTGCAATCAGAATAGCTATAATAAGAGACTTGTAATTCATATTATCAAAGTATTAGGACTTACCCAACATGATCACCGGGTTATGATCGATTGTTATGTTTTTCAGTTTTGTTTTAAGATCAGCCGGGATGTCCTCTGCATCCTTATCAAAATATTCCATGACATCGGAAGGCTGGATAATCCCGAATAAGTGCCCATTAGCAAAGTTAATTCTGTCAGGATAGACGGGAAAGGCCGACAGGGCAAATCCATAGGACTTATCCTCATTGTTTAATACCGGGATTATTGTCTTGTCATTCCTGATATCTGTCCATGAATACATACTTTTTCCATCATAAAGGAACTGCAATACCAATATATCATCATTAGTAACAGACAAAGCAGTTATTCTACCTATATAAGAACCTGGACCTGATTCCAGTATAACATATTCAATTTTGTGAACTATGGTGTCGAGCAGAACATTCTCCTTTTCAATAAATTTATCCGGGGTAAAGCTTATATTGGCAAATTCTCTCTGTTTATCATCGTCCCGGCAGGATATTAAAAAAGTGAAAGAAAGGACCAGTAATGCAAACAGGTATTTAGCAGGTTTCAGATCAGATTGTGGTTTCATGATTTTATTTTATTGGCTTGTACAGGCGCAAAACCTTGCGCTTTTATCTCAAGCTCACAACCATCAGAACGGGATTGTCGTTTTCATCAAGGCTGTCGATCATTTTTATAAGTTCATCCTTCTTTTGAGGATCAGTCACTTCAGCATTTAACAGCTTATTCCTGAGATCTTTGTTCCTGAGATCAAGCGGAAGGATTGGCATGTATAAGGTACTGTCATTTACCGTTCCCTTTGGCCAGAAATCGGGTCCGCCGTCAATATCGTTAATAATGCTGCCGGGATCATTTTGGTTGTCAACAAGCAGCCGGCCCGAAGCTCCAGGCCTATCGTAGATCATATTATACTGTATATCATCCTGGTAATCTGAGCTGGATATAAAAAGCATTTCATCAGATTCAAATACCGAACAGAACCTGTAAGCTTTACTTCTTTCGGCAAATCCCTCGAAGCCTTCCGAGGAAGGCACTTCGATCCTGTCTTTCTGGGGAAGCTGATACTTCCCGAGATCAACCAGGTATCCCGGTCTTATTGAATCACCCGCCACAGTATATACAGTGTCATTATGCATCGATTTGAAGGAGATAGTATTATCATAAAAGTAGAAAGGAACAAACAAACTGTATGTCATTGTCATTACCCGTCCGGTTGTGTTTTCCCATTTATAGTGATTGTTTACGACATCCAGGGTGTCACCGGAGGTATTTACTAGTGCAAACATATAATCTTCAAAACCATTGGCACAGAAGTCAAGATTAACAAAACGATCATCCTGTATTGCTTTTATTCTCCACGTGTCAGCTACTTTAACGGATTTTTAAAAATCACCGTCATATGAGAAATAATATAATTTCCAGGCCCAGTTGGTGTGCACAACCAGCTGTTCATGCTTGTCGAGAACAGACAAAATCCTTATAAGTCCGATCTCACCGGGTCTCCTGCCGGGTGTTCCTATTTGCTTGATAAAATTACCTTTCCTGTCGAATTGAAGAATATATTCGACATTATCTACAAATATATAATCATCGGTAAAAAAGTATTCTGCTGCTGATCGCAGGAGACATTCATCATTTGTCTCAAGGGGAATGTATTCAATATCATCCGCCATTTCGCTGAGGGAGATTGTTGATTTGTTTTCCAGTATTGATTCATAATCAACAACAAAAAACTTGTCACGGTCATACTCAGGCTCCTCCGCCTGTTCGGTAACTCTGTTGCATGACAATAACATAACAGGTATTACCAGGATAATAATTATTTTCATAGGTCCTGATCAGAGCTTGGTTATTATTTCAAATACAAGATATTGAGAAAATCCAGCAGATAAAAATTTTCTGAGAGGACCTTATGAATGGTAGGATAAATTCTACCAGCACAGGAAATTATCCTCTATTCACCGCCTCCGACTTCGTCCTGGATCCCCAGTACTACGTCGGACACAGTCCGGCGGTGTGATATGAGGGGGTATTTTGACAGCAGGTGGGACTGCGGCTATTACTATTTACCGCCTCCGGCGGTTGTTTATATACAATAGGTGGAAAGTCCTGCACTTCCGGCAGGGTTTTGATATAAGAGGCGCAAAATCATGCGCCTCCGTGTTGCCTTATTAATTAGTTTTGAATTCGTACTTTACCTCGCCCAGGTCCTGGTTGGCCTTGACGATCTTGGCTTTCAGGTCATCCTTAAACTTGCCAAGCCTGCTCTTAACATCCTTGTCGCTTCCCGCAATGATCTGGGCCGCCAGGATGCCGGCGTTCTGTGCAGCATTAATGCCAACAGTTGCTACGGGTATGCCCGGCGGCATCTGTACTATTGAAAGCAGTGAGTCAAGGCCTTCAAGTGAAGCTTTAATAGGTACACCTATCACGGGCAGGGGAGTCATTGCCGCAATGAACCCGGGCAGGTGTGCTGCCATCCCCGCAGCTGCAATTATCACTTCTATTCCCCTGCCTGCTGCATCCCTGGCAAATCTTCCTACTTCATCAGGCGTACGGTGGGCTGATAAGGCATTAATCTCGAAGGGTATCTTGAATTCATTAAGTATCGCTGCTGCTTTCTCCATCACGGGAAGGTCGGATGTGCTGCCCATAATAATGCTTACTCTTGGCTTCATGTTATGCTGTTTTTTATTTTTTGTTTAAAACAAAAATAAGGCATATATTTTATATTTTCGCATCAATACTTAAAATCCATCATCAGCCCTTTATATGAATAAGGTAAATATTAAAGGAAAAACCTTTGAAAAATTTCTGGAAGAAGAGGTGATCCAGGGAAAGGTAAAAGAAATGGCCCGGCATATCGAAAATGATAACAGGGGTAAGAACATACTCTTCCTGGGTATACTCAACGGAGCCTATGTTTTTGCCGCTGACCTGCTCAGGAATATTGGCATGAATGTGAATCTTTCATTTATAAAATTAGCCTCGTATGAAGGCCTGAAGTCATCAGGGGAAATAAAAAGGCTTATAGGACTTAATGAAGAACTGGCAAACAAAACGGTAATTATCCTTGAGGATATTGTTGATACAGGGAAAACTCTCGAAGAGGCACTGCAATATATTAAGGCCCAGGGAGCCGAAGATATAAAGGTGGCTGCCCTGATGCTCAAAACCGAGGCATATATGGGTTCGTACAATATTGATTACCTTGGCTTTGAGATCCCCAATGACTTTGTTATTGGCTACGGGCTCGATTTCGATGGCCTCGGCCGTAACCTGAGGTCGGTATACAGGATTGCCGGGAATGATAATTAACAGATAACATAAATTTATAGAAATGACCAATTTTTTAATTTTCGGCCCACCCGGGTCCGGCAAGGGGACACAGTCAGTGAGGCTGGCATCTAAATTCAATCTTATACATCTTTCCACCGGTGACATGCTCAGGGAAGAGGTGGCTGCACAGAGCGAACTGGGAAAGAAAGTGGAGGGTATCATGAAAAGAGGGGAGCTTGTTCCTGATGAAGTGGTGATACAGATGATCGCAGAAAGACTCGATGCAAATCCCGGTGCTAAAGGCTTTATTTTTGATGGCTTCCCTCGTACAGTAGACCAGGCCAGGGCACTGGATGATACACTCGCCCAGAAGAATACTTCAATAAGTAAAATGTTAATGCTAGAAGTTGAACAGGAAGAATTGGTCAGGAGATTGCTTTTAAGGGCAGAAGTGGCTGAAAGGGCGGATGATAAGGATGTAAGTGTTATTGAAAACCGGATTAAAGTATACAGGGAAAAGACAGAGCCTGTAATAACATATTACAAAAACAAGGGTAAATACCAGCCGGTGAATGGTATGGGTGACATAGAGGAAATATTCAGCCGGCTGAGCAAGGTGGTAGAAGAATGTATTTAAGATGGTATGTCGGAGAGTAATTTTGTTGATTATGTGAAGATTTTCTGCCGCTCGGGCCGGGGCGGAAGCGGGTCGGCACACCTGCGAAGGGAGAAATATGTTCCCAAAGGGGGACCTGACGGAGGTGATGGCGGAAGGGGAGGACATGTCATACTGAGGGGCAATAAGCAATTGTGGACACTCATACACCTTAAATACCGCAAACACGTATTTGCAGGTAATGGCATGCCAGGAGGATCATCAATGAAGACAGGTGCCGAAGGTAAAGATGTATACCTTGATGTACCTCTGGGGACAGTGGTAAAAAATGCTGAAACGGGGAATCAATTAATGGAAATAACAACTGACGGGGAGGAAAAGATACTTCTCAGGGGTGGAAGGGGAGGACTTGGTAACGTTCATTTTAAGACATCGGTACGACAGACACCCAGGTATGCACAAGCGGGAGAACCTGAGAAAGAAGACTGGTTTATACTTGAACTGAAGGTACTGGCCGACGTAGGCCTGGTAGGTTTTCCAAACGCAGGAAAATCTACCCTCCTGAGTGTGGTGTCGGCTGCAAAGCCCAAGATCGCGGATTATCCCTTCACCACTCTGGTACCCAACCTGGGTATAGTAACTTACCGCGACCATAAGTCGTTCATAATGGCTGACATACCCGGTATCATCGAGGGGGCGCATGAGGGCAAGGGACTGGGCGACAGGTTCCTGCGGCATATAGAAAGAAATTCGGTACTTCTATTCCTTGTTCCTGCCGACAGCAAGGATATAATGAATGAATACAGGGTGCTCCTTGGCGAACTGGAGAAATATAATCCCGAGCTGCTTGATAAAAACCGGGTGCTGGCAATAACAAAATCAGACCTCCTGGATGATGAATTGATGAGTGAATTACGTGAAGAGATAGATTTTAAACCCTATATATTTATTTCTTCTGTTTCCGGCATGGGGATCGACAACATGAAAGATATTCTATGGACAGAGCTTAACGCATAATAAGAAAATAATGAAATGATAGAAAAGCTTGACCAGGACCTGTTTCTCATTCTTAATGCTATCCATTCGCCATGGTGGGATATGTTTATGGTACTGGTAAGCGCAAAGCTAACCTGGGTGCCACTGTATGCTTTTATACTGGTGTTGCTGGGAATAAAGTACAGGCGCACATTACTCCTGATAATACCTATTGTCATACTATTAGTAACTGCTTCCGATCAACTGTCGGTGCATGCTTTCAAGGAAGTTTTTCAACGGCTGAGGCCATGCCATGAGCCGGCACTGGCAGGCCTGGTTCACACTGTAAACGATAAATGTGGCGGAATGTATGGTTTTGTATCTTCCCATGCAGCCAATTCATTTGCAGTTGCAGTGTTCAGCCTGGGACTGTTAAAAAAGAAGTGCTTTACCGTGCTGATATTGTTCTGGGCTGCACTGGTCTCATACAGCAGGATATACCTGGGAGTTCATTATCCGGGTGATATAATAGGTGGTGCAATACTCGGAACATTGCTGGCCTATGGCTTCCTGACCATATTCAGGCTTCTCGATGAAAGGGTGGTAAATAACTCTAACTTTTTCAGGCCCGAAAAGAAAGAAAATGTTGATAATCGACAATAAGACTTCTAATCCATGGTTTAACCTGGCTGCCGAGGAATACTTATTCAGGAATTTCACCGGTGATATATTTATGGTATATGTAAATACCAGATCAGTAGTGATAGGAAAACATCAGAACCCCCTGGAAGAAGTCAATCCAAGGTGCCTCAGGGAAGAGAATATACCGTTGATCAGGAGGATTTCAGGAGGGGGAGCAGTATACCATGACGAGGGCAACCTGAACTATACTTCTATAAGCAATACCCCTGAAGGCAAAGAGATTAACTTTTCTGCCTACACCAGGCCAATTATAGCTTTCCTGAAAACATTGGGAATAGATGCCTGTGCAGGGGAGAAAAACGAGATCAGGACTGGTGGGCTCAAAATATCCGGTAATGCAGAACATGTATTTAAAAGAAGGGTTCTGCACCATGGCACGATCTTATTTTCAGCCGACCTTGAGCTTATGACCCGGTGCCTGGAAAAAACTGGTGCGCAAATCACCAGCAGGGCGGTGCAGTCGAACCGTGACCGGGTATGCAACCTGGAGAAGAGGATGAGTGGTATACAGGATATAGGGCAATTAAAAAGAAAGCTCCTCGATTATATGTCACTCACCAGTCCAAATTCTGAATCATATATCTTAAAGGAGAATGATATTAAGGAAATAAAGAAAATAAGTGAAGAGAAATTTAGAACATGGGAATGGAATTATGCCTGGGGGCCTGACTATACCTTTTCGAAGACTTTCAGTATAGGAGAATATCAGCTTGATCTTAAGATGGAAATATCAAAAGGGATAATAAGGGAATGCAAATTATCAGGTCCTTCTACCTGGAAGAAGCTTGAATACTTATTAAGGGGTAAAAGACATAATTATGATGATATTGCTCGGGTGATTACAGGCAATGGACTAACATCAGACAGTGATCTGATATATAATTTTTTAATGTAGTTTGTATGGATCTTATAAAATCGTTATTTACCTGGGTTTTCAGTGTCTTATTCATAGTTCTTATGTTTCCTCTTACCATATTGATGTGGCTTCTGGCGGCGCCTTTCGGTAAAGGAAGCCTCCTTGTCCATCACTGGCTGTCATTACAGGGAAGGGTACTGGTCAGGGCAAGTCCGCTCTGGAAACTTGAGATAAAAGGAAGAGAAAATTATGTAAAGGGAAGAAATTATGTTATGATATCCAATCACCAGTCTTTACTTGACATTCCAGTGGTGGAATGCCTTGGATTGAAGTACAGGTGGGTATCGAAGGTTGAAAATTTCCGTGTACCTATACTGGGTCAGTCAATGCTCCTCGCAGGTTATATTTCAATTTCCCGGGGTGATAAAGAAAGTGTAATAAAGATGATGGCAAAATCAGAGGAAGTGTTAAAAAGAGGAGAATCGGTTTTTATTTTTCCCGAAGGAACCCGATCTCCTGACAATGAAATAAAACGATTCAAGAGTGGTGCTTTCAGGCTGGCTTTAAATACAAGCACCCCCTTGTTACCCGTATTAATTGACGGTACAGGAAATGTATTACCCAGAAAAGGATTTATTTTCAGCTCGGGGCATAAACTAAAAATGAAAATTTTGAAGCCAATTTATCCTTCTGAATTTGTGAGTGATGATCCCGATCAGCTGGCATCAGCCGTTCAGTCAATGATGCAAAAAGCCCTGGAAGAACTAAGGCAAGATGACAGTAAAAAAAGTAAATAAAAAAATTCTCAGGAAGCTTGGTTATAAAGCCGATCAGCAGGGTATTATCAACAGGTACCTCAGGGGAAGGGGGCAGTGGGATAAAACAACAGGACATAAGAGTTTGCTTTACACAGCACTCCCCCGTGGGCAGCGTCCAGCGGAATGGACATGGAAATTCGACAGCAGTGGTGAATATTACCAGGGTAAAAACGTAATTTTCGGCGTAAAAGCGCTTGACCTGGTGAAAAAATGATAGTAAGAATATGAAACAGACATGCATTGATCTTTTCGGAAGTGATTCACTGTTCCAACACCTTAACAGGACATGTACGGGGAAGGGTAAACATTTCCTGGCAGAATGGCTTATGTCTCCGGCCGCATTGAACGGAGAAATGTATAAAGGTGATGAGGTGAAATTTGACTACATATTGCGAGATGGGATGACAACAAGGATGAATGCAGCCATCCTGATGAAGCAGATGGGCATCATTTAATGCAGATCCCCGCTTTTTTTAAACAAAAATTTATTTTAGTAACACATTGATAGACAGAATATAATCATCACCAGATGGAATTTCAACAATAAAGTACTATTTTCGCATTGATTTTTTGTTGAAAAATCGCTGACAAAGCAGTCCGGCTTTTGATTATCTTTGCCCAAAATCCGTTTTAAATGGTAGCTAATTATTCGGAAGAGCATATTAAGACTCTTGAGTGGAGGGAACATATACGGCTGAGGCCGGGTATGTATATAGGTAAACTTGGTGATGGTTCATCCCAGGATGATGGTATATATGTCCTGATAAAGGAGGTGACGGATAACTCAATCGATGAATTCATGATGGGCAATGGGAAAAAGATTGACATAGGCATTGCCGATCGTGAAGTGTCCGTAAGGGATTATGGAAGGGGTATTCCGCTGGGTAAGCTTCTGGATGTTGCTTCAAAGATGAATACGGGGGCAAAGTATGACTCAAAAGCCTTCAAAAAGTCAGTGGGTCTAAACGGGGTAGGTATAAAGGCTGTTAATGCCCTTTCGCGGAAGTTCCTGGTGAGATCAATACGGGATGGCAAGGCAAGGGAGGTAGAATTTGAAAAGGGGAATCTTGTCAGGGAAAGTGATGTATTTAATTCTGATGAACCAAACGGTGTTTTGACAAGCTTTATCCCGGATGAAGAAATGTTCGGTGATTATCACTATATCTCTGAGAATGTTGAGGCTATGATAAGGAATTACGTCTACCTTAACGTGGGCCTCACAATTAACTTTAATGGTGAAAAATACCAGTCGAAGAATGGCCTTCTGGATCTCCTGAATGAGAATATGGCCAGGGAAGGACTTTATCCTATTATCCATCTCAGGGGTGATGATATTGAGTTAGCCTTTACCCATGGAAATCAATATGGTGAAGACTATTACAGTTTTGTTAATGGACAGCATACAACACAGGGGGGTACACACCTTACAGTTTTCAAGGAGGCATTGGTTAAGGTTATAAGGGATTTTTTCAGGAAAGATTTTGAGCCTTCTGATATCAGGACTTCAATAATAGCAGCTATCAGCATTAAGGTTGAGGAACCTGTGTTTGAATCACAGACCAAGACCAAGCTCGGGTCCAAGAATATGGCACCGGGAGGCTCCTCTGTAAGGAATTTTATAGGTGAGTTTGTCAGGAAATCACTTGATGATTATCTTCATAAGAACCCGGAAACAGCACAGGTAATACTCAATAAGATACTTGAATCGGAAAAGGAGAGGAAAGCAATCTCTTCGATAAAGAAGCTTGCCAGGGAGAGGTCGAAAAAAGCCAATCTCCACAATAAGAAACTCAGGGATTGCCGTATACATTATGACAGCAACCATGACCTTCGTCTTAATTCAACGATATTTATTACAGAGGGTGACTCCGCCAGCGGATCAATTACCAAATCGCGGAATGTTGAGACACAGGCTGTGTTCAGCCTGAGGGGTAAGCCACTCAATACCTACGGCTTAACCAAGAAGATAGTATATGAGAATGAAGAGTTCAACCTCCTTCAGGCTGCACTAAATATAGAGGAAGGGGTAGACAACCTGAGGTATAATAATGTTGTTATTGCTACGGATGCAGACGTTGACGGAATGCATATAAGGTTACTACTACTTACCTTCTTTCTGCAGTTCTTCCCCGACCTTATCAAGAAGGGCCACCTATATATTCTCCAGACCCCACTGTGGCGTATCAGGAACAAAAACGAAACAAGGTATATATATACAGAGGCGGAGAAAGAAAAAGCAATGAATGAACTTGGTGCCAGGCCTGAGATAACAAGGTTCAAGGGGCTGGGAGAAATATCGCCTGACGAGTTTAAGCATTTCATAGATAAAAATATGAGGCTTGAGCCGGTGAGGTTAAAACGTAATGATTCAGTTAAGGATTTCCTCAATTTCTATATGGGTAAGAACACACCCGACAGGCAGGAGTTTATTATCGAGAACCTGAGGTTCGATGAATACCTCGTAGAGGAAGAAACACAACTGCCTGCTGACAGTTAATTTTTTAAGGTAAAGATCTGTGTGGTATGAGCAAAAATACTCCGGAGAAGGGTAGAGAAAATACGGGTTATAATAAGGAGACCAATGCAAAAGGTAGCTCGGTAAAAGAAATGCTGAAGGTTACAGCCCTGTCGGGCATGTATGAAGACTGGTTTCTTGATTATGCATCATATGTAATCCTTGAGAGGGCAGTGCCTCATATTACTGATGGTTTAAAACCGGTACAGAGGAGGATACTGCATTCAATGAAAAGGATGGATGACGGAAGGTTCAGCAAGGTGGCCAATATCATTGGCCACACAATGCAGTTTCATCCACATGGCGATGCCTCAATAGGGGATGCTCTTGTTCAGCTGGGACAAAAAAACCTCCTGGTTGAGACACAGGGGAATTGGGGAAATACACTCACAGGGGACGGCTCTGCAGCACCACGATACATAGAGGCAAGATTGTCCAAGTTTGCACTCGAAGTGGTTTTTAACCCCAAAACAACCGAATGGAAACAATCATATGATGGCAGGAATAAAGAACCGGTGACATTACCGGTGAAATTTCCCCTCTTACTGGCACAGGGAGTGGAAGGCATTGCTGTAGGGCTTGCTTCAAAAATACTCCCCCATAATTTTATTGAAATTATCGACGCTGCCATACTCTACCTGCAGAACAAAGATTTTGAATTATTCCCTGATTTCTCTACGGGGGGGATGATAGATGTATCAAGGTATAACGATGGTTTGAGGGGAGGCAGCGTAAAAATAAGGGCCAAAATTGAGAAGCTTGACAAGAAGGCGCTCGTAATAACAGAAATCCCTTATTCGAAAACCACAGGCAGCCTGATAGACTCAATTATCAAGGCTAATGATAAGGGGCAGATAAAAATAAAAAAGATTGATGATAATACTGCTGAGCATGTGGAGATAGTAATCCACCTGGCCGGCGGCGTATCCCCTGATAAAACTATCGATGCCCTGTATGCTTTTACCGATTGCGAAATATCACTGTCGCCCAATGCCTGTGTGATATTCAATAACAGACCCGAATTTATTGGTGTAAGCGATATTCTGAAACGCAATGTAGATAATACTGTTAATCTCCTGAAAAAAGAACTGGAGATACGAAAGCAGGAGCTTGAAGAAGAATGGCACATGTCATCGCTTGAAAAAATATTTATTGAAGAAAGGATATACCGCGATATTGAGGAATGCGAAACATGGGAAGCGGTTATAGAGACTATTGATAAGGGCCTGGAGCCTTTTAAGTCAAGGCTCAACAGGGAAGTGACAAGAGATGACATAGTTAGCTTGACCGAAATAAAGATTAAGAGAATATCAAAGTATGATGTTAAGAAAGCCGGTAAGCACATTAAGGACCTGGAAATAGAGCTCGACGAGGTGATGAACCACCTTGCCAACATTATACCATTCACCATTAACTATTTCAGGCAGATTAAGAAAAAATACGCTAAGAACAGGGAAAGGAAAACCGAAATAAAGAGTTTCGATCAGATAGAAGCCACCAAGGTGGCCGCCAATAATGCCAGGCTCTATTATAATAAGGAGGAAGGCTTTATAGGAACGTCACTGAAGAAAGATGAATATGTGTGTGACTGTTCTGATATTGACGATATTATAGTCTTTCTTAAAGATGGTACCTACCTGGTAACCAGGGTGACGGAAAAACAATTTGTGGGAAAGAACATAATATATGCCGGTGTTTTCAGGAGGAATGATAAACGAACGATATACAATATCGTCTACCAGGATGGAAGGAAGGGCAATGTAATGGTTAAGCGGTGTGCGATAACAAGCATTACACGCGACAGGGAATATAACATAACAAAAGGCTCAAAAGATTCCAGGATATTATACTTCAGTGCCAACCCGAATGGTGAGGCAGAGGTAATAAAAATACATCACCGTCCGCGTCCGAGGCTCAAAAAGCTGTCCTTCGAATTCGATTTCAGTGATCTGGCCATTAAGGGCAAATCTTCAATGGGTAATATTCTTACCAGGAATCCAGTGCAAAAGATACACCTTAAAGAAAAAGGTGTGTCCACCCTGGGAGGAAGAAAGATTTGGTTTGATGACACCGTTCTGCGACTGAATGCTGATTCACGCGGTAAATACCTCGGTGAGTTCAGTGCCAATGACAAGATTATGGTTATTACAAAAAACGGCATGGCAAGGCTGAGTAATTTTGATCTTACGAATCATTTTGAAGAAAATATTCTCCTTATCGAGAAGTACAGGCCCGGTGTTGTCTACTCGGCTGTATACTGGGATGCAGAAGCTGAATACTATTATGTAAAAAGATTTAAGATCGAAGAAACAGATAAACCCCTGTGCTTTATAAGTGAACATCCTGATTCAAAATTAATTAGCCTTACTGAAGTAGAATATCCCCGTTTTGAGATCGAATTTGGCGGTAAGCATAAAAACAGGGAAAATCAAATTATAGAGGTGGCTGAATTTATTAGTGTAAAAAGTTACAGGGCAAAAGGTAAGCGGCTGACAAATTACAGCGTTGAAAACATCAAAGAGATTGAACCTGTTGTACTTAAGGAATCGGATCAGGGTAAAGAAAAAGAAGAAGAGGATACTAAGCCACCGGAACAAAAGGAAGGTGAGGATAATTCTCAGATGACCCTCGGACTGTAGTTGCCTCTGGTAAACAGGCAAAGTTATAATATATATTATGACAGTATACCTGATAGGTTTTATGGGCTCGGGCAAATCAACCTTTGGCAAAAGGATGGCCTCCCGGGCAGGCTGGAAATTTGAAGACCTTGACTGCTTAATCGAAAATATTGAAGGCCGGTCTGTAAGAAACATATTTTTAGAATCAGGCGAGAATTATTTCAGGGAGATAGAGGCCAGCACCTTAAGGGGTATTTCCAAACATGATAATATTGTTGTTGCATGTGGGGGAGGGACACCATGTTATAAGGATAATATGAAATTTATGAACCGGTCAGGTGTAACAGTATACCTTAAACACAACGTAAAAACACTTGCCCACAGGCTGAAAAATGCAAAAAAAGTACGCCCACTCCTTGAAGGAATGAATCCCGAAGAGATAGAACAATACATAAGTACCAAACTGGCTGAAAGGGAAAGATGGTATAATAAATCACAACTTATAATAGATGGATTGAAAGCTGACCCGGGCAAGCTTATTGATATAATATTATATCATCCACCATTTGATGAATGAAATGCTTGATCTTAAGGATATTTAGAAGCCGGCAGGATTTGTAACAAATTAACAGTAAATGACGTAATAATTGTTAATATATACTTGAAATCTATTTATCCTTTGTGAGAAAGCGTTCGGATTATTTAGCTAAATTAGTATGTTGAAAGGATGCCGGAATGGACTTAGCTTTGTTTAAACTCTTTGTTAAAGAAAGGGAAAGGCACAGTATAACTGGCCTGTTGTTGTTACAGTCTGTTTTTTTGGGCATCTATTATGGCATTTTCAATATTCTTGCTCACGCAATCTTCCTTTCCAGGTTTGATGAAAAAGACATGGCCAGGGCTTATGTTTTAAGTGGCCTTGTCGGTATTGGTTTGACATCTTTATATTCTATTTACAGATCGAGGCTTCGTTATTCATTTTTTTCGATCGTAAACCTGGTTATTATTTTCCTGGTCACATTATTTCTATGGATACTCCTCCGGCTCGGTCCGGTAGACTGGGTGGTTTATTCTGTTTTCATCATGCTTGGCCCGCTTTTTATTTTGGCAATGCTGTCTTACAGGGGCACGGCAAGACGTTTATTATCTACCCGGGATGGGAAACAGTTGCCCGGTATTATTGATGCCGGTCCCATTGTGGGTATGGTATTAAGCAGTTTCTCTGTTCCTGTTTTATTATCCTTTAATATCCCTACAAATACTATATTTTTCATAAGTGCTCTCAGTATTGTCTTAGCAGTTTATGTACAACAGTCGCTTATAAAAAGGTATAGAACAAAACTTGATGATAAAAAACATTTACATCGGCCCAGTATCAACCAGGGCGTGTTAAAAGATAAGCCTTACCTACGGTCGATGTATATTTTCATCCTCCTGTCAGTGCTGGTTCTCTTTTTTATTCAGTACCTGTTCATGGCCGTTACGAGGTACAGGTATCCCGGAGAGATCGAGATGGCAAGGTTCCTGGGTTTATTTGAGGGCGGAATGATGCTCTTTGCACTCCTGGTACATACATTCTTGTTTTCTTACCTGATAAAAAGTCAGGGTCTTAGAATTACACTTGCGCTATCCCCGGTCCTTATAGGCTTAATTATCATAGTGGCTTTGATTACAGGCCTCAGCGGGGGATTTATGCCGGGAACATCAGGTTTTGTTATGTTCTTTTTGATAGTGGCTCTCAGCAGGTTATTCTCCCGAGCACTGGATATCTCGGTTGAAAAACCAGCTTTCAACGTTCTCACCCAGGCATTGGGCGAAAGACTGAGATATGGTGTGCAGTTTGCAATTAATGGCCCGGTGAACGAGATAGGGGTACTTACTTCAGGTTTGATACTTACCGGGCTGGGAGCCCTTACCTTTGCCAGGCTGATCCATTTCTCATGGATTCTTATGATCATTATTGTATTGTGGTTGTCCGTTGCCTTGAAACTGTATAAGGAGTACAGGCGATCAGTGCGGGTAAAACTGGAATCGAAGACCTCAAAAACTGAAGCTGAAAAAGAAATAAAAGAACATGAGAGATTTGATTCAATAAGTTCATCAGGTGTATTTATTGACAATAATTACTTTGAACTGATCACGAGTACTGAATTATATGAAGATCTGAGAGATAACAAGCTTCTTTTACATCAAGTTATAAATAAGGCTGAGCAGAGTTTAAATCCCAATATCTTACCCTTACTTAAACAACTCAAATCAAAGGGAGTTGATAATAACGGGCTTGCTTCCAGACTTAGTTCTGTTGTCAGGCATATTGAATCGGGACTTGAAAAAGCAGGTCTGGGAAAGAGGAAGGAATTGATCACTACATTAAAGGAAAGCCATAACAGGAGGCTGCAATTGCAGGCAATAATGTCGCAACAGGCGCCACCGGTGGTAACAGACCTGATGAGGTTCATACGCGACCAGGACATCGAGGTTACCAGGGAAACGATATATATTGCAGGCAAATTCAGGGTAAAAGAATTATTGCCGGAAATTTGCGGGTGCCTTGACAGGTCACATTTGGCAGCCGATGCATATTCTGTCCTGAAGAGTTTTGGTGAAGAAGCATTTAGTGCCCTGGCCGGGCATTTCTATCGCTCCACCGGTAATATCAATGTAAGGCGACTTATTTTGCGGCTCTTTGCCGAAACGGGAGGTCCGAGGGCCACTGATTATCTGCTTCCCAGGTTGTGGTCTGTTAATCGCGTGGTAAAAAAGGAAGCTGTTGAAGGACTGATTAAGTGTGCTTATAAGGCCGATGATGAAAATCGTAAAAAGCTTCACCAGGAAATCAAGGATATTTTAGGTTTAATTACATGGAACCTGTCAGCATGTGTCACATTAAGAAACCATGACGATCCTATGCTTTATGAGGCTATAGAAGATGAGACGCACTGGTGGACAGTGCTTATATTTGATATGCTCTCGCTTATTTACGGCAGGGGCTCGCTGGAACAGATTAAAAATAATCTTGAGAAAGGTAGCGTGGAAAGCATAAATTTTGCACTTGAAATGCTTGACATAGTTGTTGATGATGATATAAAGCCCCACCTGTCAGCTTATTTTAATGACATTCTTCCCGGTCAAAAGGTGAAAAACCTATTCCAGTTTTATCCCGGTTCCATACCCGAATATAATTCGCTTGTTCAGATGCTGGTAAACAAGGATTACAATCATATAGGGGTTTGGGCAAAGGTATGTGCTTTAAGGAGCCTCTATGGCCTGCCCAAACCCGAAGAAACTGATTTTCTTGTCGCCCTCCTCTTTGGCGTCAACAGGATATTGAGAGAGGAAGCCTGCAGGTTTCTCCAGGATAATTATGAAGATGTTTACAGCCGTTGCTCATACCGCCTGCCAAAATTATACCGTGATCAACTCGATGAATTGTTAAAAAATCATATTAAAGAAGCGGAGCTTTTATATAGCAAGATTGAATCATTATCGAAAATCTTCCCCGGAATATCCAGGAATCAATTGATAAATATGGCAGAAGGCCTCTTGCTAATAAATGAAGAACAGGTGGCATTATTCCATCACAGTGCAGATTTTATTCTCTGGCCCGTGGATTATGACAGTGACAGAGGCAGGGATGAAATTTATTTTAAGTGGCAAACTGCAGGACAAAAATTAGATATAGACAAGATAAAGAGTAAAGCAGGTGATTACTATTTACTAAATGTACATACTATAGAACACTTTATGTTTTATAATCCCGAAAATTCACCACCGATGGTGAAATACATGGATAATATTATTAAAGAAAACAGCCCATAATGAGTTTTGATATTTAAATTATTATAAGAGATGCCGGAAAAAGATTATTCAGTTAAAGGCGGATTTAACCCGTTCCCAGGACTCAGACCCTTTACCCCTGAGGAAAGTGACCTTTTCTTTGGAAGGGAAGGGCAGAGCGGTGAGGTATTCAAAAAATTGAAGCAAAACAGGTTTGTTACCGTGATTGGTGCCTCAGGCAGTGGCAAGTCATCCCTTGTATATTCAGGGGTAATGCCTTACCTCGTTGACACCGAAGGAAAAGACATAAAAAAGTGGCAGGTGATAAATATGCATCCTGGCGATAAACCCATGGCCAATCTGGTAAGCATGCTTACATCACTAATTCCCCCTGAGAGACAGAAAGAGCTCGATAGGACTATTATAGAAAGCATTCTGAAAAAGGACGAAAAAGGACTTGTCAATGCTATCGATAAGCTAAATGTATTTAAAGATGGTAAGACCTTACTCATAATAGACCAGTTTGAGGAAATATTCAGGTATAAGACTGTAACAAGGGAAGCAATGAGCAAGGAGGATAACAGGCATTTTATGGATCTCCTGGTTAGTGCAGTGAAAGATCCTTCATCCGGCATTTTCGTTATTATGACTATGCGCTCTGATTATATTGGTGAATGCGCTCATTTCCAGGGCTTGACAGAGTTGATTAACAACAGTAATTACCTTGTACCCCATATGACTGAGAAGGATTACAGGAGAGCTATAAGGGGGCCGGTTGAATATGCAGGGGCAAGCATAGAAAGTGAACTGGTAGATTTACTTGTAAGAGACATTGGCGAAAGGACTGACCAATTACCTGTACTTCAGCATGTTTTAATGAGGACATGGGAAAACTGGCAATCCATGGGGATGCCCGATAAGCCAATATCAACAGCTAATTATAACGCTATCGGGGGAATGTCAGAAGCAATGTCAAGACATGCCGATGAAGCTTATGAAGAACTTAATGCCAGGGAAAAAGAAATTTGCGAGGCCCTTTTCAGGACGATAACAGAAAAAGGGGCCGATAACAAAGGAGTAAGACAGCCCACCAGGCTAGGCACCATTGCTGCCATTGCCAGGTGCTCGGAGGCTGAACTTATTAAAGTTATAGATAAATTCAGATCATCAGGAAGATCATTTATCACCCCTCGCGAGGGCGTTGAAATAAACGGAGATACCATCATCGATATTTCTCATGAGAGCCTGATGAGGGTATGGGACAGGCTCAGTGAATGGGTTGATAAAGAGGCAGAATCGAAACAGATGTATCTGAAACTGTCAGAAGCAGCTGCCATGTTCCAGGAAGGTAAGACAAGCCTGTGGCGTCCTCCCGACCTTCAACTGGCACTCAGCTGGAGGAAAGAAAACAAGCCTACGCTTACATGGGCTGAAAGATTAAACCCTGCCTTTGAAAGGGCAATGGTTTACCTCAGAACCAGTGAAAAAGAATATAATGAAGAAGAGGAATACAGGATCAAAGCCCAGAAGAGGCGTTTACGCCGGAGCCGCGTATCGGCAATAATACTGGGATCGGCAGCTGTAGTAGCAGTATTCCTTATGCTCTATGCCTTTGTGAAGCAGGTAGAGGCTGAAAAGAACAGGCAACTGGCGGAAGAACAGGAGAAACAGGCAACTTTGCAAAAACAGATGGCGGAGAATAGAGCGGAATTAGCATTACGAAATGCAAAGGAAGCCCAGGAAAATGAAGCTGTGATACTGGAAGATCTTACCGAGGCCAGGATAAATACTTTGGAAGCAATGAGGCAAAGAGAAATTGCCTATGAAAGAGCCAGGGAGGCAAGGGAGCAAGAAGTATTGGCCCAGGCAAATGCCGATTCAGCAAGAATGAATGAAGAGGAAGCATTGAAACTCAGGATGGTGTCAGTAGGTAAGTCAATGGCTGTAAGATCGGTACAGATGACAGGCAGAGGTGATATCCAGGTCTTGCTGGCTTACCAGGCTTACCTGTTTAATAGGAGGAACGGGGGGATAGAAAATGATGCTGATATATATATGGGCTTATATAATGTAGCGAAAGAATATGGGAGAATTCAATACAGGACCTTTGATGGGCATGAAGAAAGAGTTCATAGCATAGTATTTTTGCCTGGCACTCAGCAATTCTTTTCCTCAGGATCTGATGGTAAAATCCTGAGATGGAATATCCAGGATAATGAGCAGGGACCAAGCCGTGTCTTTGAGGGAGATGAAATAATGGAGGTATTAACTACCAGTGCTGACGGCAGGCTACTGGCATGTGGCAGTAACAGGTCCCTTATACGAATAATACCGGCATCAGGGCAGGGAGAGATATACGAACTAACAGGGCATACAGGCACAATTAAATCCCTCGTTTTCACGCCGGATAATGATAAACTGGTATCTACGGGTGTTGACGGCCAGGTGATAATGTGGGATATTAAAAACCGGGAACCTTCACTGCTGATGTCTGCTGAAGAAGCTATCAATTCAGTTGATGTATCACATTCGGGCCGGTATATCGTTGCCGTATCCGACAGTGGATTAATACATTTATGGGATATGGATAATAATATGGATTTAAATACAGTGCAAGCGGGAAATGGTCCTATCGAAGTAGTGAGGTTCAAAGATAATATCACCTATGCTGTGGGTTATTATAATGGATTGATAGAATTCCGTAATGTCGAAAGTAAGCACTTAGCTGAATCCGTCAAGGCACATTCCCAAAGAATAACAGATATCTATTTCAATGAAGACCTTAAGCAGATGGCAACAAGCAGTTACGACGGGCTTGTTAAAATATGGAATCATGAAGATCTTACTCAACCGCCTGTATCACTTGAAGATAATAACGGAAGGGTATACTCGGTAGCTGTTAGCGCAGATGGTAAATTCCTGTTGTCGGGAAGCCAGGGCAATAATACCGGCAAAAATCTCATTGCCAGGGTAACACACGTTGATTATCTGGCTGTCAATATGTGCCAGTTGACATCACGTAACTTTACTGAAGAAGAGTGGTGGAGATATGTTGGAAGGGATATTAAGTACCAACAAACATGTGATCCTGATGATCTTAAAATAGATGCCAAACAAATTAAAGGTGACTAGAAACAATTTGTTACTTTTGTTGTCTTACAATTACGGGATTATTCCTTTATCAAAGATTAAACAGTAAATAAAAAAGAGGACAATATATGAGCAGAAGAGTATTACTAATGATACTTGACGGTTGGGGGCTTGGAGATGGTTCGAAAGCTGATGTTATTTCGAATGTACCAACACCTAATATGGACAGGCTGTCTGAAAAATACCCCTCATCACGCTTAAATGCTTCGGGGGAGAATGTCGGCCTGCCGGAAGGACAGATGGGTAATTCGGAGGTGGGCCATCTTAATATTGGAGCAGGAAGGGTGGTGTATCAGGACCTGGTAAAGATTAACAAGGCTATTGAGGATGGGGAATTTCAGAAAAACGAAGAACTGGACAAAGCCTTTATGTATGCCCGGGAAAATGACAGGCAGGTTCATTTAATGGGGCTCCTCTCGGATGGGGGAGTACATTCTCACATTAAACACTTATTTGCCCTTTGTGATATGACGCAGAATTATGGTCTGGATAAAGTATATGTACATGCTTTTGGTGATGGACGCGATACCGATCCCCAAAGTGGCACAGGGTATCTCAAAGAACTAATCCATCATATTGAAAACACCAGTATTGAGCTTGCTTCATTTGTGGGCAGGTACTATGCCATGGACAGGGATAAAAGATGGGAAAGGACTAAACTTGCCTATGACATGCTGACAAAGGGAGAGGGTAAAAAGTCTGATGATATGGTCAAAGCACTCAGGGAGTCATATGATGAGGGAGTGACTGACGAGTTTGTTAAGCCTATTGTACATGTACATGAAGAGGGGGAACCTGTCGGACTTATCAAAGAAGGTGATGTGGTGATATTTTTTAATTTCAGGAATGACAGGGCACGGCAGCTCACCATTGTCCTTACCCAGAAAGATATGCCTGAGCATGGTATGAAAACCATACCCCTTCATTATTGCACCATGACACCATATGACGTTGAATTCAAGGGTTTACATGTTTTGTTTCCCAAGGAAAATGTAAAAAATACCATCGGCGAAGTATTGTCGGATAAGGGCTTCACTCAACTGAGGATAGCCGAGACAGAAAAATATGCACATGTTACGTTTTTCTTCTCGGGTGGCAGGGAGGAAAAGTTTAAAAATGAAAGCAGGAGGCTTATACCTTCACCCAAAGAGGCTACCTATGACATGAAACCTGAGATGAGTGCCTACGAGGTAAAAGATGCAGTAATCGAAGAAATCAAAAGAGAGCAACATGATTTTATATGTTTGAACTTTGCCAATGGTGATATGGTTGGCCATACCGGGGTCTATGAAGCAATTAAGAAAGCTATAACTGCCGTTGATAACTGCCTTGGTGAAGTTGTGGAAGCAGCGGTGGATAAGAAATACGATGTTTTGATTATTGCTGACCACGGCAATGCAGATAACGCACTTAATACCGATGGCAGTCCTAATACAGCCCATTCGCTTAACCCCGTGCCATGCGTTCTGGTATCAGACAGATATAAAAAAATAAAGGATGGCATTCTTGCTGATATTGCTCCCACCATACTAAGCATGATGGGAGTTGAAGCTCCGGATGAAATGACCGGAAGTTCCCTTATATAGATTTGACCATGCTGTCGCTGGGGAAAACGATAATATCAAGCCTTATATTCGAGGTGAAATTTGCCTGTGATCTTGAGAAATGCAGGGGAGAATGTTGTCTCCACGGCGATTCAGGAGCTCCACTTGAAGAAGAAGAAGCACAGATACTCGAGAAAATATGGCCGGTAGTCAAACAATACATGAGACCGGAAGGCATAAGGGCAGTCCAAGAAAAAGGCACGAGCATGACAGATTCAGACGGGGATCTTGTTACTCCACTGATAGGGAAGGCGGAATGCGCATATGCTCAGCGCATCAATGATATTTATTACTGTGCTATTGAAAAGGCATGGCTGGACAAAAAAATATCATTCAGGAAACCCCTTTCCTGCCATCTCTTCCCGATCAGGATAAAAAAATATGAAGATTTTGATGCAATTAATTATGAGGAAATTAAGATTTGCAGACCTGCTTTAAAAAGGGGGAAGGTTGAGAATATACCTTTATACCGATTTCTTGAAGAACCTCTTTTACGGGTCTATGGCAAGGAATGGTATAATGAGCTATTAATTGCCGCGGAGGAAATAGAAAAGAATAAGAGATAAAGAATAAATGAGACCAGCTGCTTGATATGAACACTACATTTATTACCTTTAATATGCGTAATCAAACTATAAATTATGGATAATATTAAAAGTTATATTGAAAAGAATAAGGACAGGTTCCTTGAAGAACTTTTTGGTCTTATCAGGATACCTTCAGTAAGTGCCAGGGAAGAAAACAAGGAAGATATGTTAAAGGCTGCTGAATATCTGAAGAAAAGCCTGTTGGAAGCAGGTGCCGATAGGGCTGTGATATACACAACCGAGGGCCATCCAATACTTATTGCAGAAAAGATAATTGATAAATTCCTGCCCACGGTACTGGTCTACGGACATTATGACGTGCAGCCTGCTGAACCTTATGACCTTTGGAATAGTGAACCCTTTGAGCCGGTAATCAGGGATGAAAAGATATGGGCCAGGGGGGCTGATGATGACAAAGGACAGCTTTTTATGCATGTTAAAGCTTTTGAATACATGGTGAACGCAGGGAAACTGCCGTGCAATGTAAAGTTTATGGTTGAAGGGGAGGAAGAGGTAGGATCAGCCAGCCTCGGCAAGTTTTGTGACGGGCATAAAGACCTGCTGAAAGCCGATGTCATACTCGTTTCGGACACAACAATGATTGCACCTGATAAGCCTTCCATTACAACAGGATTAAGGGGGCTCGCCTACATGGAGGTTGAGGTGACCGGCCCAAACAGGGATCTACACTCAGGACTCTATGGGGGAGCCGTAGCCAATCCCTGTAATATACTTTGTAAAATGATAGCCTCTCTCACCAATGAGAAGAACCAGGTTACCATACCGGGCTTTTATGATGATGTTCTTGAAGCATCAGAAGAGGAAAGGGCTGAGATGGCTAAACGGCCCTTTGATGAAGAGCAATACAAAAAAGCTATCAATGTTGATGCTCTTGCGGGAGAGGAATCCTATACTACTCATGAAAGACTGGGTATAAGGCCCTCACTGGACGTAAACGGTATATGGGGAGGTTTTACCGATAAGGGAGCAAAAACCATATTACCGGCAAAAGCACATGCCAAAATTTCCATGAGACTGGTTCCTAACCAGGATTATGCAAAAATAGCTAAGCTCTTTGAAGAACATTTTAAATCCATTGCCCCTCCGGGAGTGAAGGTTAAAGTGGAATACCTGCATGGAGGGCAGGCATATGTAAGTCCTATCGACAGCCCCGAATACCAGGCTGCAAGCAAGGCTATGGAAAAAACATTCGGTAAAAAGCCAATACCGGTACGCAGCGGTGGCAGTATACCCATTATTTCAACTTTTGAGAAAACACTGGGAATAAAGTCGATACTGATGGGCTTCGGACTGGATGAAGATGCTATCCATTCTCCCAATGAAAATTACCCCCTGTTCAATTTTTATAAAGGGATAGAGACTATACCATGGTTTTATAAATATTACACGGAATCTATATAGGAATAAAAATGACAATCCTACAACAATATCATTAATTATTTTTTTTGCACATTCAGCAGGTCAATACGTGTTTCTGAAACCTTAACGACCTTGATTATATAGTCTCCTATTTCAATGGCTGTATTCGTTTTTGGTATGTCGCCGGTATTTATCATAAAAAGGCCGGCAAGTGTCTCATAATCATCAGAAACAGGGAGGGACAGGCCGTATTCTTCATTAATATAGTCAATCTCTGACCTTCCGGAAAAGAGATATTCATTTTCTCCTATTCTCCTTTCTATGAGTTCTGAGCTGTCATGTTCATCTTCTATATCCCCCACTATTTCTTCGAGCACATCTTCGAGGGTAACCATCCCCGATGTGCCTCCAAATTCATCAACAACAAGGGCAAGCTTTTTATTTTGTTCCGCAAAGAGCCTGAGCAGTTTATTGGCAGCCATGCTTTCGGGTACAATTGGAAGCTTGCGGGTAGCATCCCTGATGCTGGCGGGGGAACTGAAAAAATCGCGTAGGCTGAAATAGCCGCTTACATTATCTATTGATTCTTCATAGATGAGGATGTTTGAATGGCCTGTATCTATGAATAGATGCTTCAGGTCTTCCAGGGAACTGTCGGCAGAGAGGGCGGCGATTTCGGTACGCGGGACCATGCAAGCCCTTACTTTAATATTCGATAGATCAAGGGCTTTCTGAAAGATCCTTATATCGTGTTCTTCCAGGTTGGCGTTAAAGTCTTCCTCATTTACATCACTGAAAAGTTCATCCAAATCAACCCTGGTGAAGACATTTTTTCTGGCACTTTCGTCCTTTTTAAGACCGAAGAATAACCTGAGAAGGAGGTTTGAGAGCCTTATAACCAGTACGGTGACAGGATAAAAAAGACCATAGATAATTGCAGTGGGGATACTGAATGTTTTTAGAAAGGCATTTGGTGATCTCCTGAAAAATACTTTTGGTATGAATTCAGCAAGTATTAATATTATCAATGTTGCAATAAGTATCTGTACCAGCAGAAGCAGGAGGTCGGGTTTTATTAACTCGTTGAACAGCACTTCCAACGGACCTGTAATATAAAGGCCATATACTACCAGTGCTATATAGTTACCAATAAGCATGGTAACTATAAAATGCTCAGGTTTACGGGTGAATGATGCGATTATGCCTGAACCAGGACCGCCAACTTTCTTGTCTATTTCTATTCTCAGTTTATTGGAAGAGACAAAAGCTATTTCCATACCCGAGAAAAACGCGGAAAAGACAATGGCTAATACTATAACCAGGGCAACGTTCATTTCCTTACTAACTTAGTTCTTTCTACGCTGTCTGTCCCTAACGTAAGCCATTATGAAGGCAAGTATGCCCATTCCCAGGAGAATAAGAAACCTTTCACCCCCGCTTGTAATCTTATTATGTATGGCGGCTGCAAAACAAAAGACCCCGATTACTATCCAGAGAACCTCCAGGATTATCAATGTTCTTTTACTCATCGTCAATGTATAAGGTGGCTGTCACATTTTTTATTTTCCAGTTGTTGAATTTTGTGTCCGACTCGAGGCCGTTTCCCATTATTATTTGGTCTTTCTGTGTTATTCTGACGTATTTATCGGTATATATAAGATCTTTGTTTTCATCCCAGTACAGCAGTTCCGTTTCAAGTTTCTCACCCTCATCGTTTGTTGCAACTACATTATCCCTCACTTCCCAGAGGCCTTTGCTTTCTGTATACCGCGCGAAATTAGCACTGATTTGCCCGATCATATTATCCTTACCTTCATAAAAATATACTTCTAAACCTTCATCGAAGTCGGCATAGGGAACCTCTTTCTTACCGTAGTATTTCATCAATGGCGACTTCATTTTAAGTTCAAGTATGGCAGAGTCGGTATATGAAGTTACAAAATCATGAACTACCTGTGTTGGCACATCGGGCTTGAGAGAGGCATCTACAATCTCGATTTTCTCACGGCATGACAAAAACAAAGCAGCCCCCAGCAGAGCTGCAATGCTTGTCTTAGTCACTATTTTTCTTAATATATTCAATTTTCGTCCCTGAAGCGTACTGTTGTTGTTTCATTTATCCACCCGCCAACAGTATAGGGCACTCCTTCTTCGATAATGCTAATAAAGAAGAGATCTTCCTTTTTCGGGAACAATTGTGACACTGTCTCGATATATTCATTTACCCTATCTGCCAGTCCCGGATCTTTTTCTTTAGCTTTCCTGAAATAATCAGCTGCAACCCAGTAAACCATCTGGTTCTTCAGCTCGTCATCAAAAGGTTTGACACTGGAGTAGGCATTGCCCACAATCATATATGCCGTTCCGTTATCAGGATTGGCCTCAATAGCCTTTTTACCGTAATCCCTTGCTTTCCTGTAATCTTCACTGTTGAGCCTCAGTGTTGCCAGTTTGGTATAGTAAGTTGATATCATTTTATTATCATCTTCCAGTTCCACCGCCTCGAGATAATATTCTTCAGCCCTGTCGAAATTCATTTTGTCATAATTCATTTCAGCAAGGTGATAGGCTGACTCAGCGGTTTGTTCAATCTGGTAAAGATTCTCTGCGGCTGTATAATAAAGGTCTGAATCAGTGCAACCTGCCTGGTCCAGCAGGTCAAGCACTTTATTAAGCAGCTCGGGATCATCGGGATTGTCGGCTACCCTCTGTGAAAAAATGGGTATCAGGCCTTCGCAGGTAGCAGCACCGCCTGCTTTGAAAATCATATCTACTGTTTCCCTGCAATCCATATCGGAAGTCCTGTGTAATTGAGCTATCCTTTCATCCAGGATATCCATGAGCATCCCATAATTATTAATAACTTCTTCATTATCAATTTTCTCATTTTCAAAAAGCATCTGGGTGCTTCCAAAGAAAACTGTTAAAGTAGTTGGATGCGCCTTTCTTGGATTAACATTTATGGCTTCTTCGAGTGTTTCATAGGCGAGCTCTACCAGTTCAAGGTTTCCCTCTGCCAGGTCATATATATCCATACCTTTACGGCCAAGAAAATAGGACTCCCTGTTAAAATATTTTATCCTTGCATCATAAATTATTTCAATGGTATCAATATATTTCCTTTCATCTGTTTCCCTGTAAAGGTTCTTAAACATATTTATACCATGAATGTGCAGATTGGCAGAGGATGCGGGGCATTCGAAGAATGCCTGCCTCCAGAATTTTAATGCCATGTCATAATTTTTCTGTTCATAGTAAGTCTTATACAGTGATAAATTTCTCCTGCATCTAGCGCTATCCTCTCCATGTCCATACTTACTGCCATCTTCAATGCCTTTCTGACCAAACAATGGCAGGGCAATAAAAGAAAGGAAGATAACTATAATTATTTTTGGTAATCTTGCTTTCATCTTCAAGTAGTTTTTATTTGTATTTCTGTTTCATGAACCAATAATCGTATAAATCAAGGCTTATACCAATAGTCCAACAATTTTCATTATGCAAACCATTCTCAAACGAACCTATCCTGCTTAAATATTCAACATGCAGGTTAACTTTTGATTTACTGCGGTTCATTGGTAAACCTGCTCCAAAAGTGATGCCAAATTCGTTTAGTTGTTCTCCGTTCACAACCAGGTGACCATCAGAGAAAAAACCGCCCAGCCTGTATTCTATCCTGTTAAGGTAATTAAAATTTGCATCTTTGTCGGGTATAAATTCAGCTCCCAGTCTAATTGAGGAGCTGTTCACGAGATATTCCTCATAGCCGTGAAAAGTAACATCATCCCAGTTTGTCATGGTGAAATCAGCCATAATAAGGAAAAGATCCTTTTTCCCGAAAGCTAATCCCATTCCCAGTTCTTCAGGTAGTTCCACGCTCGCGTTTTCATTGGAAACATAAGTTAGGGTGTCAACTGAAATTTCACTACCCTGGTAGGGAGCGTATCTTGAAAATAGCTTCTCATATTCTGAATTATATACTTTCTTCATCGAATATGAGATACCCACAGATGCATAAAGATCGTTTTTTAAATTTACGGAATATTGCATGCCATAATCAAAATCATATCCATACACCCTTATATTCTCTGACGAAAGATTATTGAACTGATTTTTATCATCTGTAAACAAATATAAATTATCACGTTCAATATTACCAAAAAGATAGGTAAAATTTACTCCCATGGAGAGGTTTCTGAACGGACTGACACCAATGCCGGCAAAGAAATTATTGTAACTGCCAGATCCTTTATGCGTATTTTGAACTTCACCAATTACGGGGTTATATTCCGGATCATCTTCAGTAACTGTTTTCATGAGGTTGTAATACCCGTTAGAATAGGGCACAATACCTACTGCAAAGCCCATCCATCTTGTTAGGGGGATGGACATAGCAAGATGATGAAAATTAATATCATCAGAACTATATGAACCACTTTCATCTACCAGTATATTTGTCTGGTATTCAATACCGAAATCGAAAACAAATGAATTAGTGTCGACACTGCTGTAAGAGGCTGGGTTAAGGTAATTTATCGAAAGCGGATCTCTCAGAGCAATACCTGCACCACCCATGCTGCGGCTTTTCAATATACCCTGCTGTTCAATTATCCCGGGACCAAACCTGGCATACGGACTGTTAATCATTTTCTGTCCCATAAGCACATGGGATGGTGAAAAAATGATTATCAAGATGAATATTTTAATATATTTAATCATTATAATTCAAAATATAGTTTAATCCGTCAACCACAAGGTCTGGAATAAGTATATGTCTGTCTTCAAGCTTATCTGTCAGGAAAGCGCCGTCTCCTCCTGTAATAATGACAGTCAGTCTCCTGTATCTCTTTTTCAAAGTGCGAATATAGTTATTTATTTCAAAAATCAAGCCTGTCTGGACTCCTGATCTTATGGCATCAATTGTGTTAACCCCAAGATTTCCAAACGAATCATTCTTACTTACAAGGGGTAACCTGCCGGTAAATTCACTTAATGCTTTAAATCGCATGGACAATCCCGGAGAAATATTACCCCCGAGGTAAGTGCTGTCTGAACCAATAAGGTCATATGTCACGGCCGTACCCGCATCGATAACAAGAACGTTGCTGCCACTGAACATATTGTGAGCTCCTGCTATTGCTGCTATGCGGTCAGTACCGATTGTTTCGGGACTTTCATACTGCAGATTGAAGGGCAAAGATGTTTTATAGCCAAGTATGAGTGTTTCTATTCCAGCGTCCCGTAGTACGTCGGTAAACATCGTATCCTCTTTTCTCACGGTGCTCAGTATAGCCTTTTTAACGGGGAATTCACTGATAATAGCCTCAATAAAATTATTATCCGGATTATCAGCATATGTAATATATTCCTTCTTCTGTTGGCTATATACCGCGGCTTTGCAGGAAGAATTGCCTATGTCAATTGCCAGGTTCATAAATGATCGGTAAAAATATAAAAAAGAATGTAATTAAAATACTTTAAGCCTGGCTTTAATATATCTTTAACTTTTTAATTATCAGCAGGTGCTTCCAGTACAGAACGAAAAATATTGATGGCCTGATGAATGTTTTTTATATTTCTCACACTTATAATAAGTTTGGATTCTGATTGTTTTACCCTGTATCTTTTACTATCTGAGCTTACCATCTTAATCAGTTTCATGAAAGTATTGCTATTATAAAAGGCCGATCCGGTGTCTGAAATAAAGTTCAGTACCATTAGATCATTCCTGATCACTATTTTCTCAACAGCCAACCTAAAGGCGAGGTGCCGGAGCCTGACCAGGTTTAGCAGCTCGACAGCAGGAGGGGGCAGTGTCCCAAACCTGTCAATCAGTTTTTCCTCGAAAAGATGCAGTTCATCCTCACTTTCAATATTATTGAGCTCTTTATACAGGCGTATTCTTTCAGATATATTTGATACATATTCTTCAGGGAACATTATTTCCAGGTCGGTATCGATCTGGCAATCTTTTACGTAGCCTTTGTCAGGCTGGTGTGCCTGCTTTCTTTCATCCTTCTTTTTGATTTCAGGTCTGCCATTATCCAGTTCTTCTTCCCTGAGCTCCTGCAGTGCTTCGTCAAGGATTCTCTGGTATGTTTCAAAGCCCACATCGGCTATAAATCCACTTTGCTCGGCGCCCAGCAGGTTACCGGAACCACGTATGTCAAGATCCTGCATGGCTATATTGAAGCCGCTTCCCAGCTCTGAGAACTCTTCAATTGCTCTGAGCCTTTGCCTGGCTTCACGGGTGATAATGTCCATGGGAGGTGAAAGGAGGTAACAGAAGGCTTTTTTGTTAGACCTGCCTACGCGGCCCCTTAACTGGTGTAGTTCTGATAGTCCGAATTGATGCGAATTATTAATGAATATGGTATTTGCATTGGGGATATCCAGTCCTGATTCAATAATGGTGGTAGCGACCAATACGTCGTAATCTCCATGTACGAAGTCAAACATAGTGTTTTCTACCAGCCTCCCTTCCAACTGGCCATGAACAACAGCAGTTTTTACCCCCGGCAGAATACGGTTTATCATGAGTTTTATTTCTTCTATAGTGTCAACACGGTTGTGTATGAAGAAAACCTGCCCGTTCCTGTTCACCTCATATTCAATACCTTCTTTTATTATCTCTTCGTTGAAGCCGTGCAGTTCAGTCACTATAGGCATCCTGTTCGGAGGAGGGGTGTTTATGATAGATAGGTCACGTGCACCCATCAATGAAAACTGTAGGGTCCGGGGTATCGGTGTGGCTGTCAGGGTGAGGGTGTCAACATTTGTTCTCAACTTCTTAAGCTTTTCTTTAACAGCAACGCCGAAGCGCTGTTCCTCGTCAACAATAAGAAGCCCCAGGTTTTTAAATTCCACCTCTTTGCCAACAAGCTTATGCGTTCCTATTATAATATCCAGTTCACCAGTTTTTAATTTCCTGATAATCTCTTTCTGCTGGGATGGCTTTTTATGACGGCTTATATAATCGATACTTACCGGGAATTTTTCCAACCTTGACGTAAAGGTCTGATAATGCTGGAGGGCAAGTATGGTGGTAGGCACCAGGATAGCCGTTTGCTTACTGTCGGCAGCGGCCTTGAAGGCAGCCCTTATTGCAATTTCCGTTTTCCCGAAGCCCACATCACCACATATAAGCCTGTCCATAGGATGAGATTTTTCCATATCTTCCTTTACTGAATCGGTTGCGGCAAGCTGGTCAGGGGTGTCCTCATATATGAATGACGCTTCCAGCTCACGCTGGAGGTAGGTATCAGGTGAAAAGCTGAAACCCCCGACCTCCCTCCTTTTTGCATATAGCAGAATAAGGTCACGGGCAATATCCTTAATCTTTTTCTTTGTTCTTGCCTTAAGCTTCTGCCAGGCACCGGTTCCCAGTTTGTATATACGTGGTTCAGCATTGTCTTTACCCTTGTATTTCGATATCCTGTGCAAGGCATGAATACCTACATATAAAGTGTCATTGTCTTTATATACCAGCTTTATATTTTCCTGCAGCTTACCGTTTATTTCCACTTTTTCCAGGCCACCAAATTTGCCAATCCCATGGTCAACATGGACCACATAATCTCCCGGGTTAAGACTTGTGAGCTCTTTTATGCTCAAGCTTTCTTTGTGTGAGAACCTGCCTTTGATACGGAATTTATGGTAACGTTCAAATATCTGGTGATCGGTGAATATCGAGATCGCCAGGTCATGATCGGTAAAACCTTCGTGAAGGTTGGCCAGTTTGGTTTCAAATGACAATCCTGGATTAATCTCTGCGAAGATATCCTTTATCCTTTTTACCTGGGTCTCGCTCTCGGAGATAATCAGGTTTGTGTATCCCATATCACTGTTTTCAAGGAGCCTTGCACCAAGCATCTCGAAATCCTTGCTGAAGGAAGGCTGGGGGCTGGTGTTGAAAAGATACTTTGTATCGCTATGGTAATGAGGATTCGGGGAAAACTCAATCACATTGAATCTTGAAAGGGCCGATTCAAGATGCTCACCTGTGACAGCCAGATCAGATTTTTCATTGATAGCAAGACTATCTTCCCTCGTCCACGATGAATTATAAGTATTATCAATTCTGTCCTTTATGAATGTAAAATTATCCAGCCAGACAACTGATGAGGGAGGAATAAATTCTGTTATGTCCTCATGTGTCTTTTCAATGGTAATATCCTGGATATTAGGCACTATTGATATTTCTTTTAATCTTTGGATAGAAAGCTGATCTTCAATATTGAATGATCTTATTGATTCAATGTCATCTCCAAAGAAATCTATCCGGTATGGTTTATCATCCGTGTAGGAAAAGACATCAATAATGCTTCCACGTACGGCATATTGACCAGGTTCGTATACAAAGTCCACCCTTGAAAAATTATATTCAGCAAGGACTTCCTCCAGGAAGTCCATTGACAGGCTGTCTCCTTCACTGACTTTAAGGGTATTTTTCTTCAGCACCTGTTTACTTATGACTTTTTCCATAATGGACTCAGGATAGCTTACGATTATACATTTGCGCCTGCCAGAGCTCAGGAAGTTTAATACTTCTGTTCTAAGTACCAGGTTGGATGGCTCAGAGCGGCCATATTGTATTGAGCGTTTATAGCTTGAGGGGAAGAAGAATACCTCTTCTTCTCCAAGTACGGAAAGCAAATCATTATAGAAATAAGCAGCATCCTCTTTTTCCGGGAGTATAACAAAATGAGTTGTGGGCACAGAACCGAAAATAGATGATATGAAAAGCGAACGTGAAGAGCCCGTTAAACCTTCAATTGCCATATTCCCGGGGGCATCCCCTGATAAGCGGTTTTTGACAGGTTCATAATTGGAATGTCCAAGGTATAAGCTGCCTAAATCAGTATTGGTCATAAGAGTTTCTCAATGGGATGCAAAATTAGTCAAACATTTTGACCTTTGCCAGAAAATGCATTCCGTCTTCGATAATTGATTACTACCCGTATGACCTGATAAACTCTTCCACTTTCTTTACCATATTAACCGAGCCTACGAAATATGGTGTTTTCTGGTGCAGCGATTCCGGTTTGATATCCAGTATCCTATTGTAACCATCTGACGCTTTGCCCCCTGCATGTTCAGCGATGAAGGCCATCGGGTTGCATTCATAAACCAGGCGGAGCTTTCCGCTTGGATAGGCCTCGCTGCTGGGGTACATAAAAATGCCTCCCCTTAAGAGGTTTCTGTGGAAATCGGAAACAAGCGAGCCTATATACCTTGATACATAAGGCCTGCCGGTCGATTCATCCCTTTCCTGGCAGAATTTAATATATTTTTTTACCCCGTCGGGGAATTTGATGTAATTGCCCTCATTCACCGAATATAATTTTCCTATATCAGGCATTGTTAGATTACCGTGGGACAGGCAGAATTCACCAAGTGCAGGATCGAGGGTAAAGCCGTTGACCCCATTGCCGGTAGTATATACCAGCATGGTGGATGAACCATAAATAATGTAACCGGCCGCTACCTGGGCAGTTCCCTTTTGCAGGAAGTCTTCATCGGTGACAATAGTGCCCTTTGAGGATATTCGCCGGTAGATCGAGAAAATTGTACCTACAGATACATTAACATCTATGTTTGACGAACCGTCGAGAGGGTCCATACAAACAATATATTTACCCTTCAGGGCAAACTCGTGGGTGAAGGTTATTTTATCCTGGTTTTCCTCAGATGCCACACCGCAGCATTCGCCACTTGACAAAAGGGCGCTTGTGAATACTTCGTCGGCATATACGTCGAGTTTCTGCTGGTCTTCACCCTGCACGTTAATATTACCTGCACGGCCTAATATATCCGCCAGTCCTGCCTTCCTGATCTTGCTGCCCACCATCTTTGCAGCGGTACCTATATGGTGTAAAAGACGGGAAAATTCACCCTTGGCTTCGGGGTAGTCCTTCTGTCTTTGAATGATAAAATCATCCAGGGTGGTGATGTTATAACTTTTCATAGTCAGGATAGAATTGGGTTTGTTGAGTATAAAGTTACTAATTAAGTGCAATAAAAAAATCATCTCAAGGGGAGCTTGCTCATAAAAATCATAATTTTAAAGAAAATTTTTGCAGATGAAAGTATTCAAATTCGGAGGAGCATCGGTAAAAGATGCTTCTGCAATAAGAAACCTGGAGAAGATAATATCCCGGTCTGATCTACCTCTTATTATCGTTGTATCTGCCTTCGGTAAGACAACCAATGCCCTTGAAGAGGTTGTAAATGATAAATATGAGGGGATAGGAAATTATTCATTGATGCTGGGAAAAATATTTCATAAACACCTGGCGGTAGTTGATGACCTGGGCTTGAAAGACGATAAATTGATGGATTTTCTCCGGGAAACATACAATAGGGCCAATGATTATTTATTGCATAATGACGCGGATGATTATGACCGTGAATATGATCAGGTCGTTTCTGCAGGTGAACTCTGGTCTACCACGATTATTGCATCATACCTTCAGCAGCAGGGGATCAAGTGCAAATGGGTGGACATCAGAAGGGTCCTGATAACCGACAGGAGGTTCAGAGATGCTAACATTTTATGGGCTGAGTCAGAGGCCGGGGTAAATGCTGTTTTTAAGGATCCTGATACAGGTCTTTTTCTCACCCAGGGTTTTATTGGGGGCACTCAAGATGGTTTAACCACAACACTGGGCCGCGAAGGGTCGGATTACACTGCTGCGGTGATTGCAAATATGTTAAATGCTTCTGAAGTCCAGGTATGGAAAGATGTTCCGGGTATTTTAAATGCTGATCCTAAATGGCTTGAAGATGCTGTGGTACTGGAATCGCTTAGTTACAGGGAGGCTGTTGAAATGTCATTCTCCGGCGCAAAGGTTATTCACCCTAAGACCATTAAACCTTTACATAATAAAGGTATACCAATGATAGTAAGGTCATTCCTTGGGGGAGATAAACAACAAACACTTATTATTGGTGAACCGGGTGAAATAGAATTACCCGTATTTATAAGGAAACAGAACCAGATACTTATTTCTTTAATGTCGCGTGATTTTTCCTTCGCCATTGGAGATAATATATCAAGAATATTAGGATTGTTTTATGACTATGGCATTAAGGCCAATATGGTACAGGCCAGTGCTGTAAGTGTTGCCGTTTGTGCAGATGATGACGGGCGGAGGATAAGGAAACTGATATCAGTGCTTGAGAAAGACTATAAGGTGATATACAACACTGGAGTTGAGATGCTGACCATCAGGCAGTATACGCCTGATGCTATTGAGAAAGTATGCGGTAAGAGAAAGATGCTGGTGGAACAAAAAACAAGGCGTACCGTGCAGTTTGTTGTGAAAATGGACTGATGGCACTTATTTCAGGTCTAGCTTGAAAGCAGCTATGTAGCCTATAAGGGTACCGTCTATTTCACGGTTCTCGTATCCCAGCACAATTGATACTATTTCCTTATTGATGTCCATTGTTCGGGCATTGTAATACCAGTTTTCGGTAAACTGTATCTTACCAATATTGTTCCTGTCAAAACCGGGCTTGAGCTCGAATTCCCTGACTTCGTCGGGCGTAAGCCTTTTGCCGGTATGATAGTCATAGGCCTTAATCTTTTCGGTGTACACTGCATTGAATAATTCTGAGATCATCCTGTTACCCTGGTATCCTTCCAGTTTTTCTACTTCCCAGGGATCATCCCTGTCCGGTATTTTTATTATAACATCATAAATAATGTTTTCAGCAACCGGTATCGATTCGTCAGTAGTCACTGATGGAATATCATCTTTCTGCTTGCATGAAAAAAGTGTTAGTGCTATGCAGAGGCATATTAAGACTATTTCTTTCATTATCTCTATCTTTTAAACGTTAATAGCTCTCCCCTCAGGCTTTCCATTATCCGGCCCCTGTCATATGCGAGGTGTCCGTTAATAAATGTTTTCTCAACTGATGAACTGAATACCTGCCCTTCCAGCGGGGACCATTTACACTTGTAAAGAATATTATCCTGGCTTACCGTCCATTCATGATTGGGGTTAATCAGGCAAAGATCAGCTTTATAGCCTTCCCTGATGAATCCTCTTTCACTGAGGCCGAAAGCTATGGCAGGGTTATGGCACATTTTTTCCACTATTTTTTCAGTTTTGATTTTACCCTGCTTTGATAATTCCAGCATAGCTACCAGAGAATGTTGCACCATGGGCCCTCCCGAGGGTGCAGCGGTGTAAGGATTCACTTTCTCCTCCAATGTGTGAGGAGCATGGTCTGTGGCTATTATATCTATTTTATCATTATTGATACTTTCGATAAGCATGCGGCGATCAAAGGCAGTTTTTATTGCGGGATTCCATTTAATAAGAGTGCCCTTGCTTTCATAATCTGTGTCATCAAACCAAAGGTGGTGCACGCACGCCTCAGCAGTTACCCTTTTTTCGTTTAATGGGATACTGTTGTCAAACAGTTTCACCTCGTCAGCAGTTGAAAGGTGTAAGATATGCAATCTGGTGTTATATTCTTCAGAGAGCTTCACAGCCAGGGAAGATGATTTAAAGCATCCCTCGCGGCTCCTTATTGCAGGATGATAGGATACAGGTATTTCGGCGCCGTACTTATCGGTATAAAATTTGAGGTTTTGTCGAATAAGTTGTTCATCCTCACAATGGCATACTACAGGCACGGGTGATTTTGCAAATATGATTCTAAGCCTTTCAATATTGTCGACAAGCATATTGCCGGTAGAAGCACCCATAAAAACTTTTACGCCGCATGTGGTATGTGGATCGCAGTTCAGTATTTCTTCAATGTTATCATTTGTGGCACCGAGGTAAAAAGAATAATTACACAATGATGTTTCTTCTGCTCTCTTCTGTTTGTTTTTCAGTGCCTCCAGGCTGGTGGTCTGAGGGATGGTGTTGGGCATCTCCATGTAACTTGTGATGCCACCTGCCACCGCAGCCCTTGTTTCGGAATTCATATCGCCTTTGTGGGTGAGACCCGGTTCCCTGAAATGAACATGATCGTCTATTATGCCCGGTATTAACAACCTGCCATCAGCTTCGATAATATCAGTTCCTTCGGATATAGTAATATCATCACCGGCAGTATAAATTGTCTTGATTCTGTCATTCTCTATCAGAACACTTCCTTTATACTTCCTTCCTTCATTTATTATCTCTGCCCTGTGTATTAGTTTTTTCATTTTTTCTTTCCCTTTTATAGTCTCTGAAAAAACTTCTGTATTTCATCTTCAGTACACCCCAGAATGCTTCATTGAATATTCCACCACTCATTTTTGAAGCCCCCCCCTGCCTTTCAGTGAATATTATCGGTATTTCCTTTATTCTGAAACCAAACTTCCAAGTTGTAAATTTCATCTCTATCTGGAAAGCATAGCCCCTGGACCTTATATTATCGAGGTCAATAGTTTCAAGTACTTCCCTCTTATATGCTTTAAATCCTGCAGTGGTATCCTTAACCTTCAGCCCGGTAACCATTCTTACATATATTGAAGCCATATATGACATGATCACCCTTCCAAGCGGCCAGTTAACAACATTGACCCCTGATATATACCTTGAGCCTATAGCCAGGTCTATCCCCTTCATGCAGGTATTATAAAGCCGCACGAGGTCTTCGGGATTATGAGAGAAATCGGCGTCCATCTCGCAAATTATATTATAATTTCTCTCAAGCGCCCATTTGAAACCTTTGATATATGCTGTTCCAAGACCGAGCTTGGCTTTCCTGCGTATCAGATTGAGGTTTTTATACTTCTTTTGAAGACTTTCCACTACATCCCCTGTGCCGTCAGGTGAGTTATCATCAACAACCAGAATATCGAAATCAACATTCAGGGAAGATATAGATTCAACCATCTTTTCTATATTCTCCCGTTCGTTATATGTAGGAATTATAACCAGGTTGCCCGGCATGGATATCTGCTTTTCGTTATGCGAAAATACAGAATTCAGATTTAATACCACGAATTGACGCGAATTTTTCCGAATTCCCGCGAATTAATTGATGAGAATTTTTTCAACAATGTTTTTGTGAATCGAAAAACTTATCTATTTTTGCAGCCGCTTTGAGAAGGAAGTCCTCCTTCGTCCCGAGTCAATGGAGGACAGGGCAGGGGGCAGGGAGCAGGGAGCAGGGAAGACGAAGGGACGAAGAGACGAAGAGACGGAGAGACGAAGGGACGAAGAGACGGAGAGACGAAGAGACGAGAAACGTTCTTTTTTTTGGCAAAAAGCATAAAAAGTTGTATCTTTGTCGTCCCTCCACCGGATTAAATCCGG
>JAWLEO010000032.1:0-46337 GCA_041686075.1 Bacteroidales bacterium | reverse complement strand
CTTAAGCTTTGAGGTATTAAGTGCAGGAATTAAAAAATCAAAGTGTTTATGTTTTCTGGATATATCTAATACCTCTCTTGTAAAATGTTCCTTGTCTGCCAGTAAAAGCATCTTCTTTTTTATTATTTCTCCGGTGGCATCGATTAAATTTGCAGTTGCTTTTGAAGTAGGCAATCCTGTTGATGAGATGCTTGCCATAATAGGTTGTCCTGTCAGGGTGCAAACACTGAAAAAAGTCTGCAGCATTTTCTTGGAAGGAGCATCGGTGTGCTTACGCTTTTTTGCCATTACTCTTTTTGAACTGCTTATTATCCTGTGTGGGTCAACAGCAATAACATCCCCCGGATAGTGCCCGGATAGTTTTCTTTGAATGCCTAAATTTACCAGCATTTGCTGTGCCTCAGAGGCAGTATGGTTATTTAACAAAGTATGCACCTGCTCATCTGTTACTAACCTTCCCATGCCATTGGCCAGTTGAAAGCCCTGGTGGCCCAATGAATTCTTTCTCCTGATACGGTTTACACATAGAGCCGTCTCGTTTACAACCTGGAGTGCTATCCTTGGTTCAAGGCAGGTATCTGTTTTCCCGGTCCACGCTTTTATTATGTCCCATGCTCCCAGTCTTAAGAGTTCTGGTACAAGAAGCCACATGCCCACCGATGTCCCGGACACTTTTTGGGATAACATTTGCCTGAACTCCCTTTCATTATCCTGAGGCTTGATTTTTAACCTTACGTTATCACGCTTGGTTTCATAGGTGCTTATTTCAATTTCCTCGTTTTGCGGATCTGCTTTATGTAGCCCTTTTTTTGAAGTCCGTAGACATTGATGGTTCGTTCAACACTCCGTTGGCTTATATTGTGACCCGCCTGTCGCAACTTCTGGGTAATAACCTCGCAGCTTGCCTCAGGGTCCAGGAACCTGTGCCTTATAATTTGCTTCTCTAACTCTTTTGTCCTCTTATAGTTCCTCTTCGGTCCCCTGGGTTTATCCCGCAAACCTTCACTTCCACTTTCATCAAATTTTTTCTTTATAACATAAAAATGCTCGCGTGTATAACCGTACTTCTTTGCTATGCTTGTGATTTTATCAGCTTTGTTTGAAGCTGCTTCATAAAGCATTAAGAGTTTCCATGCTACTGGATCTGTTGGTTTGATTGACATGTTGATGCTACCCTTTAGCGAAATTGTACTTTCATTAGTTTTCATGGATGTGTAATTTATATTATGGCGATATAAATTAACTAAATAATTATTAAACCTCCAAAAAAACATTTAAAATAGCCTTTAATAGGCTATGTGTAAAATTAAAACGATAGAGATGTAAATAATCATATCGCCATATATATAATTACTATATCAATCATTTAATAGTATAAATATGGGGGATTGAACAATAAAAGTGTAACATATTCTGGCGGTGGAAATTCCTTGATGACTCGGGACTACGGAGGACACGGTAAGGTCCCGAAAAAGCAAAGCTTTTTCGAGCCTGCCTGCGTCCGTCGCCAAAGGCTATGGCCGCCGGAGACCGGAAGGCAGGGATCCTCGAAATTCTAAATCGCCATTCTGGCGAAAGAATTTCGGGACTAAGGCTCCGCTTACGCCACGATAACAGGGCTTCGGCGGAGGGGGCCCTGACGCTCCCGCTGGTCGTCGAGCTCGTCCCGCTTCGCGGTCCTCGGTTCAAAGGGTGAGCACAGGATCAAAAGTTAAGGTCGACGCCTACTGCCACAATCCATGTTGATGTATCGTAGGTTTCATCAACAGGCACCGGTGTACCACCAAGCTCGTACGTAAATGATTTACCTCCTTCCTGGTAAGTGGTCAAGGAAGCACCCAGGTTAATATCTATCATTGAGGTAAGTGACAATTTCACACCACCACCATAGCTAGTTGTATTAAGGCTGTACCTGATATCGCTCTGGTAGTTATCATTAACACCTGTACTGGTGGCAAGGTATCCTGCACTTACACTGACCGGGCCGAAAAGTTTATACTCCACTCCGAGACCATATTCAAGGAAATTCTTATCAATCATATCGACATCGATATCGGCGCTCCCGTCATAGTCATTATTTTTATCGAAGTAATAGTGTACCCCTGCAGATATCAAGAGCTTATCCAGGGGTATCACCGATGCCCCCACTGAAAGCATCGCAGGCATATCGGCTACCACTTTTCGTCCGTCAACAAACATACCGCCGCCATCATTACCATCATTGACTGTTGTTTCAAGTTCAAGTTTTGTTTTCATTTCGTACTTGATGGCCACGTTGAGCATGTCTATTGGTGAGATATTAACACTTAGTATTGGTGTTATACCGCTGCCCTGCTGCACCACATCGGCTACAACAGTTGTTTGATTATCCACCACTGCCGCTGCGAGGTTAAGATCATCAGAAGCCCCTGCACCTACAGCATAGGGATGGTCTGCAATGGCCCTGAGGTAGTCGCCCGGCGTCCCAATGAATGGTGAAGGCAGTCCTGTTGCTGCATCAGGTGCTGCTGTTATTGTCACATTTGACACAGATCCTTCATATGTATTCTTTGCCAGTACATATCTTGCTCCCAGTGCAACAGATATCATTTCGGTGAGCTCATAGGACAGGTTGACCTGTGCGCCATAATAAACAGAGCTACCGGTAAAGTCAATATTCGAGGAATATGACTGTACATTACGAAAATAGGGATCAGGATAACCCATCAGTACCACCCCCTCGTCGAGTGGTGCAAGCTGTGCCTGGAGTGAAGGTACCAATGTTGACACCGGCATTTCAAATGAAGGAAGACCGGTGGCGTATTCCGCTCCACCGCCACCTCCAATTGGGTTGAAACCGGCGGATATGACCACTTTACCTAATTTAAAAGCTGCATACACAGAAGGGAAGATGGGTGCAGACACCTCACCTGTATATTCAACCGGTTTTGCACCTGCCAGGTATGTGAAATCATTGGTAATAGTTTTTGTCTGTCTGATTGTCTGATTGCTTACAGACAGGTGGAGTCCATTACCCAGTTTTGTAAGTCCGGCCGGGTTATAATACACTGCATCAACACCTAAAGTAGCGTCCCGGCACATCATTCTAGTGTAGCTGGCACTCTGGTTAGTATTGGTTACCAGCCCACCTGCCATAAGTCCTGATACAAGACATATGGCAACAGAGGTTAACAAAATTTTTTTCATAGCTTAGGATTTTGATAAGCATTAATTAGGTCTAAATATAAATATTTTTTATAAGAGTTAATGTTTTTAATTAAAAGTATATGTAGATCAAGATATTATCAGAAAATGACAGCTTCCATTAATTTCTCAAGTTTTTTAGCCATAGCAATAAATTCATCCGCTGACATATCTTTTACATACACAAGTCCGTGAGTAGCCCTCAATATTGGCTGGTCACTCTCATAGAAATAAGCTTTACCGGTGATCAGCTGGACCTGTTTCAGCTGTTCGACCCATATTCTACGGGTAAGGTCACTGAATTTGCCATCGTACTCATAGCTGGGGAATGGTGCATGGACCTGGCTACCGTAGCATTGCTCAAATGAACTGTCGAGCACGGCCATCGAATTGAGTGATACAGGCACAATGGTATTCACTTCAGACGGATGGAAGCGATACCAGACATTTCTGTATCCCATTACCCTCAGGCCTGAAATATCTTTTTCCTTGCCCCATTCTTTCACTGCAGAGGCAATAGCCTGCAGCACCTTATAATGGGTATCGGGTCCGCTTCCTTCAGGGTCTAGTGCCAGGCTTATTATATCGGGATTAATACTTCTCAGCTGGTTGAGCACCGGTTCCACATCACGTTCATGCTGAGGCTGTTCGGTAAATATGTCTCCCTTATAGAAGCCCAGGCGCAGGTGGTGTATATTTCTTATAGGCACTCCAAAATGAGCCCATACCAGTTCTTCTTCAAATTCACGTACCATTCCCTTGAGTTTTTGTATCTTTTCCGGGCTTTTACTACCCGTATACGAGCTGCGTAATGTCCTGATAATGTAGTTTATAACCTCTATCATCTCTAACTTATCCTTAAGGCCCCATATATCTACCAGTCCTCTCACCACCCGATGGGACAGACCACGCCTCATACCGGCAAAATTACGCTGAGCCGTGTTATTAAGGTAGTGGTATATATCTTTATACCATTTTATCCTGTAACCACCTTCAAAAAAGTCAGGGTAATAAATCATCTGTATCTCACCATCATTAAGCAGTTTCAGTGTATCCAGCAGTATACTCTCCATAAACTGATCGGTAACAGCCGTAAAGCCCGATGTCAGGACGCAAAAATGTACATCATTGGTAGCTGATCGAACCTGTCGCATGCATTTAGGCAATATACCGAGCATTATATCATCATGGTGGGGTCCTGTATGGTATATTACCTTATTCTCTTCCCTTATTATGCCTCGCTGGATTTTTGCAATTACAGAATCAACCACCCGGTCTACTGTTTCCTTATCCAGGCCGGGTATCATTGAGGTGTATTTATCATCTTGCAGGTCTTTAAGGGTAATGTTTCTGGAGTATTTATCCAGTTTATGACACAGGTTTATCACCGCTTTTTCTGTTTTTTCATCCGTCCATTCACCTTGCCTGAAAAAGATGTCCACACGGTCTTCGAGTGCCGATGCCGCACCTTTGGTAAGGTAAAAGACACTGTTTTCAAGCCTTTGCAGTGCCGTTGCCGGATAAAGGGTATTCATTTCATTCTCGAGGGCATCTTTTATTATTTTCGCTTTAGCTTCTCCTGCTGCAAAAATTATAGCTACTGCATCGGGCTTATAGGTAATAGTTTCAAGGCCTATTGTTATCACCAGTCTTTTCCTTGATACTTCTATCCCCCCCAGGTCACCTGCAGCAACAGCCTGCGTTTCGAAGTTTGTAGCCGTGAGCCTGGTGGTTGAATAGAGGTCTGAACCCCTTGTATTAAAGGCTATATGCCCATCAGGCCCCAGGCCACCCAGAAAGAATCCTATACCGCCCTTATCACGAACCTCTTGCTCATACTGTGAGCACCAGTTATCTATCATAAAGATTGCTTTCTGCTTTATTTCCTCCTCTTTTGTCTTTGCCTCCCTGAAGCGAAGGCTGAGGTCGATACTTAAATCAGGAAAGACTTCCCTGTAATGCATATCGTCTGGCAGGGGGACAGCAACAGAATTTATAGTAAGACAGTTTGAGCGCTCCAGTCCCAGCGGATCTATATAGAAATTAAGCACATAATTAAAGAAGCTGTTATGCTGTGCAGGGTTGATAGGATAAAATTCATCCATCTGCACAAAGTGGAGTCCCCTGGTATCAGGCCTTGGAATCTCACCAAGTCCGTAGCGGGCAAGAATATCTTTAACTTCGGCCTTTTTCCAATTATCGAGAAGGTAGCGTGTATACTTAATAAAATATTCTGGTGTTTTACCTGTAGGCAGGCTGATCACCCCTTCAGGATTTTCAGATACCCACTCTATGAATCTGAGTGCTGTAAAAAGTCCAAGTCTTGGAAAATTATCAACAACGATGTAGGGTATATGGGTTGAGATGTCATAACTGCCGGCCTGCTCATAGAATATATTCTCAACCCCGGATTTAAATTGTGTGTTCATAATTACTGCTTAGAAATTAAAGTGTAAGATAGAAGGAAAAGACAAAAGATAAAAGACAAAAGATAAAAGTATTAAGGAAAAAGGAAAAAGGAAAAAGTTGAGGCTAAGGCTAAGGCTAAGGCTAAGGCTAAGGCTAAGGCTCCCTCCTCCGCTGAAGCTTCGGGGGGCAGAGAAGGTTTAATCAGATCCGGAGGAAGTCGACACCGACACGATTAGGTCCGTCCACGAGGTTCTCAATAACAATGGAATAGTCTCCTGCTTCCAATTCTGTTCTCTTAAGGCTGTGATTCCTTGAAAGTACTCTGTAAGAGGACCCCAGGTCAGTTTCAACACCGGTTTCTTCTTCCATCCCCTTAATGTATATTTTTACCCTTCCGCTGCGAGGTGTGTGAGCCATTGTAAGCTGAATGCTCTTCAGAACTTTATCATCTATAGAAAACCGGAGTTCAAAGCTTTCACCTTTTGCAGTGAAATTATTAAAGAAAGCCCTGCCCCCACTCCATAAATAGTCATGAAAGAGCCTGTCAGCCGGATACAGACTGGACACATCCTCTGCTTCAATAAAGCTGTAGTCATCTGATCCCAAATATTTTTCGGGGTAATGCCAATCTGGCATCGATTGCACCCTAAGGTCGGCATCCGAAATTTTCATAATATCATCTATAGTTGATGGTGGAGCATAATAGTAGGATATCCTGCCACACCCACTAATCTCCCTTTTCCCTTTGCCATGATATAAGGTATATCCTGTACATCCCTATTTGATGCGGTAAGGTCATGATCTATTCTCCATTTAGCCCTGAAATGCATTGATTTGTCTTTTATCCACTCATATTCCTCAAGCCTTAAGGAATATTCAAGCTGCAGGTCTTCTTCCGAACGGTTATCAATCATTATCACAGCCTTCTGTTCGAAAGGCATAGGAAAGCGGCATCGCATCATTCCATCTCTCTCAACAGTAAAGGGCAAGCTTGAATAAGGGTTAAAACACGGTAAGAGTTTCAAGGAAGCCGGGTTCAGGTTCTCCGCCGAAGCCATCTGAATTCTCAAACCACCCCGGTCTCCCGGGAACAGTGCTCCTCCTGTCATAAGAAGAATACTGCACTGTTTTATATTGGTAACCAGGCAAATAACTTAATCTTTCAAGAGAAATAAGTTCCTCCAGAAGTGTTTCGGTACTAATAACTACCGTTTTGGGGCGTTCAATATCACATGAGGAAAGGAATAAGGAAGCTGCTAGAAAAAGCAATGACAGGGTTCTCAAAATTATTTAATTCAGCTTAATTTTAATCTGAGTTAATAAACCGACAGAAATAAGATGTATTAGGAAAAAATTTCTTATTTTTTATTGTATTTTAAAAGATAATGAAATTGAAAATACATGGAATATTCATAGTAATCATTATATCGATCCTGCTGACCGGTTGTGCCGCCCTTGTTGAGAAAATAAAAGAGAGAAGGCAGGAGAGGGAAGAAGAGATCGCGCAGGGTTACGAGGAAATGAAAGAGCTGGCATTTTCCGGTTCATACCGCTTTGAAGCCAACCATGTTTACCCGGGCAGCGGCTATCGTACAGCCGATGTTACAGGTCAGAATTATTTTCTTAGTGTTCATTATTATGATGTTAAAGCATACCTCCCTTTTTACGGGCAACAATATATGGTTGACACAAGGCGAACAACGGGGATAAAAATTGACAGCAAGCTGGAAAATATCATGATAGAAGAAAGTGACAGCCGAAACAGGGTTCTTGTACGGTTTACAGTGCCCGGTGAGGCTGATAATTACTTAGTCAGCCTGGATATAGGGCCCAGCGGTAATGCAAACCTCACAATTTCCTCTTCAAGGAGAAGCACTATATCATACACAGGTAAGGTTACTCCCCTGAAACATGAGGGAGAGGAAGAGGAAGAGGAAAAAGAACAGAAAAAAAATAATACCCCCTCCTGCAGCGTCCTTCTTTTTTTGGTGTCTTTAAAATGAAGATAAAACATAATTTATTTGTGACACCGGAAATAATAATACTATGAAAAAGACGACTTATCTTATAGCCCTGACATTTATCTTTTCCTCGCTTACTTATGCAACTAATTTTAAATTACCTGTTGCACAGGGCAAGACCAACAGCGAACTGGGTATTTATACAATAGACAAGGCAGACAAGCTGGAGATGATAAAGGGTGAGCCCCTTCGTGCTTACCGGATAATCTATGAAAATTCACCCGACACAGTTACGGTGGCGGTTGACGATAACAGGAAGGAAATAACCAGGTTCCTGGTTATATCAGATGAGCTGGTAGTAGAATATGTATGCAACAAAACATCTTTTGGTGCCAGCATCATAGGTGAACGCTTTGCAAAGGAAGGGTTCTCCACTCCGACGGAGAAGCTGGACAGGCAACAATATTTTCACCAGAAGATCATCTGCATGGAAGCAAAGACTGAAACAGAATACCTTAGTCTTATTTCGGTATACTTTCCAAAGCTAATAAAGGATTACAGCAAGATTTACTCTCAAAGAAATTAAAATAAACTTTCCAATTCTCAGGTTTTAGGTTAGTGAAAGCAGGTTTGTCCGCCAGGCCAAACCTGTTTTTATTTTGTAGAACACAATAAAGAAACCTGCGTGTTACTATTTTTTCCCGTAAATTTACTTCATGATGTTCGGGTAATAATTCACTATTAAGAATAACAAAAACCACTAATACTATGAAAAAGAGAATTAAAGTACTTATCGTGTTTTTGAGTGCATTCATTATATGCCTCAACATGGAAGGACAAACCAAGGAACCTGTACTTAGCGGAAAAGAAAGAGTTAATATGTTTGCCAAACATAAGGCCATGAAAAAAGAATCATCTTTCAAAGATTTGCACTGGCAATATATAGGGCCAACAAATATCAGCGGCCGCTGTACAGATGTTGAAGCGCTGATCCCTCGTGGCAATTCCTATACCATCTGGGTTGGATCTGCCTCTGGCGGGGTATGGAGATCGGACAACGAGGGAAGCACCTTCCAGCCTGTTTTTGATGATATGCCCACTGCGTCAATTGGTGACATAGCTATTGATCCCAGAAATCCCGATGTTGTATGGGTGGGCACCGGGGAAGCAAACATTTTCAGAAGCTCTAATGCCGGCTGCGGAGTATTTAAAACAACAGATGGTGGTAAGACATGGAAGAACGTGGGTCTCGAGAATACCATGACCATAGGGCGGATACGGGTACATCCGAAAAATACGGATATAGTGTATGTAGCTGCCACAGGTCATGAGTGGACGCCGAATGAAGAGAGAGGCTTGTTCAAGACCACGGATGGAGGTAAAACATGGGAGAAGATCCTTTACCTGGATGATATGACCGGGGCCTTTGACCTTGTACTGGACCCAAACAGGCCAAACACCATTTATTGCACCACATGGGAAAGGATGAGGCTCAAGTGGAATGATCCCAGGACCTATGAGACAACAAAGAACTCAGCAATATGGAAATCGACCAATGGGGGCAGGACATGGGAAAAGATTATCAATGGTTTACCCGAGCCCAATAAGCTGGGACGCATAGGTATTGACATAGCAGCAACTGATCCTGATATCCTTTATGCCCTTGTCGATAATTACGAGATTGCCTATCCTGCTGATCCAGATGATCTCGATTCATACGGCAGGCCGAGAGAGGCCGTTATTAAGGGAGCCACTGTTTACAGGACTGATAACGGAGGTAGAAGCTGGAGGCAGGTGAGCGGACTAACGCCCGAGATGAAAACATATATGGAAAGACATTCAGGTACTTATGGCTGGGTGTTCGGACAGATAAGGGTAGATCCGACGAATGAAAATACAGTTTATATCCTGGGTGTACCACTCAGCAAGAGCACCGACGGGGGTAAAACTTTCGAGCGCCTGCGCGGACCCCATGCTGATCATCATGGTCTATGGATAGACCCTGCTAACGGCGATTATCTTCTTAATGTTCAGGACGGCGGTCTAACCATTTCTTATGACCAGGGAGAATCTTGGAAATATCCCATTGAAGAGCTGCCGCTGGCACAGTTTTATAATATTGACTATGATATGAGCACTCCCTTCAGGGTTTTTGGATCTATACAGGATCATCATAGTTTTTATACTTCCGTTGATCTTAGCCGCGGTCGCGACAATGTGCCGGCTACTGAATGGCAACATACCCTCGGAGCAGAAGGGACAACACATGCCGTTAACAAGGAAGATAACAATACCATATATGCAAGCTCCTTTTATGGAAACCTTGCCAGGGCTAAGCTGGATAAGTATCCCCAGGGCCAGGAAAGGATACTCCCGAGGAGGTATAGTGACGAGTCCCCTCTTCGCGGGCAGTGGGTTGCTCCTACCATGCTATCCCCACATAACCAAAATATTGTATACCACTGTATGCAATACGTGTTGATGTCGAAAGACAGGGGTGATACATGGCAATATATCAGTCCGGACCTCACATACAATGACCCTGAAAAAATGGGAGACATCAGCTATCAGACTATTTCTGCCTTCGACGAGTCGCCTCTTAAATTTGGACTCCTCTATGCCGGAACCGATGACGGCAGGGTATGGAGGTCGAAAGACGGGGGCGAGAAGTGGACAGAGATACGGACTGACCCCGTACCAGTGAGATGGGTATCGAGACTTACAGCGTCGATGTACGACCTGGGTACCGTTTACATGACCCAAACGGGCAGACGTGATGATGATTTCCAGGTGTATATATGGAAATCAACGGATTTTGGTGATACATGGACCGATATATCAGGAAATATACCGGTAGGGCCTGTAAATGTTATAAGGGAAGATCCTGTTGACAGCAACATACTTTATGTAGGAACCGATGCTGGTGTTTACGTAAGCAAGGACGGGGGAGAGAACTACGAGGTTCTTGGTGACCTTCCATATGCATACGTACATGATTTGCAGATACATCCGAGGGATAATATGATAATCATTGCCACCCACGGACGTGGCATGTTTGTCCTCGATGCCAATGATGTGAATGATAAGGACAAGAGAAGGCAGAGGAGGTGGTATTGATGAAGGTGCTTTCTCCTCGGCCCTTGTTAAACAATACGAGGCTCTAAAGGCCAGCTGTATACCTTTTGAGATATTCATGAGCAACAAGAACATCGGCTTCACAGAGGTCAACACTCTTCAGGTGTGAAGGCTCAAGCCACTTATAATCAATATGTTCGTTTAGGACAGGATCATCTGTCAATGTATCACAGACCAGTGGGAACAAGCGCACCTGTTTCGTCCCGTAGTCATATTCCACCTCTGGCAAATCGCCGCTTACTACAATATCCATTGATAATTCTTCATCAATTTCCCTGATGATACTGTCAGCGGGATCTTCCCCTTCTTTTATTTTACCACCCGGAAATTCCCATTTCAGTGGGTGGTCTGTTTGTTCTCCCCGCTGAACTACAAGTATTTCGGAATCATCATTTCTTATCAGGGCACAGGAGACATTTATCATTTTATTTCACTTTGTGTTATAGATTCATAATCGGGTATACTATCGAGGAAGGACCACTGATTTTTATCGAGGTCTGTTGAACAGGCATAATGTTTCATTCCGTTGGTCACAACTATATATTTAAGCCTGAAGTTCAGGTTATATGCCACTATCTGGTCAAATGTAGTTGCAGTGATCTTTACCGCAGGTGCTTTGCACTCAACAATAAGCACCGGTTCACCCGCGCTGTCGTACACGAGGATATCGGCCCGCCTGGAAAGTTTATTCATTTTGAACATGACCTCAACAGCCACCCGCCCCTTTGGGTATCCTTTCTCATTCACGAGGTAGTTGATGAAATGCTGTCGCACCCATTCTTCAGGGGTAAGAACTACAAATTTTTTACGCATTTCATCAAAGATCAATGTTTTACCATCGTCCCCCAGTTTGAATTTGAATGAATATGCCGGAAGATTGAGTTCTTTCACCCGAGTTTTTGTATTTTTGAATTTCTTATTTCTTTATTCAAGTAACAAATATATTCAGATAAATACAATTCCGGATAACCTATGAGAACAAAAGCTGAAATAGTAAACAACTGGCTACCACGGTATACCGGAAAGAAGATTGATGAATTTGGAAAATATATACTTCTGACCAACTTCCAGAACTACGTACAGTTATTTGCAGAGATGCATAATGTTGAAGTTGACGGGATGGGAAGAAATATGCCCAATGCCACAGCGGAAGGCATTACCATAATTAATTTTGGGATGGGTAGCCCCAATGCTGCCACCATCACCGATCTTTTATCAGCTGTAAAGCCGAAAGCACTTCTTTTTCTTGGAAAATGCGGGGGTCTTAAAAAGAAAAACAAGGTCGGTGACATGATAGTTCCCATAGCGGCCATACGCAGTGACGGCACCTCTAATGATTACCTTCCTCTTGAAGTGCCTGCCCTTCCATCTTTCAAATTACAGATAGCACTGGCGACGGTTATTAACAGGCATTCGCTGGCATACTGGACAGGTACCGTGTACACCACCAACCGGCGCGTATGGGAGTATGATGACAGGTTCAAGAAATACCTTCAAAAAACTAGGGCCATGGCCATCGATATGGAAACCGCGACAATTTTCACTGTCGGTTTTGTCAATGAGATGCCCACAGGTGCCCTCTTACTTGTTTCGGACCAGCCAATGATATCCGCAGGCATAAAAACAGAAGAAAGCGATAAAAAGACGACAGACAGTTTTACCAAGACCCATTTAGGTATTGGCATTGAAACCCTGAAAGATATAAAGGCAAATGCCATATCAGTCAAACACCTGAGGATCTGATTATGAAAGAGAACTATAACAGGATAATCTCTGACCTTAAGAAGAAGATATACAAGAAGGTATATTTTTTACATGGTGATGAGCCCTATTATATCGATCTCATAATCGATTTCATAGAGGATAATGTACTGGCTGAAGAGGAAAAATCATTCAACCAGGTTGTGCTCTATGGGCAGGAAACTGATATGTTATCAATAATAAATACAGCCCGTCGCTTCCCCATGATGTCGAACCAGCAGGTTGTAATCGTAAAAGAGGCACATTATCTTAAAGATCTTGATCTGCTTACCAAATATTTAGATCATCCACTCGACAGCACTGTCCTTGTAATAAGCTATAAATACCGGAAACTCGATAAGCGTACATCACTGTACAAGACCCTTGACAGGAATAAGAATGTTGAATTATACCTTTCTGAGCGCCTGAGGGATTACCAGGTACCTGATTGGATAGATTCCTATTTCCATGAGCATGATATAAGTGCTGAAAGGAATGTAAGTCACATATTAACTGAATATCTCGGCTCTGACCTTTCACGCATAGTAAATGAACTGGACAAGTTACTGATAGCGATTCCTAAGGATGATCACGTCATAACTTCGGCTGACATTGAAAAATGCATAGGCATAAGCAAGGATTTCAATAATTTTGAATTACAGAGTGCACTCGGGCACAATGACTCCCTCAAAGCTAATTTAATAGTCAATCATTTCGGTCATAATCCCAAGGATAATCCCATGCCGGTTACCATGGCTACTATCTTTTCCTTCTTCAGAAAGCTACTTATTTACCACCACCTTAAAGACAAGTCGAGGAATAATGTAGCTGCCGTTCTACGCATAAATCCTTATTTCGTAAGTGATTACGAAATGGCTTCCCGTAATTATTCTCCCGCTAAAACCGTTCGCGTTATCAGTTTGCTCCGCGAGTTTGATATGAAATCGAAGGGTGTTGGGAACATATCAAGTTCGGAAGGAGATTTGCTTAAGGAGTTGATATTTAAGATATTACATTAAGATGTAATTTGCCTCGCTATGCTTGCGTAATTGGCTCCCTGCGGTCGCGTAATTTGCTCGCTATGCTCGCGTAACTTGCTCCCTGCGGTCGCGTAATTTGCCTCGCTATGCTTGCGTAATTTGCTCCCGTTGGTCGCGTAATTTGCTCGCTATGCTCGCGTAATTTGTATAATATTTAGTAATAACCAGTTACGTGAGCGTAGCGAACCAGTAATCAATTCATTTCGGGGCTATCGGGGAATTCGGCCCAGAGCCTGTATCGTTTATGCAGTGAGCGAAGGACGGTTTTCCAACTATCTTCTTTCCTGTATTTCATAACCACTTCACTGGCCACATCTGCAATGACCCATGAATTTTCCTTCAGTTCCTTTTCCAGTTGTTTTTCACCCCAGCCTGAGTAACCGAGGAAGAAACGTATATCACCTGATCCTGCGGTACCAGCATTTATCAGGTCCTTAACAACTTCTATATTACCTCCCCAGTAAATATCATCTTTCACCCATACACTGCCAGGGATCATATCACCCAATGTATGAAGGTAATGGAGTGTATCCGGTGCCACAGGGCCTCCCATGGTAAGGTTTTCATTCCATCCCGGGAATCCTTCAAGGGCATCACTGACTTTTATATTAATTGCCTTATTTATAATGAAGCCCACCGAACCTTTTTCATTATGTTCGGTGAGGAATACCAGGGTACGGTTAAAAAAAGTATCGGGCAGGAAAGGTTCTGATATAAGCAACCTTCCTTTTTCCGGTATTTTGTCTTCCGGCCTTATGGTAAAAAAGTCAATACCCTTTTTCATATGCATCAATAATAATACAAGATAATTAAAAATAAAAGGAATGACAAGATTATTTTTGATTGGAATAATGAGCCCACTCCGAAAAGTCTCACCCGGAGGGTGAAAATAATAATAGCCAAGCCTTGGGTATAAAACCAGCTTCAAAGTTTGTTTATTGTAAGTTTTTGACTTTTCGGAGTGGACTCAATATTGGAACCAAGGATCCCGAGTTTGCGATAGCATGCGAGGGAGACAAGCTCGACGAATCCCCGCGGCACGGTTCTGGAGAACCGCGCCAACGGGATGAGTCAATGATGGAATATTGCAATGATGGATAAAAAGAAAAAAAATTCTATATTGTGGCTTCTTTTAACTGACGGGCATTTATGACAAAAGAGATAAGGGAACCACGGCTGATAGAAGCATTAATACCGATAATATTATTAATAATTCTCCTCACGTTCAATGTCAGATATTTCGGTGATGAAACACTTTCCGGTGCCAACCAGATAGCCCTGGTATTATCGGCCACAGTGGCAGGTCTCATAGCATCAAGGCTGGGCCACAGCTGGAAATCCATAAGGGAAACAGTGGTAAAAAGCATTGGTTCAGCCATGCCTTCGATCCTGATATTATTTCTCATAGGTTCCCTTGCAGGTACCTGGATGATCAGTGGAGTAGTACCCATGCTGATTTATTACGGTTTACAGATTCTCAGTCCCACCATATTCCTTTTTGCCAGTGTAATAATATGTGCCATAGTATCTTTGGCCACCGGCAGTTCATGGTCGACAGTTGCAACCATAGGCTTAGCCTTACTGGGTATAGGCATCACGCTAGGCTTCAATAAGGGCCTTGTTGCAGGTGCAATACTGTCTGGTGCTTATTTTGGTGACAAGATGTCTCCACTGAGTGACACCACCAACCTTGCTCCCGCTATGGCCGGCACTGATATTTTCACCCACATAAGGTATATGATAATAACCACAGGGCCGAGCATAATTATCGCCCTCATTATATTCCTCATAATTGGTTTCACCAATAAGGTGGAAGCCAAGAGTGCTGACGTGGATGCAGTGCTGACGGCCATTAACAACAAGTTCAATGTAAGTCCCATTTTACTTGTTGTTCCGGCCTTTCTTATTTTCATAATAATAAAGAGGGTACCTCCCCTCCCTGCTCTTATTGCAGGCACCCTCGCAGGAGCAGTTTTTGCAATTATCCTTCAGCCTGATGTTATACGTGAGGTAGCGAATACGGAAGGCAATTATGTGAAGCAATCATATATAAGCACTATGCGGACCATGTTCGGCAGTGTCTCTGTTAGTACAGATAACAGTGCCGTAAATGAATTACTGTCGACACGAGGTATGGCCGGAATGTTAAATACGGTATGGTTGATTATTACAGCTATGGTTTTCGGCGGCGTCATGGAATCAGCGGGCATGCTCATTAAGATCACCCATTATATCATGAAGGTTGTACACAACGCAGGCAGCCTTGTTGGTGCTACCGTTGCCACCTGTCTGTTTTTCAACACCACTGCTTCCGACCAGTACCTGGCCATTGTTGTTCCGGGCCGCATGTTCGCCAAGATGTACAAAAAGATGGGTTTCAAACCCGAGTTATTAAGCCGTACGCTTGAAGATTCGGGAACAGTAACCTCGGTGCTTATACCATGGAACACCTGTGGTGCTACACAGGCGGGAGTACTGGGGGTATCGACATTTACATATGCTCCCTACTGTTTCTTCAATATCATCAGTCCTTTCATGAGTATATTCATGGCCGCTTTTAATATCAAGATAAGGCGCTTAAGTGATGACGATGAATCCAGGGCGCATACCGAGGAAGACAGGCATGATATTTGATTAGCCTAGGCCAGGAAATCTACGTACTTATCAGGTTTAACCTCCCTCATCATTTCATATACAGCATCAAAAATATCTTCCGCCGAAGGTTTCGAAAGGTAATCACCATCCGATGTATATGCAGGCCTGTGTTCTTTGGCTGTAAGGGTCCTTGGCATGCTATCGAGCCAGTACCAGCCCTTTTGTTTTTCCAGGACCTGCTGCATCATAAATGCTGTGGTCCCACCGGGAACATCTTCATCGAGGAAGAGTACCTTACCTGTTTTTTTCAATGAGTTTACTATTATACTCTTAATATCAAAGGGCAGCAATGTTTGTACATCGATCAGTTCGACACTTATATCATGTTTAGCAAGCTGTTCTATTGCCTGCATTGCTATCTTCAGGGTAGACCCGTATGATACCACGGTAATATCACTGCCTTCGGAAATTATTTCCGGCACACCCAGGGGAATTCTGTATTCTCCGATATTATCAGGGCGTTTTTCCCTGAGCCTGTAACCGTTAAGTGGCTCTATCACTATACCTGGATCATCCCCTTCGAGGAGGGTATTATAGAAACCTGCCGCCCTGGTCATGTCACGTGGCACGCAAACGTATACTCCTCTTACTGAATTGATAAGCATTGCCAGGGGTGAGCCGCTATGCCATATTCCTTCGAGCCTGTGCCCCCTTGTACTTATAATTAGTGGAGCAACCATATTGCCGGCGGTGCGGTAGTGTGTTGTAGCCACATCATCACTCAGTCCCTGTATGGCATATAGCAGGTAATCGAGGTACTGTATTTCGGCTATTGGTCTTAATCCACGCAGGGCCAATCCCAAACCCTGGCCGAGTATCGTTGCTTCCCTGATACCTGTATCGGTCACTCTCAGCTCTCCAAATTTGGATTGCAGTCCTTCATAGCTCTGGTTCACCCCACCTATTTTACCTGCATCTTCACCAAAGCTCAGTAGCAGTGGATTTTTTGAGAACTGAACGTCGTAATTATCTCTCAATATTTCCCGACCGGGCACAACAGGGGAATCATCGGAATAAACAGGTTCTATTGGCTTAACATTAAGAACCGATCTATCAGTCTCGTTGTACAGGTATGTATTATATCTCTGGTAGCCATCCTTCCTGTTTCTTTTGAGCCAGGCCTGCAGATCATTTTTAAGGCTGTTCTTCTTTTCGCAATCGCTACATACATTGCGTATAATCTTCCGTGCAGCAACGAAGTTATCTTTGCGTATAGGATGCATTATCTTCTGCAAGTCATCAATAATATCCTGAATAGAATCTTCCTTACCCTTGCTATCGCACCTGCAGTTTTTCTCTTTTACCAGTTTAACCAGGGCATCCCGTTCAATTTTTATAGGTTCCTGGAATGCCTTCCATGCCGTTTTCCTGGCTTCTTTCGCCTCCTGTTCGGCTTCTTTCTCGATACTATCGAGCTCTTTTTCGGTGGCTATACCTTCTTCCACAATCCATTCACGCATCTTCTTTATAGGGTCAAAGTCTTTTTCCCACTGCAGTCTCTCCTCATCTTTATACCTTTCATGTGATCCGGATGTTGAATGGCCCAATGGCTGTGTTACTTCATCGATATGAAAAACAACGGGTACATGGTTACGTCGGGACATGTTAACCCCTTTTTCATACATCTCCAGAAGGCCGGGATAGTCCCATCCCCTGCCTTTGAATATCCGTATTCCTTCACCTTTTTTCCTGCTCTCAAAGCCTTTTAATATTTCTGATATACTATTTTTCGTGGTCTGGTATTTTTTAGGAACCGATATACCATAGCCATTATCCCATACGGATAATACCATTGGCACCTGCAGTACTCCTGCCGCGTTCACTGTTTCCCAGAATAGTCCTTCCGAGGTACTGGCATCACCTATTGAACCAAAAGCTACCTCGTTGCCATTTACTGACAGGTTCTTAAATTCTCCGAGTTCCAGATTTTCCCTGAACAGCTTTGATGCATATGCAAGGCCGAGTAACCTGGGCATCTGTCCTGCTGTTGGTGATATATCGGCAGATGAATTCTTCAGTTTTGAAAGTTTTTTCCAGCTACCGTCACTGTTTATATTAGGTGTGGAGAAATGATTATTAAACACCCTGCCGCCATTGCCCGGGTTGAGTTCTTTATCGGAGTTGCCGTATAGCTGGTGGAAAAATCCTTCTGCATCAAAAAGACCCATGGCCATCATCCATGTCTGATCACGGTAATAACCTGATCTCCAGTCACCTTCCTTGAATTGTTTGGCCAGTGCTATCTGTGCTATTTCTTTACCATCACCAAAGATTCCAAATTTGGCTTTTCCTGACAAGACTTCGCGCCGCCCTATTACGCTCAACTGCCTGCTGAGGCTGGCAAGCTTGTAGTCTGATAATACTTCTTTTTTGACAAACTTTTTTTTTCTTTTCTCCTGTTTTTTCATTAATGCTTATTTATTCAGGCCGGGTAAGTAATCGCCGGAAAGCAATTTACACTAAGCATTTTCCGACAAAAGGATTAAACCCGGTTACCATTTTAAAAAGTCTTTTATCTACTAAACAAAAATAATCACCTCTTGTTTTAACAAAGAGATTCAAATTGTTTTTATTAAATTCGAATTCGAAATAAGAAGAAGGGAGTCAAGGATGTTTATTAAGCTATTATTATTCAGTCTCATTTTTGTTGCAATAGCCTTACTGGCTTTAGGTATTAAAGTCATTTTCAGTAAGACAGGCCGTTTCCCTGAAACCCATGTAGGTCGTAACAAAGAGATGGCCAGGCGTGGCATCAAATGTGCCCAGAGCATTGACACCGGTTGTCATCCCACCGAGGATTTCCCTGGTTGTTCATGCAGCAGGATAAAGTAATCATTCCGAGAGGTAATCAATCATTCCATCAGTAAACCAGGTCTTAAAGTCTCCTTCTCCGCCGCAATAAACCAGGTAAGCCTCGAGTCCTTCTATCTTTTTTATCAATTCTTTTGATTCTTCCAGTCCCACCACCATGCATGCGGTAGCCAGTGCATCAGCCGTAATGCAATCATCAGTAATCACTGTGGCGCTCAGTAATTTATGTCGCACGGGATAGCCTGTTTTCGGGTCAATGGTATGGGAATATTTAATCCCGTCTTCAATATAATATTTCCGGTAATTACCGGAGGTAGCCAGGGCCTTATCCACCAGCTGAATATCAGCCTGCCTGTAGAGGCCGGGAGTAATATTCCCGTCGCTTGGTTTATCCAGTCCTATTATCCATGGCTTACCACCGGGTTTTGTACCCCTGGTCCGCACTTCGCCACCCACTTCAACAAGGTAACTTGTAAGCCCCCTTGATGAAAGGTGACCGGCTATGAGGTCCACGGTATAGCCCTGGGCTATAGCATTAACATCCAGGCACATATCGGGATCACTTTTAACCACTATCCCATCTACAATCTTTATCTTATCCATCCCCACCAGTTCCATGAGCCTGTCTTTAATACTTTCATTGAACCTTTTTGTTGCATCGGGCCCGAATCCCCATGCATTAATGAGGGGTGCAGCAGTTATATCAAAGGCTCCATCGGTAAGGGCCCATATCTCATAAGATTTATTAAAAACATTGATAAACATTGTATCGAGAACAACTTCCTCGTTTTTGTTGACCATTGAAATCACTGATCCCGGGTTATAGGTTGACAATGAATTATCGATTGCTTTGAGCAGTGTACTTATACCATCACTCACTTCATGTTCATCACTGCTCCTGCTATCGTAATAGATAACAGAGTAAGTTGTACCCTGGGTTATCCCCTGGATTTTGTATTCAATGTTTTTATCTGTCTGACAAGAATATAGAGCAGAAATTATGAATAATACCAATAATAAAAACCTTTTATCCATCTCCCTGTAATTTATCCATTTCGAAAATAACTAATATCTGAAAGAATAAGAAATTTACTTTCCTGTAAAAAAAAACTGCTTTCATGGATTAATTAACGTGGTTCGCCAAAAAGATATTTTATATAAGAAATAAAATAATAGATTTGCAATGAAGATATGTTTTCATATTCCCCTTTCCCCCTATCTTCAAAGGATAAGAAAAAAGGAGGGCTGTTCCCAAAACGGTCCTCTTTTTTTATTAAACATCAACGGGCTTTAACCACCGAAGTCGTCAAAGGCTATATTTTCCTCGGGGACACCCAGGTTATAAAGCAGTTTCTGGACTGCATCGTTCATCAATGGGGGGCCGCACAGATAGTATTCTATTTCTTCGGGTTCCTCCATTTTGCTTAGATATTCATCATATAAGACCTGATGAATAAAACCTGTATAACCCTTCCAGTTATCTTCGGGCAAGGGTTCAGAAAGGGCAAGGTTAAAGGTAAAATTTGAAAAGTTCTTTTCTATTTCCCTGAATTCATCTTCGTAGAATATCTCCCGGCGCGAGCGTGCACCATACCAGTAAGATACTTTACGCTTTGTTTTAAGGGTATGGAAGAGATGGAAAATATGGGACCGCAGGGGTGCCATTCCTGCCCCGCCGCCTATATAAATCATTTCGTTATCGGTATCTTTAAGGTGGAAATCGCCGTAAGGACCTGATATGCTCACTTTATCGCCTGGTTTACGTGTAAAGATATATGAAGAACATATGCCTGGTGAAACGTTCATGAACTGTTTCTTTTTTCTATCCCATGGAGGGGTTGCGATACGTACATTAAGCATTATGATATTACCTTCGGCGGGGTGGTTCGCCATTGAATATGCCCGCATTATTTCTTCTGAATTTTTAGTGCTGAGGTCCCACATGTTAAATTTATCCCATTCGTCCCTGAATTCTTCTTCAACATCAATATCTTTGAATGATATATCAAATTTGGGGACATCCACCTGTACATATTCTCCCGGCCTGAAGTCCATGATTTCACCTTCAGGCAGTTTTACAACAAATTCCTTGATAAATGTTGCCACATTTTTATTGGACACCACTTCACATTCCCACTTCTTAATACCGAAAACTTCCTCCGGAACATGGATGACCATATCTTCCCGCACCTTTACCTGGCAGCTCAGTCTCCAGTGATTTTGTTGTTCCTTACGTGTGAAAAATCCTGTTTCTGTGGGTAATATTGAGCCTCCTCCTTCAAATATCTGGCATCTACATTGTCCGCAGGTCCCCCCACCGCCACATGCTGAGGGCAGGAATATCCCGTTATTTGATAATGTTGCCATCAGGTTATTACCCGGGGATACGGTCATTTCTTCATCATTCACCTGCAGATGAACGTCACCCTGTGGCACCAGTTTTTTTCTTGCATACAGGAGTATAATAACGAGCAACATTATCACCACAAGGAATACCAGTATACTTATTCCGATAATTACTATTGTGGAGGTAGCTAATATCATAATTATGTATTTTACAGTTTAATACCCATGAAACTCATGAATGCTATACCCATGAGGCCGGTAATAATAAATGTTATTCCCAGTCCTCTCAGTGGTGCCGGCACATTAGAATATTGTATTTTTTCTCTTATTGCTGCAATGCCTGCTATGGCGAGGAGGAAGCCCACTCCTGATCCGAATCCAAACACTGTCGCTTCCGCGAGGTTTGTATATTCTCTTTCGACCATAAACAACGAACCACCGAGTATTGCACAGTTTACGGCAATAAGCGGAAGGAATATACCCAGTGAGGCATAGAGGGCGGGGCTGAATTTTTCAATAACCATCTCCACAAGTTGAACCATTGAAGCGATGACAGCTATAAACATGATAAAGGTGAGGAAGCTAAGGTTAATATCTGCAAATGACGGGCTCAACCATGTAAGGGCGCCTTCTTGCAGCAGGTAATTATGAATAATATAATTAACGGGAACTGTTATGGTGAGCACGAATACCACCGCCATGCCGAGTCCGACCGAGGTCTTCACTGTTTTCGACACTGCAAGGTATGAACACATGCCGAGGAAATATGCAAAGACCATATTGTCTATGAAGACCGACCTTACAAATATATCAACAAGATTTTCCATAATTTCCGGTTTTAGCTTTTATCAATCAGATCCCTGTTACTTGTCCGTTGTATCCATATAATTATTCCCACGGTAATAAGTGCCATGGGAGGCAGGATCATGAAACCGTTATTCTCATAACCTATTTTATAGGCTCCAATTTTTTCCATAACCTCATATCCGAAAATGGTTCCTGATCCAAGGAACTCCCTGAAGAAGCCAACTATAATGAGTATCAATCCATACCCTGCTGCGTTCCCCAGTCCATCAAGGAATGATTCCCATGGTTTGTTTGCCAGAGCAAAGGCTTCGAGCCTTCCCATTATTATACAATTAGTAATAATAAGGCCCACAAAGACCGAGAGTTGTTTACTCACCTCATAGGCAAAAGCTTTAAGTACCTGGTCGACGAGGACAACCAGCATGGCTATGACAACCAGCTGGAAGATAATTCGTATCCTCGGGGGAATTGACTTCCTGAATAAGGACACTATAACATTTGATGCTGCAAGTACCACTACAACGGATATAGCCATTACCACTGACGGTCGCAACTTGACTGTCACAGCCAGGGCGGAGCATATCCCCAGTACCTGGACTGTTATCGGGTTATTTTCACCGAGCGGTTCTCTCAGCAGTTTCAGGTTTTTGGCTGAGAACAAGGGTTCTCTTTCTTTGTCATTGCTCATATCTTATTCACTATTTTTTTCCAGGAATTCTACATATTTAACCAGGCAGTCGAAAATCATCGATTCAAGTCCTTTACTTGTAATTGTACCGCCTGATATTGCATCTACGGCGTGTGGATCATCTTCTTCAGCACCACCTTTCTGCACTGTAATACTTACGAAATCTCCATTTTCAAAAAGTTTTTTATTCTCAAATTGTGCTTCAAACCAGCTCTCATTAATTTCAGCACCCAGTCCCGGTGTTTCTGATTTATGGTCAAAAGTAACGCCATCTATTGTCCTAAGGTCTTCATTAAGTGAAATATAGCCATAAATGGGTCCCCACAGGCCCTTACCCTCGAGAGGTATTATATAGCTCTTGCTACCATCGTCCATACTGGCGATAAATACGGGTAGGGCCTGTTCGCCGACCGGGTTTTTCTGTTCTTTTCTAACATCCACATTAAAAGGATCAACATCCTCAATTCTCTCGGCATCAGTGTTAATTGCAAAGGATTCGGTAATATATTTATCGTACATTGTTTCAGCATTATCTTTTGTGGCTTCCACACCCACCGATGCCAGGATATTACGTTTCTTCTCTATTTCTGCATTTTTCTCCTTAAGTGGTTGAAGGAGGAGGGCCGTTGAAGAAAGTATTAAAGCGACAATGGCAACCATTGCTGTCGCGAAGATGAATATATAAGTGTTACTGAATTGTTTCATCGTTGATATCTTTTATTTACTTTTTACCCTGTTCAGTCTCCTTTTGATGTTTGCCTGCACTATATAGTAATCTATCAGTGGGGCAAATACATTCATGAACAGTATTGCCAGCATCATTCCTTCGGGGAATGCGGGGTTCAGAACCCTTATCAGTATTACAAGTATACCGATAAGGAAGCCATATATCCATTTTCCTGTTTCGGTCTGACTCGCGCTCACCGGGTCGGTAGCCATAAATACCGCACCAAAAGCAAAGCCGCCCATCACGAGGTGGTGCCATGCCGGTATTTCCATGTATGGATTTACTGCAAAAGCATTCATCAACAAGCCCATACCCAGTCCTCCTGCAAAGACGCTCAATATTATTTTCCAGCTACCCACCCCGGAAATTACAAGGATAGCTGCCCCCAGGAGTATTGCTATAGTTGAAGTTTCTCCTATTGAACCTGGTATTCTTCCTATGAACATTTCCATTACAGAGGGCATACTGTCAACTTCATAGAGTGCGGCCTGGGCCAGCGGTGTGGCTCCTGAAAAAGTATCGGGAACCCCCTGCCCGTCTACCAGGTTGGCTATCCAGACTTTGTCTCCTGACATCCACTTCGGATAGCTAAAGAAGAGAAAGGCTCTTGCCACCAGTGCAGGGTTGAGTATATTCATTCCTGTGCCCCCAAAGACCTCTTTGCCTATTATTACAGCAAATACGACAGCCAGGGCCAATTGCCAGAGAGGTACATCAACCGGTACAATGAGAGGGATGAGGAGGCCTGTTACGAAATAACCTTCATTTACATCGTGACCCCTTATCTGTGCAAAGATTACTTCAATACTTAGTCCAACAATATAACTAACAAGGAAGAGAGGCAGGAATTTCAGGAAGCCGAACCATACCATTTCCCAGAAACCAGCTTCAACATTTATCGATTGGTAATACTGATACCCGATATTGTAAATTCCAAAGAGCATAGAGGGGATAAGGGCAATCCACACTGTTATCATTACCCTCTTCATGTCAACACCATCACGAATATGGGAACCCCCGGATGTCACCCGGTCAGGCACAAAGATCAAGACTTCAATAGCATCGAATAAGGAGTACAGTTTTTCAAACCTGCCACCTTTTTCAAAATGAGGCTTGATCTTATCTATTTGTTTCCTTAGTGCTTTCATTCTTAAGCTAATAGTTTAGTGTTTTAACTCATCTCCTTAATCATCAGGTCAAGTCCTTTGCGTATGATTGACTGTATCTCGATTTTGGAAGGACAGATAAATTCACATAATGCAAAATCTTCCTCTGCCACTTCGTATATGCCCAATTGCTCCATTTTATCTATATCTTCGACAAGTATTGATTTGAGCAATTGCATCGGGTAGATATCCATTGGAAGGACTTTCTCATATTCACCAGTAACAACAAATGGTCTCTCTCCACCATGCATATTGGTATCGAGCCGGTATTTTTTGCCGGGCATCGCCCAGGTAAGGAAGGTTCGTGAGAAGCTGAATTTCTTCAATCCGGGTTTGATCCATCCGAAGAACTCGTAGTAATTGCCTTCGGGAATAACTGTTATTATTGAATCATAATATCCTAAAAAGCCGTCAGCTTCAATCTTTTGTCCGGTAAGTACATTACCACTGATATAACGGACATTGTCAGACAATATATTGTCTTTGACCATTGTAGTTATACTTGCCCCCGTGCGGGTACGATAGTACCTGGGTTTTTCTACTTCAGAGCCGGTAAGGGCCACTATCTTTGAGGGGATATATTTTCCTTCGTTAAACAGGCGGCCTATAGATATTATATCCTGCAGGTTAACATACCATACTACTTCACCCTTGTTAACGGGATCGAGATGATGTATTTGCACACCGACGTTCCCCGATGGGTGTGGTCCTGAAAAATAGTTTATTATAACGCCGGGGGTCTTTTTCAGGAGGGATGAGGTAGAATTAGTACTAAGGTTCAGGAAAACATCACCTTCAGCAAGTTTTCTCAAAACATAAATACCGGTAAGGTAATGCTCTTTCGGCAGAAGCCCTATGATATAATCAAAATCAGCTGCCAGTGGAGCGGTATCAAAACCGCTAATAAAAATAGACTTTGGAGTATCTTCGGGGTCGGCCACTATATGATAAGGCCTCTGGCGAACAGCAGGCCACAAGCCTGACTCAAGCATTTTATCTTTTATGGTCTTAACATCCAGTTTTTCAGGATCGCCCTTACCAAAATTTTCATAATCATCGCCTTTCCTTTCAATTACCACTTCCAGTATCCGCCGGCGCTCCCCCCTTACGACATCACGGACCACACCGCTCACAGGTGAAGTATATTTAATCTTTTCATTCTTTTTATCAAAGAAGAGTGTTGTGCCTGTCTTGACTTCTTCGCCGGGTTTGACAAGCATTTTAGGAACCAGGCCGGGAAAATCAGGGGGTTTTACAGCATACCTTTTGGGGGGATCTTCCGGTATAAGGATTTTGTCGGCCTTACCTTTAATCCTGATGTTCAGCCCCCGGCGTAACTTTATCTGATTGGACATAAAGACCTATTTATTATGATGAACAAAAAAACATCCTAATGTTATTTATTTAACATTGAATAACAATGACAAATATTATAATTTCCCTCAATGTGACAAAAATACCTTCATCATCAGTCCAAGCTCGCGTTTAAAAACATAAAAATATATGATACATCTGGATTTCCATGAAAAAATTTCATTTATATATCGCCGGAAGTGACTTTCGGTGAGTAATAGATACGATTAGTATTTAATTAACGTTATAATGTGTACTTTTACTTTTATGGGTCTTAAGAACTTGAAATATTGCATATCTGCATATTTGCTAACAGTAATATCAGGAGGACTTATCTTCGCTCAGGACATCCCTGAAGGGGAAATAAAATCCGTAAAGCTGCACAGGCAGGAGTGGAACCTATCATATCCCATAATAAAGCTTGATTCGGATGAAAAGCTGATATTGCATTTTGACCTGCTGGGTGAAAGCATAGAGACTTATTATTACTCATTTATTCACTGTGACAAAGACTGGAATCCAAGTCGATTGTATGAATCGGAATATCTTGAAGGCTTCACTGAAAACCAGGTACAGGAGTATGAAATGTCATTCAATACCACTGTCAATTACATACATTACAGTTTAGTATTCCCAAACGAGGATGTCAGTTTCAAAGTATCGGGTAATTACATAATTAAGGTCTATCCTTTTGGAGAACCGGGTAATCCTGTTCTCAGCAAAAGATTTATGATAAGTGAAGCGGCCACACCCATAAGAGCCACCACATCGCGGTCGAAGTTAGCAGGCTATTACGAGACGGGACAACAAATTGTTTTCAGTGTTAACCATTCATCCCTTGATATAGTTGATCCCTATAATACTATTTTCAGCACTGTTCTCAAGAACGGCAGGTGGGATAATGCAAGAAAAAATTTAAAACCTGATTTCACATCCAGTTACACACTTGAATACAATGGATTATCTGACCTGAATATATTTCCCGGAGGCAGTGAATACAGGTATTTTGATATAAGGAGTATACGGTACCAGACAGAGTATATAAAGAATATAGAGAATCTATACGGATATTACCATATAGAGTTAAAGGAGTCGGATAACAGGTCAGCCCGACGATATTTTTACTGGGAGGATTTTAACGGAAAATATTACATTGCCCACCAGGAAGGCATTGATGCAAGAACTGATGCCGATTATGTTTATGTATATTTTACCCTCCCATCCCGGTTCCCTGTTTCAAATGATGTATATGTATTTGGGGAACTCTCCAACTGGGAGTTCAATGAAGGGAATAAGATGGACTATAATTCTGAAAGTGGAGCTTATGAATGCCGGCTTTTATTAAAACAGGGCTGGTATAATTATATGTATGCTGTCAGGAACGAAAGTTATTCATCTTCTATATTCAGCAAGTTTGAGGGGGATCATTACGAAACCGAAAATGATTATATTATTTTAAGCTATTACAGGGATCCCAATGGCAGGTATGACCGTCTCATAGGCCACGCTACGGTCAATACATTAAATATACAGCGATAGCATCAGTGTTTTTTATGCACGTCAATTCCATATTGCATATAAATGGTATGCTGCAGTGTTTTTAATATTTCAGACATATATTCCTTCACTGCTTTTACAGAGCCAGGCAATGTATATATAAGGCATTGACCCATAATGCCTGCTATTGACCGGCTGAGCAGTGCATTTGGATGTTGCATTCCGTACTTTATCCTTATATGATCCATAATTCCCGGTATTTCAAGATCCAGGAGGTCCTTAACCACGTCTACTGTAATATCCCTGGGGCCTATTCCGGTACCACCTGATGTAAAAATGATATTATAGTTACGGGAATACTCATTAAGTATCTGGCGCAGCCTGGCCTTATCGTCATGTATAACTAGTGTTTCTGTTTCCAGGGGCCAGTCCAGCGTATTGAAATAATCAGTTATCATTTCTTTTACCCGGGGACCGCTCAGGTCTTCATACTCACCTTCAGCCGCCCTGTCGGACAATGTAATTATAAGCACTTTAAATTTAGAAGGCAGATCATTCATTTTTTCGTTTTTTCTATTAAATGAATATTATTTATCACCATATCTTTATCCACCGCTTTACACATATCATATACTGCAAGCAGTGCCACGGAAATAGCTGTAAGAGCTTCCATTTCAACCCCTGTTCTGCCTTTGCTTCTTGCTTCACATTCTATGCTCACCCCATTTTTGTTGAGTATGGCTATAACCGATACTCTGTCAAGAGTGATATTATGGCACAGCGGTATAAGGTCTGATGTTTTTTTCGCAGCCTGCACTCCTGCTAACTCAGCCACTGTGAGAACATCCCCTTTTTTCATTTCATTCTTTTCGATGAGATCGATTGTGGAAGGAGATAGTTTTATTGATCCCCCGGCGCGTGCGATCCTCATGCTCTCAGGTTTATCCCCTACATCCACCATACGTGCCCGGCCCTGTTTATCAGTGTGTGTAAGTTTCTTCATAATTCATAATTCATAATTCATAAATCATAATTAATACTTTTCTTCAGCCGCCGATATTATAGAAATGGTCTCTGGTATTAATTGTTCCATATTCAGGTTTATTTTCCACTGCAAGCTTAATTGCTTTTTCGGCACCCAGCTCCCTGACATTATATTCAAGGTCACTGAAGAGGCATGGTTTCAACATACCATTAGCGGTCAATCTCAGCCTGTTACATACTTCGCACTCTCCTCCACAGCCTCCTTCAACAGTGGTGTATATACCCCTGGACAGGTCCATTTCTTTTATATATCTCACTTCAAGACCCTTCTTTTTAGCATAGGCAGCAACCATTCTTGCATCAGGCTCATCCTTCGACTCTTTTACAACACAATTTAGTTTCACAGGTCTTAAACCGGCTTGTAAAGCTGCATCTATACCATCGAGTACATGATTCAGGTCACCGCCCCTGGTAATCCACCTGAATTTATGAGGGTCCAGTGAATCAAGGCTTACATTAATCCGGTGCAGTCCTTTTTCAGCAAGGACAGGGGCAAATTTTCTCAGCAATGTGCCATTGGTAGTCATTGATAAATCATTGATGCCATCAATGCCGGCCAACATACCAATAAGAACAGGCAGGTCTTTTCTTACCAGGGGCTCACCACCAGTCAGCTTAACCTTATCCATTCCCTTTTGCACTGCAAGCTTAACAAACTCAGTTATTTCATCATAAGTAAGAATATCTTCATGCCTCATAAGCTTAATACCTTCTGAAGGCATGCAATAACGACATCTCAGGTTGCACCTGTCAGTTACTGATATCCTCAAATAATTAATCCTCCTGTTAAATCTGTCGTACATCTACTATTTCTCCTTTCTTTATTTCCGTAATTCCCACGGGAACCTTCATTATACCATATGCTCCCGGAAGTGCATTTATATGAGCTGAACCGTGATATTCAACCGGGCTAACCGTTTCATCATTGTTCAAAATAACAGGAACCCATGACATCCTCCTTGCCCTCCTGCGGAAATAATCTTTCCCCAGTTTATGTTTCCGGTATTTATCTTTGATCTTTAATCCCATAGATCTGTTTATCAATGGCCTTACAAACAGTTCGAACTGTATAAATGATGATACGGGGTTCCCGGGCAAACCGAATATCAAAGCGTTTTTATGAACTCCGAATGTAGTTGGCTTACCTGGTTGAACAGCTATTCTATCAAAAATTATTTTCACTCCTGTCCTTGTCATCACCTCGGGCACAAAATCGAAATCGCCCATTGACACTCCACCCGTAAGCATCACTATATTACATTCATTTATTGCCTTAACCAGAATATCATAAGTAATTTTTTCTTCATCCGGGGCTATACCATAATACACAGGTTCAGCGCCTGCCCTCATTACCTGGGCCATTAACTGGTAAGCATTGCTATTTCTTATTTGTGATGAAGCCGGTTTGATATATGGTTCTACCAGTTCATTGCCCGTGGTAATAATTGCAATTTTCAACCTTTGCCTCACTGCCACCTTAACTGCTCCTACTGTTGCCATAACTGCAATATCCTGGGGTTCAATAAGTCTACCCGCTTTCAATACAGTATCCCCCACCCTTATGTCTTCTCCCATCTTTGCAATATTATCCTTTCCCGGTTTACCCTTAAACCTGACTTTGCCATCCTTTTCTTCTGCATCTTCAACCATAAAAACCCAGTCGGCTCCCTCCGGCATCGCAGCACCAGTCATTATTTTTATACATTCCCCGGCTCCAACTTTCTTTAAGGCAGGCTTGCCGGCAGGAAGTATATCCTTAATAACCAGCTCTTTATCCAGGTCTTCTTTCCGGCATGCATAACCGTCTACAGCGGGCTTATCGAAGGGAGGCATATTAATGTCACTGATAATATCTTCAGCAAGGAATCTTCCAAGTGAATCCAAAAGATCTACATATTCAATCCCTGTTTCAAGGATGTATTTTTCAGTTATTGCCGAAGCCTCCTCATAAGGTATCATTATCAATTCAATTTTAGATTACTCTCAGTTCACTTGAAGCGAAAGACAAAAATACAAATTGTCCTTTTTTTAGTGATAATTCTTGAAGTTTCTTGCTGCTTAACAGGACATGATAAAGATCTCCGGAATCAACAATTACTTCGTAGCCTCTTTCTGCCCTGTTTAATTCTCTTATTTTACCCCTTATACAATTATCGACTCCCTTTTGTTCTCCGGAAGACAGACTAATTGAATCACTTTTTATTAACAGTAAGCCATTTTCAGGATAATCACCGGGGGGCAGTAAGTATTTTCGGTTCTCAGATTCCGCAATATTTTTATTTTTCCCCCTGTATACTCTAACACGGTAAAAATTCCGTATCCCTGCAAAGCGAGCAACAAACTCATTCACAGGCTTTGAAAAGACGCTGTCTGTTTCACCTGTTTGTAATATCCTTCCATTATGGATAACTCCCACCCTGTGAGAAAGTCTCACCGCTTCGCCATAATCGTGCGTTACATGAAGCATGGTCATTCCCATATCATTAATCTTTCGCAATAAGTGTCTGATATCGTCTCTCAGGGGGGCATCAATTGAAGCCATTGGCTCATCGAGCATTATTATTTCGGGTGAAGTGACAAGTGTTCGTGCCAGTGCCACTCTTTGCCGTTCACCTCCTGAGAGGTCATTTGTTTTACGAGCCAGCAGATGATCAATACTGATATTTTCAGCCATTCGCTTTACCATAAGGTATATTTCACTCTTAGGTAAGCGATTTATTTTCAACGGATATGCAATATTGTCATATACAGTCATATGCGGGAATATTGCAAAATCCTGGAACACCATACCAACCTTCCTTTTCTGTATTTTCTCATGAGTGATATTCTTACCATTAAGATTAATGTTGCCATTATCAGGTGATCTCAAACCTGCAATAATTTCCAGAAGGAGTGACTTACCGGCACCTGAACGCCCGAGGAGAATAAAATATTCACCCTTTGAGATATTCAGGTTTATGTCCTTCAGAGCAAAATCCCCGTAATTTTTTGATATGTTTCTTATTTCCAGCATTTAGCCCTTATTCACAGTTACCCTTTTAAGGCTTACGTTGTTTTTATTTGAGAAAACCCTGATTATTATGAAAATCAGCAATGCCACGAGGATAAAGAACAATGATGCCGGTCTTGCATATGAAAGGCCGAACTGGTTAAACCTTTCATATATCAAAACCGGAGCAGTCATCGGATGATATGCAATGATCACCACTGCACCAAACTCACTCATCCCCCTTGCGAACATCATAATAAATCCAGAGGCTATATTTCTCCATGTCAGTGGCAATGATATGGTAAAGAACATTTTCACCGGTGAGGCCCCCAGGTTCATGGCAGCTTTTTCCAGTCGTTCAGGTACAGCAGCAAAACCGTCCCTTGCCGCATTAATCAGGAAGGAAAGGCTAACAAATGCCATTGCCAATGCTATGCCCACAGGGTTACCAACGAGGTTCAAGCCTACACTTTCAGCTATTTTCCCCAGCAGGCCTTCCCGCGATATAAATCCCAGCACTGCTATGCCTGCAGCAGAGTGAGGTAATACCACGGGCAGGTCAATAAGCCCCTGCACTATACGCTTCCCCGGGAAGTCATACCTGGCCAACATCCAGGCAAAGGGTATTGCCATCACGGAGAAAATGAGAGTTGCCATAAATGCAACCGATAAGGTCAGCCAGACACTATCCTGCACCTCTTCATCCTTTACTGTCTGAAAAAAATCAGCAGGTGATGTATCAAGGATCATCCCCAGCAAGGGTGCCAGGATAAAGAGGAGTACCAATGATGACAGTACCAATATTATCCAGTGAAATGTACTACGCCTATCCATGTGCAAAGCCACTATTTACAAAGGTGACCGGTTATGAACAAATATGCATATCGACAAAAATAGAAATAATAGCCGAGAAAGCTGTTATATTATCATTTAAATAGCACCCTGAGTCTTACCGGTAAAGTTTCGCCCGGTCCGACAAGGCGGAGATCTATAGGCGGTTGCCCGTTAGCCTGTAATACCTCACGTCCTTTTTCACCCAGGAAAAAAGCCAGGAAGTCCACGGCGTTATCTTTGTTGGGAGCATCTTTAAGCATAGTCAAACCATAAATCATGCTGCTACCTTTTATCTGAACGTAGTCTCCTGGTCTGTCGCCTGTAATATCCACACTTACCGACTTATACAAGTCTTCAAAAGCAGGGTCAGAGAGGTTTATTTCGGGGGGCAGGCTTATATAGTCAAGCCCATGCTGTTCACAAACCGACTTATATTCAACAATATAATCCAATGCCTTTGTTTCAATCAGAGCCACCAGGTCAACGCCCTTGGGTCTGATCATATTCCTGTCTTTGTCTATAAGCTTTTCTGCCAGTCCGTCTTGCCTGTAGTAGTCAGCAGCCAGTTTGAACATCATGACTGTGCGGTAGCCACATGGGTCTGCATCAGGATCAGCACGTCCATATATAACATCATCATCAGACAGTATTTCATACCAATTGTCAGGACCAATGATATCTGAATGAACTGATTTTTCATGATATGCTATTACCATTTCATTTGTTGCAAACCAGATATTCCAATCTGTATATTCAGGCATGAGGAATTTTTCTATCACCTTATAATCAGCCGATGCCATGATATCGCATTCTTTGTCAAGCTCGGTTATTTTACGGGCACAGGCGACACTGCCTGCACCCTCGAGCATAATTTCTATGTGGGGATTGATCTCCATATACTCTCTGGCTAACTGTTTAAGGGGCACAGAAAGGCTTCCTGCATGGAAGATGATTATCTCATTTCCGGTTTTACTCTTGCAGGAACCAAGGAAAACAAGGTTTATCAAAAAAAGTATTATAAATAACTTATTAATGTTCTTCATCATCAGGCCTTTTATTTATGCTCCAGAAAAATTTCCTGCTTATTTCTTTCATCGATGTATTGAACTGTTCGGTTAGTTCATTATAAGCATTCATAAGTTCATCTCCCTCGATTGTCAGTTCAGTATGACCACCTTCAGCTCCTCCACGATGTTTTTCAACGAGACTAAATCCAAGTTTTTCCTCCACTCCTCTAATCAGTCCCCAGGCTTTCCGGTAACTCATACTCATCTCAGCAGCTGCGGAAGCCAGGGATCCTGTTTTCCTGATTGCATTCAGCAGTTCAAATCCTTCCCAATCCAGTATTTTTTCATCATTAAGCGTTTCGAGGTTAATATGATATTTCAGGAATACATCGTAATATTTTGAACCTTTGGGACCAGCCATAATTCTTAAGTTGAGAGGCCTGCCTCATGGCAGGCCCGGTTGAAAAGATTGAAAAAGTTGACTTTTATTTATAAAGACATATGTAAGCTGTGGGCTCCTTCACATTAACCTTGAAGGTACTGCCTTTATCAATAATAAAAGTTTCTCCTTCCTCAAAGTCTTTCCATTCGGACTCCCCCGGCTGTAAAACAGTGAGCATGCCTGAGGTAACCGTCATATGTTCGACAGTGGAAGTATTAAACTCGTACTTACCCGGGGCCATAACACCTATTGTGGCAGGCCCCCCTTGATTTTCAAATGCAATTGATTTCACATTGCCGTCAAAATATTCATTTACTTTGAACATCTTATAAAATTATTTCTGATTATAAATCGATTTAGCTGATTTACAAATTTAAAGTTTTATTGGTTTTTTAAAACACATATGTCAATTCCATCCTGATGAATCTTCCATAATTTATAAACCCATCATGTAATTTATTCAAGACGCATTATATAGGCCAGCTTTGCTCCTTTAAGGTGTCTGTCTGCGAAGAAGTCGGCACCGGGGTGCACAATAAACCTACCATCCTTATTATTGGGTTCATCAAGTAAGATTACTTCTGCCATATCGGTCCTGTTCAATATTTCGGACAGTGAAAACACGACCCTGTAAGCATCTTTTGCACCTATGGCTATCAGCCCCCTGGCAAGATCATCATTTGTAAGATTATAGTTTTCGATCAGCACTTCACCAAGTGGTACACCCGTATATTCATTTATTCCCCTGAGGCCTTTATGCATACCGAAAAACACCAGTTTATGATTTATCATCAGCTCACCTGCTGTTTCGGAATCGTCAATAAGGCTTGTTTTATTTCCTGGCCCTTTTATTTCTATCTCAGGGGAGAAGAGGGGGCGTATTCCTTTATTTCCAGGAAAGCTTTCCGGGAAAGACCGTATGATGATTTTAGATGGTTTATCGATATTTCTGACAGTGATAAAGTCATTTGATGCCACCAGCCTTGTTTTTTCGGGAAGTGGCCATGTATCATCCGATGCGGTGGGGAAGATAGGCCGTACGGAGGTTGCAATGATAATGTCATGATTATGGGCAGAAAAGAACAGTTCTCCCCAGCTGAACACTGCCTTATCTCCCCTGTCATTTTCCACCACGACAAAAATATCAGTATTAAGTCCAAATTCATTTTTATTGTATTTTGAAACCACGTAATCCTGGACGATATCCGACAGTGAATAGCCGGTATACCGGAAGGCACCCCTGAATTCCGGTTCACCCTTTCCCCGTCCGGGGAAATATTCTTTTACGACAACTGTACGTTCCTTCAGCTCATCTATATATGCTTTGCCCGGATTGAGGATTTCGCCACTGACATAAGGCATATTCCCTTCCAGTTTAATAGCTCTTTCATTATCAAAGGGGTTGTTATTGTATTGTGCCCTGATTACAGGATTTTCAAGGTAATTTTGAAGATATTCTGGCTTCAGTGTTTCGCCTGAAATAACATCAGGGTCCTGGGCTAATGACGCACACAGGCATAAAACAAAAAATAATAGCAGTAAACCGGTCCCTTTCATATCCGCAAATTAAATTAACAACAGGAAGCGAATATAAATTATTCGGGCAAGGGCTCAAAATGGAATTAAGTATTAATTATGAGTTATGAGTATTCCAACCATTTTAAAATGTTATTCTCTATCAGAATCACTGAATATTAACAAAGGTTTTGAATATCGAACCGAGTCTTGAGAAATCGAGACAGCTCAAGTACTTCGACATTCGATATTCGATATTCGATATTCATAACCTCTCTAAAGCCCTGCTTATTTGAGGTTTGGAGATTTAGTGAAATAATAGTTATGAGTTATGAGTGATGAATAAGGTTGACAGCTTTTTACTCAGGATCTTATTCCTGGTAATCTTTCACCACCTTGATTAATTCCGGGAGGTCCATGCCGATTTTCTTAAGGAATTCGATTTTAGGCACTCCATTACTGTTCCATCCCCTTCTTTTATACACGGCATCCACCAGGTCTTGATATCGTTTTTCCCTGTATTCACGTGTAATTGCCAGCTTTTCCTCAACTGTTTTTCCTTCGGGATCTACACCTATCAGTTCTTTCATCTGCTTATCATATCTTTCGGCTCTGGATTCATATTCTTCAACGGTAACCGGCCCGGCTGCGCGATAGGGTTGCCTGTCGTGCTCACGTGTTCCATATCCTCTTCTGAGGTTGAAAACACGCTGGAAGTTATAGACCCTTTCGGAGTCTTCTATCAGCCTGTGCTTATCAAATTCCCGGCCTGTAACAGCCTTATATATAGTTACATAATTATCGACATGCTCGGGGACCTTTGCCGGTTCATCTGTCTCGGCATTATCTTCAGGTTCAACGTCGTTCCATGGCAGTTTACAGAGTCCCACCAGTCCGAACCATGTACGGAACATTGGAAAATAATGCAGGGCTTCAGCCTTATCCTCGAAGGTCGGAATCTGGTTATTGACCATATCCATAAATATAAGCCAGGCTTCATCATGCTGAGGTCCCTTGTTGGTCATGGCAAAGCCTCCCTGCTGAGCCAGGGATTCTTTTGAGATATATTGTGAATACTCGAGTCCCTTATTTTCCATAGCTATATCATTGAGAAAACCAGGATCGCCCCATCCTTTCTCGATAAACATCTCTTTCATTTTGCGTACGCCCATTCCTGCTATCTTACCAAAGCCTTCGCCACGGCTCAGCCTGTGCATAAGTTCCATAGCTGAATCGGCATTGCCAAAGTTAAGTTTAAGCCCTCCGGTTCTTTCTTCGTTAAGGATGCCGTTTTCATAACATTCCATTATAAAAGCAAGCAGGGTGCCCCATGTAATTGTACAGATGCCATAGGTATCACAATAAAAATTAGATTCAAGGATATAGTCAGTACTGAAAATACCACAGTTTGAGCCAAGTCCGCCTGCGCTTTCATATTCAGGCCCGTCCACAATGACTTTTTGTCCCTTATACGGGCCTGTCCTAACCATGTAGTTATCGACGCCCTTGGAGCATGACATTGTACAAGCTATCCAGCACCCATCGGGTATCCCCTGGGTAAATAATTTTTTCCATTTATCAGACTCGATTTTGAAAGCATCGGGATGACTGCCGAACTTATAGTTATTTGTTGGTAAGAGGTCGTGGTCATTCATAATTTCTATAAGGTGGGCCGTGCCCACTTCTTTCATTTGTGACTGTTCATGATCAAAAAGACGCATTTCACGGTTGAAGCGTTTTCCTCTTTCTTTTATAGCCTCTAAATCGACCACATTATTGAGGTTCCCTTTAACACCGGGCACTTTGCAAACAAGGGCTTTTATTCTCTTATCACGGAAAACAGTACCTGTACCACCCCTGCCTGCCTGTTTCATCCTGACAGCTTTTCTCTTGGGGTCGTAGAAACTGAAATTCAGCATTCCTATGAGAGAATTATCCGCACCGCTACCTGTTGACACAACAGCTACATTTTTTTTATCCTTTTCATCATCAGCATACATCTCTGTAAGTTGTTCTGCCAATATATGGCTATCAAGGGCTTCTTCAGGTGCTTCACATATCTCGATGATATGGTTGATGCCATCAATATAAATGATAACATCGTTTTCGGCCTTGCCCTGCAATTCAAGTGCATCATAGCCGGCAAATTTAAGGAAGGGGCCAAAAAAGCCTCCAACATTGCTATCCATAACCGAGTCAGTCTGGGGCGATATTGTTACCACAAGTGACTTACCTGTTCCCGAATACTGTGTAATTCCACCTATCGGTCCCGATGAAATAATTATTTCATTTTTTGGGTCATTCCAGGGAGTGCGTGGTTCTGTGGCATCCCATAAAAGTCTTAAACCGTAGCCCCTACCCCCAATGAATTTTTCCTTCATCTCCAGAGGAACGTCTTTTTCCTTGATCTCGTTGGTACCAACATTAATATATAATATCTTATCTGTATATCCTTTATCAAGAGGAACCCAATCATATGAATATTCCTTAATTAATTTGTGTTTTTCTTTAATCGCCTGTACGTCCATAGGTTATTGTTTTATTTAATTATCCTAAAGCTTATCTAATGCAAATCTAAGTTACAAATCAAATATAGGGCATAAAATGAGATATATCAATATGTTAGAAATTGCATAACGGAAAGTAAATTATTTGATCCGAAAGGCGAGATGCGAGATGCGAATTATTAATTATTTTTGGAGAAAAGAGTTCGTATGGAAGAACCGCTGAAGCATTTCTATTCAATAAGAGGTTTTGAGAGGGCCCATATAAAAGAATGTGTGATAGGTGATAAATACGTAGCCATATTGCATTCGAGTGGTAATATTGGCGTATGTGCCACCCTTGGCACCAAAATGGACGATAAGCTCCTTATTGACGGGGAAGTTGATCTTGATAAGCCGGCACACAGGATAATCCTGAATGCTTACTACAATGCCATTTTAAATTACGAGAGAGACTATGATGATATTTGTGATATTTTTGACAGGATTGATTTCAGCAAATACAGCAGGATTGTAATGATAGGGTATTTTGAAAGCCTCTACGATAAATTCTCCGAGAATAATATAAACCTGGAAGTCTTTGATATTAACAAGGCAAGCAATATTCTGACTGATATTTCAAAAATGAAAGAATCACTTAAAGGAGCAGAAACCATAATACTTACCGGCACCACAATTTTTAATAAAACTTTCAATGATATTGTTAGCATGACACCTCCGGGATGTAAGATTTTTTTGTTGGGCCCGTCAAATATTCTATCGGATGAAATGTTCAGATATCCCAATATCAAGGTTGTTTTCGGGTCGGTATTTAAGCCTAATGATGACCGGGTATTAGAAAAGATTGAATCGGGTTACGGCACCAGGGGATTTTTGCCTTATCTTAATAAAGTGTATATAATAAGTAATGATTACAAAGATGAAATTGAATGAAATAGAAAATCATCTGGCAGCTTATACTGTCGGTATTGCAGGAGCTGGCGGACTGGGTTCGAACTGTGCCGTTGCCCTTGCACGAAGTGGCATAGGCCGATTGATAATAGCTGATCATGATACAGTGGATGTTGATAATCTCAACAGGCAGTATTATTTCACTGACCAGGTAGGTATGAAAAAAACAAGGGCTCTCAGGGATAACATCAGAAGGATCAAGCCTGAGATAAGGATCGATATATATGATACGGAGCTTAACGAGAGTAATATCCCTATCATTTTCAGGGATTGTGATATAATAGTAGAGGCCCTGGACCTGGACACGATGAAGAAAATGCTTGCAGAGACAGTATTGAGCAAATTGTCTGAACGGCCTCTTATAATAGGCTCGGGCCTTGCCGGCTATGGCAAAACCAATAAACTAAGGGAGAGAATTATAGACAAAACGCTTATAGTGTGCGGGGATGAAGAGTCCGAAACATCGGAAGAGCTTCCGGCCATGGCTCCGCGAACAGCAATTGTTGCAAACATGCAGGCCAATGCAGTTGTTGAAATATTAATGAAAAGGAAGGACTATGAAAATAATGCTAAATAACAGGCCTGAAGAATTCGACAAGGAAGAAATTACTGTTAGTGAAATGCTTGATATAAAGAGATTTACTTACAGAATGCGCCTCGTAAAGATAAATGGTAAACTTATAAAAAAGGACGAGTATGACAGCACTCTAATCAAGGATGGTGATGACGTGAAGATGTTATACCTTATGAGTGGCGGATAGGAGCTATGTCATTGATTATTTTACAAATTTGTTATAGGTTTGTATTATGAACGATTCGCTTAAAGTTTTATTGAATAGGATACCACCGATACTCAAGAACAGATATTTCCTCACCCTTGTCGTATTCCTGGTGTGGATAATGCTTTTTGACAATAATAATCTCATCGACAGATATCATTACCTGAAAAACCTCAGACAGCTGGAAAAAGATAAGAAATATTACCAGGAAAGGATAGAAGAAGACCGGAGGAAGCTGAATGAGCTCAAAACAAGTGATGAAAATCTTGAGAAGTTTGCCCGCGAGCAGTATTTCATGAAGAAAGAAAACGAAGACATCTATATTATAGTGGACGAAGAAGGTAATAAACTGCCGGATCCTGAGGATAAGTGACTTATCTTTCCATTTCCCTGTATATTCTCAACAAACCATACACCTCGCTCCCCGGAATGTTTCTCCCGGTTTTTTCCAGTAAATTAAAAGCTGCTTTATCAACAGGTATTTTATTAAGGTAGGGTCCGGAATGGGTGAAGTTTAAATATTTAACTACCCTGAACATATTAAACCAATTGAAAAACCTTTTTTTGAAGGAAGCCTGCGATGCTGTATTGTTATTAATCTCGTTAATTTTTTCATTCCAGTCATTATGTATAAGAAATTCCTGTATGCTTTTATGCAAGCTCGTATGAATATCTTCATACATCTGCATATCAACATCATACAAGAGCTCTAGCCTGTCAAAGAATTCTTTCAGGTAAACAAAAGCAGCCGGATGATAAGTTAGATATTCATTTTGATCACCCATTGTTATTTTGCTTATTACCGGCCCGGTTCCAAAGGGGACTCGATCGGAAATCCTGGGTGAGGGTATAACAGTGGCTGAATTGAGGTAAAAATATCCACCTGCAGGCACCAGTTTCTGTATGAAGTAAAAATCTTCTGCACCCTGTTTTTTACTCATACCCCCTGCTTTAACATATGCTTCGGCTCTGACTGCAAGAGCTGATCCAAGGGTATGGAATGTCCATGGATAGCCTGTATATTTCAATGCCTGGTAATAATATCTCAGATGCAGTTCATACCTGGCAATTGCATCATAGACTTTCACCGGCAGATTGCCGGTCAATGGATGCTCAAAATATATGGAGCATGCCTTACGTTCATTTCGTCTGTACAGCTGTTCATAAATTTCTGTCAGGTAATTTTCTGACACCAGGCAATCGGCATCGAGTGATACTATCACACCATCCGGTTTGTTTATTTTATTAAACCGACGCAGGGCTTCATCCATTACTGTCTTTCTTGCCATACCCACGCCCCAACCGGGATTATCAGATAGCCCCGCATCATAAAAAAGCAGATTAAAAAATTTATCCCTGGTACCTTTCTCCCATCCCTCCATTTCTTTGCAGCTTACAATATTTTGTTCTAGTTGTGAGATACCTGCATCAGGAGGAGCATTGACAAGCACTATTACTTCAACATTGCATGGTGGCTTTTTACATTTAAGCAATGAATTGAGGGTAAAAATAATCCCGGGCTCATTAAAGACCGGGATTGTTATTATTATTCCTGTATTTTCTTTCGGGATATTTGCAAACAGACTGTTGCCCGTTGTTTTGCTTTCAAGGTAGGAGGATATAAAATCCATTAATTTTCATTCTGTTCTTTCCTGTATTTATAATTAACCCCTTTCAGCACTTCATCAGTTATATTCAGCGAGTCATTGGCATACATCACAGGGCTTCCGAAGCTTTTTGCCAGTATGTAATCATAATTGTTATCATCAGAAAACTCTTCCAGGAAATCATATATATAGTCAAGTATTTTCCGGTTCATAACCTGTTCTTCTTCCATCAGCTGACCTTCGAGTTCATCTCTCAGGTTCAGGAGGTTCTGTTGCTGCTGTAAAAGTTGCTGTTCCATCTGCGCTGCTGTTGCCCTGGTGACCAATCCTTTCCGGACTTTTTCTTCATAATCCCGGGCTCCCGATTCATACTGTCTGCCTTTAGTGTTCAATTCAGCTTCAGAGCTTTGTTGCTTCTGGATAAGGTTTTCCCGGAGGTCGAAATACATATCAAAATTCAGTATGATCGAATCTATTTCAACATATGCAATTTTGTTGGGGGTTAGTTTTTGCTCAATTTGCTGAACTTCAGCTTCTTCTTTTTTATCTACATAGAAAAATTGCCACATGAGCAAAAATAACACTCCAATTATTGCGACTATTCCCAGTATTAACGGTAACTTCTTCATCTCTAATAGTTAATTGGTTATACTTAACAGGCAACAAATATAAAGTAATTTGGTGAAATAAGAAACAAGAATTCTTTTAGAATTCGGGACAGGGGACAGCATGGAACATTCTCCTTCGTTGTCCTATGGTTAAAGTCAGGAATTCATAAACAAGGGATATTTCATGTGAACCGCCTGTAGAAGCTATAAGATTAGAAATTGTAAAATCATAGCTATAGCCTATATGCAGTTTTTCTGTTTTTACACCGATAAGAGCAATAATAGCATCACCTGCCTGGCTTGTAACGAAGGGAATGCCACGATACCACAAGCCAAAAATCAACGGATCCCTGTAATAATATAATCCAACATCTGACTGCCAGAACCTATCCTGGTATTTTATATTGGCTGCAACGGATATAACTTCCGAATACCTGTTAAGCAATCTCCCGCGCCGGGATACCTGTATACCTCCGAATGCATTTACCTTAACCGGTACGTGGGTATCCCAGTCGCCATAAAACGATTGCCGTGGTTTTAGCAGGTGGTCAAAATTAATCCCACCCCATATCCGGTCATTAAAAGCCATAACCGAGAAGGCAAAATCCACATCGGCCACCCCTTCGAAGGGAGGTGGATAGACCGAAGGGGTTGTGCCCCTGGCTGTTATCATACTGTTCCATACCAGTTTGCCGTAGTTAAGCCCCAGGTAGGTAAACTTGAAGTTTACCCCGGGCCGTATATGCCAGTCCCTGTTAAGCTGGATATCGTATGAATAGAGAAGTCCGATATTGGTAGTACTCAGGTCTCCTGATCCCGCAACATCATAGGTAGCCAGTACACCTATTCCTGAACGGAAATTTGGCATGTACCTGTCATAGCTAAAGCTATATGTATGGAACACTCCTGTCACTGACGGCCATTGATTTCTGTAATTTATTGATATCCTGTTTTCTTCAATGGCCCCGGTAAATGAGGGTGCCAGGTAAAGAGCATTAGCATAGAACTGTGAAAAATGAGGGTCCTGACCTGTTAAATCGGCAAAAATTAATATGCTAATTATAACGACAGTATATTTGATTCGCTTTTGCAAGATTAGCTTCTGTTAGACTTCTGGTTAAGAAATTAACGAAATGTATACAATTAAGTTACATTTTTACCGATGAAAATTATGCAGAAACTAACAATAGGAGGATATTTATTAACATTACGGGCAGGCAAAAATGCTTACCGCCCGGATTTATTTATACCGGCCCAGGCATTAAAATTTATATAATTACCACCTTGGAAGAAGGGTTACATCACCTCCTTTTACAAAGGTTTCACCATTCTGGAACATTCCCCTTGCTTTCCATATATATACACCCGGTTCCGCTTTTTGTCCCTTATAATATCCATCCCACCCTATTTCGATATCGTCCGTTTCAAAGACCAGTAAACCTCTCCTGCTATATATCCGGAGGTTATAGGTAACTACTCCCGAACATACAGGGTGAAATACTTCTTCCTGTTCGTCACTCCTGTTTGAATAGTACCCTCCTGTAGGGCCGCCTTCATTTGGGACAAAAGCATTTGGGAATTTAATAAAACAAGTGTTTCCCCCGAAGGCATCCGTGATGACCATGGTATCGGTGCAGCCGTGCTCAGATAGCACCACCAGTTTCACTGTATAGGAACCTGGCTTATCGTAAAAATGCCTTGGTTCAAACTCCTCACTTGAATTACCATCACCAAAATCCCATTTCCATGCAACCGCGTTTTGTGAATAGTTATAGAACCTGATTTCCTCATCAGGTATTTCAGGCTTATCTGTGCTTATTTCGAATCTTGCCACCGGTTTTGGATATACACTTACTGTTTCCACCGCAGTTACCCTTGATCTATCTTCGCCAAAAACAATAAGGCTTGCCTCATAATCTCCCACCTTATCATAGACCCACACCGGATTTTCTTCGGTACTGATGCCACCGTCACCAAATTCCCAGATACATGAATCAAAATTATGTGACATGTTTTTAAAAGCAATACTCAGTGGTACGCAACCTTCCTTTACATCGGGGATAAACTTGGCCACGGGTGCCGGCGCTACAACGGGTTCAGATATAACTTTCTCCTCAAACATCAGTCGTTTCGGATTCTCACTGTCCGGTTTTTCAATTTGTACAGTGCCGGCATTATCTTTCTGTGGTTTTTTATTTATTTTTTCTCTTGTGTCCCGGGCAGTTTTTTTGCTTATTTCATTCGTTCCCACTCTTTCTTCTTCATATGTTATTCCTGTTTCTTCGACAGTATCTTTTTCATCCGGGATGTTACCGGGGGCAATATCCAGAGAATCAGTATAAATACCTGTATCGGGCGATTCTGCCGGTGGTTCTTCACTCTTTATTGTAAGAATTGAAATTGTCACAGCAGCTGCAGCAATAAGTCCGGCGAGGTAATATATGTTGAAGCTACCCGGCCTGAAATGCATAAACTCCCTGAAGCGAAGTTTCTTTGCAAAACGCGGCCAGAAATTATCAGGAACGGGATATTCTCTCCCGGCGAGCCCAGCCCTGTATAATTCTTCAATACTTTTATATTTCCCCGTCTTTTCCAAGTTTATTACTTATTTAAAATTTTTCAGTTTTTCCCGAAGGAAAGACCTTGCACGTGAATACTGAGATTTAGATGTATTTATATCTATATCAAGCATATCTGCTATCTCTTTATGTTTATATCCTTCAATGGCGTAAAGATTAAAAATTACTTTATATCCCGGCGGCAGTAAATCCAGTACCTTTTGTAGCTCGTCCGCAGTATACCTCGAATCACCTATATTACCCTCACCTGCCTCACTTGTATATAATTCTTCAATCTCAATATAGTGTTTGTGCTTGAGATTTTTATGATAATAAGTTATAGCGGTATTAATCACTATACGCCTCATCCAGCCTATAAAAGAACCTTCTCCGCTGTAATCCTTTATATTCAGATAAATTTTGAGCAAACTTTCCTGGAGAATGTCTTCAGCTTCCGGAATATCTGTTGCGTACCTCACACATATTCCCATCAGCATTTTCGAATATTTCTCAAATAGCAACTTCTGAGATAGTTTGTCATGTTTCAGACATCCTTCGAGTATTTGCCCGTCGCTTATCATTACGGAGAACAGGTTATAGACCAGTGATTATACAAAAAGGTTGCACAAATTTACCATCTTAATGAAAATATTGCCGTTTATCTAACAACATTTTTACATCTACATGGTTATAACTAATAATTTGTCATTTTAGTTTGTCAGAAAATATTATATTAACATGAATATCATTGGATTTAAACTTCAACTTTCTATTAATTTAAAAAGAAATTAAATCTATTCATTATGTTCAACAGGTTTATTGCTTCAATCCTCCCCTATTTCCCAAAGAAATTCGTATGGTTGTTTTCAAAGCCCTATGTGGCCGGGGATAGTGCGCATGATGCCATAAGAATTTCCAAAGAGTTCAATTCCAGGGGCATGAAAGTCACCCTTGATGTACTCGGTGAATTTATCAAGATCCTGGAGGAAGCTGAAGACAATAAAAACGAGTACCTCGAACTTATCGACCTGGCAGAAAAGGAAAAGATAAATGGAAATTACTCAATCAAGCCTAGCAGTTTCGGTTTACTTCTTGATAAGGAAATATGTTACGCACATTTGAGGGAGGTTGTACAAAAAGCCGCTGAATATAACAATTTTATAAGGATTGACATGGAAGATTCACCATGCACAGATCTTGAGATCGAATTATTCAGGAAGCTGAAGAAAGAGTTTCCAAAAAATGTAGGCCTTGTTTTCCAGTCTTATCTTAAACGAACGCTTGATGATATTAAAGGCTTAATGGATCTCCACTCTGAAGCAACACCTCTTAATTACAGGATATGTAAGGGTATATATGTTGAACCTGCTGAAATAGCGTTTAAGAAGCATCAGGAGATCAATGACAATTTTCTCCAAATAGTGGAATATTTATTCCAGAACAAGGTTTATGCAGCCATTGCAACACATGATAAAGCCTTGATAGAAGGCTCTTACGAACTCATCAGGAAATACAATGTACCGGAAGACATGTACGAGTTCCAGATGCTTTACGGCGTTACGCCGGGACTAAGGCAAAGCATTGTTGACAGGGGGCATTTAATGAGAATATATGTTCCTTTCGGCAAGGACTGGTTTGGATATTCTACCCGGCGCCTCAAGGAAAATCCGAAGATGGCTTCTCACATTATAAAGGCCATATTTTATAAAGGTTAAGGCTGAGGCTGAGGCTAAGGCTGAGGCTGAGGCTGAGGCTGAGGCTGAGGCTGAGGCTGAGGCTGAGGCTGAGGCTGAGGCTGAGGCTGAGGCTGAGGCTAAGGCTGAGGCTGAGGGGCTAAGGCTGAGGCTGAGGCTAAGGCTGAGGCTGAGGCTAAGGCTGAGGCTGAGGCTAAGGCTGAGGCTGAGGCTGAGGCTGAGGCTAAGGCTGAGGCTAAGGCTAAGGCTAAGGCTGAGGCTGAGGCTGAGGCTGAGGCTAAGGCTGA
>JAWLEO010000031.1:0-49517 GCA_041686075.1 Bacteroidales bacterium | reverse complement strand
TTAGGCTTGTTTTGAATTTCGAATTTCATAACTGTTCTAAATGGATAGTTATTCGGAAGGAAAATACCATTTTAAAAATGGTTGGAAAAACTCATCCCTGTATTTGCATATCATATTTTAGACTAGTAGTTTATTGCAGGGTATTTTAATCAGATGGATGGAAAAGAGATCAAGGAAGTGTACTCTATTGACTTTTTTATCAAATCAATGACGTAAAAATAAATTTGACTCATATTATTCTATTTCGTAAATTCGATATACTGTTTGAACTCTTCCTACTTGATCATTTGATTAAGTGTACTAACTAAATGCAGCATTTTTGTTGTGTCCATTGCACTGCTTCTAGAATTTATTAACACAATCCAATTCATGATGAAGAAAGACTTTGTAAACAAAAGAATATATCCTGTTTTAATATTAGCATTGTTTATAATTATTGATTCAGGTTGTGAACAAAAACAAGATGATATATTTATTTGGGAAATCTCTCCAGATAGTGAAACTGCCATAATACAAAAGGAGGTGGAAGGCATTGAATTCAAATTTTGCTTGCTAAACGAACAAAATGAGCCTACAACAGTATTTAACCAAGATGAGAATTTTACTTTTAGTTTTTCATTTAAAAACCAAATGCAAGATACCGTAATAGTAACTACAGAATTTATTAATTCTGACTTTTACAGAGTATATCAAGCACAAACTAATATCGATATGGGAAAACCATGGACAGGTGTATTCTGTTTATATCTTCTAGGACCTCGAGAATATGTACTAAGTCCATTATCTGAGAGAATACAGTTAAATTGTCCATGGGTAATAACTGATGAAGATAAACCTGATTATCCTCTTTGTGCAAGTGAAAGTAAAGAATATCTACCGAAAGGAGAATATTATACTACAATTGATCTTGATTTTCACTTTACTAAGAACGGTAAAAAATTTATTATCAATAACAAAATATTTAAGATAAATTTTATAATACAATAATCAATCATGAAAAGATGCGAGAAAAAATGAAAACAATATTAAAAATACTATCTATTTGTGGAATAATTCTTTTTGTTACTTTTAGCTGTGAGAATGAACATGAAGCGTTACCTCGAGGATTTGCAGTTTATAAAACTAAAGGTGATTATTTTTATAATGTTAGTGTTGGTACGAACGAAAAGGGGGAACTTTATCATCATCCTGCATTTTATAACCCGAGATATAACTCAATTAATGATGGACGAATTAATATAACAGAAGACGATACAATTTATATATTTAGGGCAAGGCTTATTGACGGATACATTTTCGGAGGTGAGATTGGCGAAAACAGCATTTTCCTTGATTTTACTTTTAAGGAATATATTAACTATGAAATAAATAATAATTGTTCAGGAGTACCTTCAAAAGTACTTAATGAACACATATTGGATGCCGATCCTTTCCTTGAGCTTTATATTGATCAGAACAGACCGGGAAAGTACGAAATATCTGATACTGCTTTAATCAATCGGATGATCAGAAATGGTGAATTGGAAGAATATTTTGAAAAAATAAAATAATCTACGACCGAAATGAAAAAAGCTTTTATTCTGTTTATTTTTTTTCTTCTTCATCATATATCTTTTGCAGAAAGAGTTGACTTTGAAACAATAAAAAAAGTCGCTGTTAAAGTATTTATAGAAAACTACCCCGGAAGCGACAAAGATGAAATTTTTATTGACAGGGCAATACCTTTTACCAGAGAAAATGACACACTTTTTTATATTTTTAATTTTAAACAAAACGGATTTGTAATCATTTCAGCTGATAATGCAGCGCCTCCTGGAACACCATGAGGGCGAGGCTGCCAATTACACATGGCGACGCCGGACTGTGGTACTTGTATATTACGAAGTATTCGATAGGATAGACGATGCCTTCGAACGAGAGAAGCAGATCCAATGTTGGCGTAGAGAGAAGAAGGAAGCGTTGATTAATGGAAAACAGAAACGATTACCGCAGTTAGCTAAAAAAGTAGCAAAAGGACACAGATAATTATTCACCTAGCTGCAAAGTGCAACACCCTTCGATGCTTCGACAAGCTCAGCACATGCTGATAGCTGAATCAAGGGCAGGTTATTACAAATTTGCATCTATTTACTTTAATTTTTATGTCTTGCCAATTGAGCTCAGGGACCTTGGGTTAGTCGCCGTATTTGGGTATCCTGCCGGTAGTGAGTCGCATACGTTCCTGAAAAATTGCACCCTGCTTAATAGGTACACCAATGTGATGCAGATATCGATAAACGTTGACAAAGGCCATCCTGCGATAATAGTTAAATCGTTCTACTATCCAAAGGTCCCTGAGCTCAAAAGGCAATGCTGATGGTTAAGAGTAAACAGGTGCACATTTGCAGCAGCCTGCCAAAAAAGTAACTACCAGTCGAAGGGTGATGCATCTTCCAGCACATATTAAAAATTACTATTATCTCACTTTTAAATAAACAGCATATAACTAGGTTATTAGGCTTGTTTTGAATTTCGAATATTGAATGCCGAACCGAGAAGTACGAGTTTGCCGCAGGCAGGCGAATGCTTCGAGTTCACTGAAGGCCAAAGGCCTGAGGTAATGTCGAATGATAAAGGAAGTGGGTAGATAATTCACGACTAATCAATCCTAGCTAAAACAGCATTTAAAAATCAATAGGATATTCATACAATTCCATTGTTTATTGGAATTCGAAATTCGTTATTCGTTATTCGATATTCGACATTCATAACCTTTTAATAGCAGTTAGTAGGATAGAAAATACCATTTTAAAAATGGTTGGAAAAACTCATCCCTGTATTTGCATATCATATTTTAGACTGGTAGTTTATTGCAGGGTATTCTAATCAGATGGATGGTGATGATATAAGAGAAGTTTATTCTATTGGCCTGTTCATCAAGTGAATGATGTAAAAATATATTTGGATTGTATTGTATTATTTCATCAATTTGATAATTGATTGCCTGTCTGATAATAAAATTATGTTTAGGGTATCTCTAAAAACCTATTGTTAATATAATCATTTGAATGTTAATAATATAACTATAATATAATAAATATAATTGCTTAGTTTTACTGTATAAAAATACAGCAAAATGAAAAACATTAACCCACTTGGACTATTTGACGATCATTTTTTATTGGAAACTCTCAGTAAACTTGGTGATCCACTACAAAAATTGAGTAAATTTATTGACTGGAAAATCTTTGAATCGCCTATAAATGAAGCATTTAAAAATGAAGATAGGGATTTATCAAAAGGAGGCCGCCCCCCATTCAACCAATTGATATTGTTCAAAGCCCTTATCATTCAGAGTCTGTATAATCTTTCTGATGATCAATTGGAATACCAAATTGTTGACCGGGCAAGCTTTAAACGGTTTTTGGAATTGAAGAAAAGTGACAAAGTGCCTGACAGCAAAACATTTTGGTTATTCCGGGAGCAGCTTATAGAAAAAGGGGTGATCCTGGGTTTGTTCAAAATCTTTAATGAAACCCTTGATGCGGCAGGAGTTTTATCCCATCAGGGAAAGATGGTAGATGCCAGCTTTGTCGAGGCTCCACGCCAACGAAATACCCGGGAAGAGAACAAGCATATTAAAGAGACAGGGACAGCGCCAGCGGAGTGGAAAGTGAAGCCCCATAAATTAGCACAGAAAGATATTGATTCCAGATGGACTAAGAAAAACAACAATACTTTTTACGGTTATAAGAACCATGTAAAAGCCGATACAAAGACTAAACTCATAGAAGAATTTATTGTTACTGATGCATCTGTACATGATTCGCAAGCTATGGAACAATTGCTGACAGAGAGAGATGAGGGACAACCGCTTTATGCTGACAGCGCTTATACAGGAGAAGATCAGGAAACGGTTTACAAAAAGAAAAAAGTCATCAACAAAATAATTGAGAAAGGGTACCGCAACAAACCCTTAACCGAAGAACAGAAAGCCAATAATAAAGAGAAATCAAGGACACGTGTAAGGGTTGAACACGTGTTCGGTTTTGTAGAAAACAGCATGCATGGCTCCATTGTCCGCACTATTGGGATTGTAAGAGCTACAGCAAAGATCGGGCTAATGAACCTTACTTACAATATCAGTCGCTGTACTCAGTTAAAAATAGTGGTTGCTATGGGATAGGTATGTCCAGACGTGAAAGACGTAATTTTGTAAGTATCTGATAATTAAATAAATATAAATTAGGGGGGGGGGGGGGGAATTAGGTTTTTAGAAAATTAGATGGTACATTTGTTTTAAATAACGGCACCAAAAAAAGAAGTTAATAGAGGTGCCCTTTAATAAAAGTCAATTGTCATGAACAATCCAAAATTCCTATTTTTTCCAAAGTATTGTCAATTATAGATACTACTATAACATTAATACTAGAAATGGTAAGAATGTGCAGCAATCAATTTAAAAAACCGTTACTAGTGGAGTATAGCGTGATGCTCCAATTGCACCAATTGAAGATCTTGCATAGTCTGAATCATTACTGTTTTAACAAGCCAGAAAACATCACTTGATATGAAAGCAAAGACTAAACAAGATATGGCTAATGAATATGGTGTCTGTTTAAAGACTTTCGTAAGGTGGTTGAAGAAACACAATATTAAAATCTCAAGAGGATTAATAACACCAAAAGTGCAAAAAGAGATTTACAGTAAGTTAGGGAGTCCTAAAAATGCCTGAGAATACCTAAAAATGCTTTAAATTCCCTATTTTATTAAAAATGAATTTCTTAACTTTGATAAAACCAAATCGAAAAATAACAGTAATAATCTATTACAAAATGAAATTATATATTATTCTTTACGCCAGCATTATTATTTCTCTTATTTCATGCGAAAGAGAGGATGAATTAAACTGGCCATACTGGTCGATTTACAAAACTCAGTCTGAATATTTCAACTATATGACAGCATGGGTCAACAAGTCCGGTGAAGTAATAGGATATCCATATTACACAGATAACGATACAAGAATTTTTATTGATGATAATGATACAATTTACACCTTAAGAGTAATGCTCTCAAACAATTATTGTCTAAGTTGGGAGGTAGCTCTAAATTACCCTTTTACAGATATTACCTTTAAGGAATTTTATAGAAAACAATTCAGTGATTCACCAATTAATAAAACAATAATAGAATCTAGAATAATTGATCGAGATCCATTTATTGAATATTACGAAGTTGATCCTGAATATGTTTTAAGTCTAACTGATTCTTTCCGTGATCAGGGATATTCAGATTCTGAAATAACCTATAAAGCAATTAACGCTATTGCAGAAGAGATTAATATAATTATTGAACAAGGACAACTACAAGATCATTTTAATAGATTAAAATAACTTTTTCATTCCATTATTCATATCTATTAATATTTACATTTTTCTTTTAATGCAAAAAGCAACCAAATAATAACGATAATGCGAAATAAATTCTTATTTTTATTATCCCTAACTTTGTTTCTTTTCCCTGGTCTATTATTTAGTCAACCGGTTGATCTTCAAATAATTAAAGCTGTTGCTTTAAATGCAAATCATGTTCTTCGAAATGAGTATAATAGTAAAGTCAAAATATTGGAAATTCTTCCATTTTTAAAAGAAGAACCAGATGTAGGCTATATTATCAATTTCGATAATAATAGTTTCATAATTCTATCTGGTGACTATTCAATAAAACCGATCTTGGGTTATAGTTTTGAAGGTGTTTTTGATTTTACAAATGCACCACCTGGATTACTACATCTTATAGATAGGTACTCTGCTGATATATTATACTCAAGAAATAATAATTTAAAACCCTCTGAAAGAATAAACCAATCCTGGATAATATTAACTAAAAATCCAAAAGAATATAAATCTCAATTTACGAAATCAAGTTCTGTTCCTCCTTTATTATCAACTCAATGGTCACAATGTTCAGGATTTAATTATTATTGCCCATATGACGAAGACTCGAATTGTAATGATAAATGTCCTGCAGGCTGTACTGCTGTAGCTTTAGCTCAGATTCTTAGATTCTGGGAATGTCAAGTAAATCCTACAGGTTCTTTGTATTGGACCTGGAGCTATTATGGTACACTTTACGTAAATTTTGGTGAATCAACGTATGATTGGGTTGATATGAATGACAACTATTGGGACTATGAAAATGCTTGGTTAATATATAGTGCTGGAGTTGGTATGACCATGAAATATGGCCCTAATGCCTCTACATCAACTCCAGGCAAAGCTGCAGAATCTATGGAGACCTATTGGGGATTTAGTAATGTTGATGTAAGATGGCGGATATGGCATCTTCTTACATGGAAGTCTGACCTTAAGGCTGAATTGGACGCAGGGAGGCCATTATTATATAGTGCAGGTAATTTTGCTCTTGACGGTCATTCTTGGGTTATTGATGGCTATAACACATTTGATGAATTCCACTGCAATTGGGGATGGGGTCCAGGATGGGATGGATGGTTTGCTCTAGGCGAATTCGAACTTGGTGGTAGTGGACTTAACCAAATAGAAAGTGCAATATTTGATGCGTTCCCAGACGAACCAGAAGGGGCTCCTTCACCTATTTTAACACCACAACAAATATACGCTGGTTCAACAGAAATTAACCTTTCACCATCATTTGGAGCTACTTTTTATGAATGGACAACTACTGAAGGAACCATATCTGCAACAACTGACACACCATCTAATACTATTACCACAAACGTTAATACCCAAATTTGTATACGTTCATTTAATACTCTCTGTGATATATATTCTGATTGGGATTGTGAAGATTTTACGATAACTGCTGGTCCTATAACAGGAGAAAATATTGTTTGCTCAGATCAGAGTGAATCATATTATCTTAATAATTGTCCACCAAATGCTGCTATTTCTTGGTCAAAAAGCAATAATCTTAATTGGGTGGGAACACCTTCAGGAGTTAACTGTACTGTAATAGCTACTAATTCTGCATCCGGCGCTGCATGGATAAAAGCAACTATCACTAATACAGACAATTATGTTTTTGATGTAATAAAAAATTTCGATTGGATTGGAACGCCTTATGTTAATCCAGCTACGATTCAATTTGAGTGTGCTGAAGGCTCCGGTTACTTATGTGCCAATGCATTTGGCAATGAATTTTCATTTACATTCGATCATCAATATAACTATTTTGATATTAAACTAACCAATCTGAGTGAAACCCAGACTTACGACCAATTTACAATTGAAGATACCTGGGGTACTTTAGACTGCTCCCCACCAGAAGGCACCCATATGTTTCATGTACGGGGCAATAATGTTTGTGGAACAGCTTCAGACTGGACTAAAAGAACCGTCAACTTTGTGGATTGTGGCATGGGTGGATTATTCTCACTGGATATTTATCCAAATCCTACAACTGAACAGGCTACAATTACCATTGTTACAAAAGAAGAAACGAATACTGTCACTAATAAAGTTGATGAAGAATGGCAGCTTGAAGTTTACACCCAGGGACAATTAATGAAATTTAGTATCCCAGCAATTATTGATAATAAATATGTACTAAATACATCAGGCTGGATGCCAGGCATGTATTTCATCAGGGTTTATTACAAAGATGAAGTGCTTTGGGGTACTCTTATTGTTAATGAGTAATTATAACCAGGTAAATAAATGTTCGAATTATTGGGCTCGCAAAAGTTCGCCTCATGAGCTCGACCCGAATCTTCGGGTCTCGGTTCCTGCCTTAAAGTTGTATAATAGAACCCATACAGGAAATCCTTTCTGGGTAGCGAAGGCTGGTGTGGGTCTCTTGACCCACGCCTTCTAATCAATCCTACCCACCCTGCCGCTGCGCGGAGGGGGGATGGGGTAAGGAAGATGTCCATTTACAATAATACGACCCCTACAGGGTCGAAGGCCTGGTGATCAACCGGAACTAATTGACGCCGTAGGTGTCAAATAATTGTATACCGTGATACCCACCCCGCCCTTGATCCTCACATGCTTTCAGCATATTCGGATAAGGGCACCCCTCCTTTTCGAAAAGGAGGGGAAAGTAGGTTAGTTATAGGCTATCCGTGTATCCTTATCAGGCAATGCATCCTTGATCCTTTCCTGCCATTCGGGTGAATCCCAGGTTCCGAGTGCTGTATGCGTTATAAAGTATTTCTCGGGTATGGGGTGGGTACCAAGGACAACTTTAACACCATATTCCTCTTCAATAAATTTCTTGAAATGATCAATATACGGACAAGGTGGATATCCTACAAGAAAACCCGTTGCCAGGTGTATCACCTCGGCACCGTTCTTTATCATTTCCTCGGGCACGTATTCAATATTACCTCCCGGGCAGCCTCCACAGGTGGTGTAGCCCACCAGTTCCAATTCCTCATCCTTACCGTAAATACTGAAGGATCCTTCGCGGTTCCTCATAGACCGCAGGCATTTGCCACCACCACAGAGCCTGAAGCGGTCGCAGATAATGATTCCGATTTTAGTTGTTTTAGCCATCTTTAATCATGTTTGAGAGTTTGAATGTTTGAGAGTTTGAGTGTTTGAGAGTTTGAATAATCTGGAAAATCTAACTTTCAAACCTGACTGCCGTAAGGCAGGCGTTCAAACCCTTCAAACCTTAATTATTTACGTCTGTAATTATGTATTATCATCTCTACATCACTCATATTAAAGCCGTACGCCCTGCGCAAATGACCCATTTGTTCATTGCCGCTGGTTGAAGCCGGAAGGTCCAGTTCTTCGATTATATGACTTACCGGGACATTATATTCCAGTGATACACTTATAAGGCTCATTGAACCGTAAACTTTAATATCCGGATCAATATCATGATGTTCCAATCCCCGGCCGCTCTCAACCGGCTCCCCAGTTACGCTTTCCACAGGTTTATCTGCTTGCTTTTTCACTTTTCTCTCCTGTGTCTCTTTTGTCTCTTCTTTTGCCGCCTCCTGTAGCTGCCCTTCTGCCGACTTCCCAGTAACGTCCGGAGAAATAAGCCCTTCCCTCTGTACGGCCGCCGGTATGTGCTCTTGTCCCGATTGATGCAGAAACCTTTCCCTGCCAACGCCTATATCGGTAACCTTAATATTAACCATCAGGGGAATGACAATAATGAAGAATAAAAGGAAGCCAAAAGCAAGGAGGACAATATAGGCATTTGCTTTTGTATGCACTATCTTACATACGTAGCCTACCAGGCATTTCCAGTGCAGTATAATATGAATTGCCAGTAAAACCAGGAAGCATATAGAACATATCAGGTGCACTGTGCCCCAGCCATGACGATCCAAACCAAGGAAAGTGAGATCAACGTTTCGACCATAAATTTCCCAACGTTTGGAACCCGGGACAAGGATGTATTTGATCATCAATCCCAATCCGGTCATCATGGCCAGGAAGATGAACATCAGCACATCGACCAGGAGATATTGGTTTGATTTTTTCATAGAAGGGCCTTTTGTTTTTAAGCGCGACTATTTACCATTTTTAAACATTATCTTATTTGATGCATCTTCAGCAGCCTTCAGCAGGGGGTAGCCTGCCGGGGAAGCGGTAAGCAGCGGATGTGTACCTATCTGTGCTGTCAATAGAGCATTTATAGGCATCCTGTTCTGGATTATTATACCTATGGTATTGGTCAGTTCACCTGCTGAAAGTCCGCCTGAAACTTCACCACCCAGTATAACTCCTGACTCTTTACCTACTATCAGCTTAACAAATTGTTTCTTTGCACCAGGGAGGGTACCCGGATGCCTGTCCACTCCTTCGAATTTCCCAATCACTATATCAAAGCCTTCGCCCCTGGCAATAGTCTCAGTAAGACCAGCAACACCTATTCCGGTATCTCCAATGGCCGTTGAAAATATTGAAATAGTCCCACTGAATGTCTTTATTGCCGACAGCTTGTAAAGATTCATACCTGCGATTCTTGCTTCTGCACATGCAGTTGAAGCAAGCATTATATTACTGGGTTTCCTGGTAACGAAATCCCTTTTTTCAGCGCAATCACCCACTGCAAAAATGCAGTTATCACCGGTTCTCATATATTCATCGACCTTAATATATCCTGCATCACTAACGGCAAGGCCTGCATCCTTTGCCAGTTTTGCATTGGGATCATAACCCAGGGAAAGGATAACTGCATCAGCTTCGATTTTTTCTCCACTCTCAAGCAATATTCCGTCAACTTTACCTTTTCCGGTAATTTCTTTTACACTGACACCTGTCATCACTTTCACTCCTCTTTCTTTCAAGAGATTCTCAGCCAGTGATGATATATCCTCATCAAAGGCAAGCCCAAGAACATTTGGAAGTTTTTCGATCAGTGTAACTTCCTTCCCCGCTTTACTCAGTTCATCCGATATCTCGACCCCGATAAATCCTGCTCCGATAGTAATCACTTTCTTTAAATCCGCAGTTTTTTTCTGCATTTCATCAAGGTAAGCCTTATTCTTGGGCACTGTAAACACATTATCCAGGTCAGTCCCTTTGAGCCATTCAGGCACCTTGGGCAATGAACCCGTGCCCAGGACAAGCTTTTCATAACTTATTTGTTGGCCCGACTTAAGATGAGCCAGGCACTCTTCGCGATCTATCTTGTCCACCTCATCATAGATAATGTCTATTTTATTAGCTTCGAACATTTTTTCTGCCGGCAAAATATTATTGTCGGATGAGCCAATTGATCCGAAGATATATGGTATCCCACAGGGGACAAGTGTTTTTGGTGTCTTTGTTACGACAGTGAATTTCTTATCGCGATATACTCTCCTACCCGTAGTGGCTGCAACTAATCCGGCAGCACTGCTTCCAATTATCAATACATCTGTTTTAATCATGATTCTAAATATTAAATTCTATTAATTGTTTATTATTGAAGGCTTCCAGGGCCTCTTTTATTTTCATGTTTTCAGCACCGGTATATATTTTAACTCCTGCCTTTTCGAGAGCAAATGCTGCATTCCCACCCGGACCATTGCCAGTTATCAATACATCGGCCTGGCTATCATAAATCAGTTTTGCTGTTTTAGGGCCGGCACCGTGAGTTTCATTCCTGATATCCCGGTTATCATATGATTCCAGCTCATCTTTTTCTGTGTCATAAACCAGCAGGTAATCCGTCCTGCCAAATCTGGGATCAATTCTTGAATTCCATTTAGATCCTGTTGCTGTGAATGCAATTTTCATGTTTCTTTTTATTTATCATTAATACTTTGTTTTATTTTTTCCCATGCTTCTTGTATAAGTTCTGCCATATCGTCATTTCCGTTTTCCAGCACGGTCAGACCCCTGGTTATTGAATCGGTAAAAACACTGCTATATGGTATATTACATAAATGGACAATGGATTCTGATTTGATAAATTCAATTATTTTATCGCTTATCTCAGGATTGATATCATACTTGTTAATTATACATGAAGCCTTAATGTTGAATTTCCTTACCACTTCATATACTCTTTTCATGTCGTGCATACCCGACATTGATGGTTCGGTTACAATAACAACGAAATCGGCTCCTGAAAGAGAAGAAATCACCGGGCAGCCTATTCCCGGTGAACCATCAACAATAATATATTTTTTATTTTCTTTTTCAGCGATATTTTTAGCTTCCTTCTTCACTTTAGCCACCAGCTTCCCTGAATTATCAGCTCCCGGATCGAGCTTTGCGTGCACAAGAGTATTGCCAAACCTGGTTTTTGATATATAGAATTGCCCTGCCTTCTGCTCCTCCATTCCAATGGCTTCTACGGGACATATCCTTGCACAATAGCCACAACCTTCACAATCCAGCTCTTTAACATTATATTTTACACCGTCGGTTTCAATTGCATCGAAACGGCATTTTTCCAGGCATAAATTACATGAAGTACAGATATCATTATTAATACTTGCCATCTGTCCGCCGAAAAAGTCTTCACTGTGTTTGAAATCCGGTGATAATAAGAGGTGCATGTCAGCCGCATCTACATCACAATCGGCAACTACAGCCTCATTTCCTGAAATCAATGCCATTGATGCAGCCAGGGATGTTTTTCCAGTGCCTCCTTTTCCTGATATTATTACAATTTCTTTCATCCTACTATTAGGCTTCCAGTATATATTCTTTTATTAAGGCCAGCGATTCCCTGAAATCTGAAAGTTTATCATATACAAGTTCCCCCCTCGAATAAAGCTCGGCCACTTTCCTGTCATCCTTTATCCTGGCGATTATCCTGATATTGCTTTCCATGCAGTATTTTTCAACATCTTCATTCCCCACACCGTACCTGTTCAGGACCACCACAAACTCTTTACCAAGTTTTTGCATGGTTTCAACAGCCAGTTTAAGATCGTGCAAGCCAAAGGGAGTGGGTTCGGTAACCAGTATTACCTTATCAGCATCCTTTGTGACTTCAACGACGGGGCATGATGTTCCGGGTGGTGAATCCATTATAAGCAGACTATCATTATTGGTTAAGTCGTCAATATACTTGATTGTCTTTTCTATCAGGGGGACAGCCTGCTCCTGGCCTATATCAAGGTGACTGTCAATAAAATCCATCTTCCCGCTCCTGTAATGGGTAAGCACTCCCATCCTTTGCTCTTCCATTGGGAGTGCTCCGGTGGGACACAATTCGGAACAGGCATAGCAGCTATGACACAGTTCAGGGTATATCAGCACCTGTGAGCCCAGAACCAATATAGCATTGAAATTACATACCTCCTGGCATATTCCGCAGAATGTACAATCATCCTCCACCAATCGGGGAATCATTTTATATTTTGTTTCCCGGAATACCTTTTCAGCTTTAATAAACAAGCCTGAATTTGGTTCTTCAACATCAAGGTCAGCAAGTACAACATTTCTGTCAGCAGACAGGTACACAGCAAGGTTTGTTGCCAGTGTTGTTTTACCGGTTCCTCCTTTCCCGCTTGCTATTGCTATCTTCACTATACCTTGCTTACTTTTAATGATCACAGAGGTTCTCCCCTGTCACCAATGTATTTTCAAGGTATCGCTCAACAAGCTCTTTAGGACTACCCTGGTTCACCCCTATACATACCTGTATATTGTGTGCAGCGAAGAGTGACTGTGCTTTAAAGCCTATTCCGCCGGCAATTATTACGTCCACGCCGATATCGGCCAGAAAACGCGGGTAGGCCCCCGGTTGATGTACGGGTGGATTAACAAATTCCTCTTTTATCACCCTATTATCGTCTGTTTCTATGATTGCGAACTTTTCGCAATGCCCGAAATGAGCCGTCAGCTCATTATCGAGAGTTGGAATGGCAAATTTCATATAAAGTATTATTTCTTGTTCAACAATTCTTCCCTTATCATTGTGTGTCCGCAATCAGGACATTTAATGTTGGTGCATTTTACACCTCTTTGATGAGGCAGTTTTTTCCCGCATTTTGCACATATGCAAGATCCTCCGGGGCCATAACTGCCTCCCCTGTTTCTGCCTCTTCCGCCACCCTGTCCGGATCCTCTTCCTCTGTTATCCATCATTCTTTTTAAGTTTTGATAATTTTTCCTCAAGAAATGAAAGATGTTCTCTAAGATCTTCTATTTCCCTTTCGAGATACTTCTTCTCATTTACGGCACCTGGTTCATATTGTGGTACAGGTGTACTTTGCCACATAAACCGGCGGCCGCCAAACCTTCCTCCGAAACCATGGCGGTAGCCCATTCCTGCGCCACGCCCGAAACCATAACCCTGGCCGTAAAAAGCACCGGGTTCTTCATTACCAACGCAAAACCCTAAACGTCTTCCTGTCATCGGACCTGCTCCATTAGGTCCTGTTCTGTCTCCTCCTGGCATAATTACCTCCTTTTTTTAAGTGTTACCATGTTTGTGTCTTTGCCTGCAGCAATTACCGTGTCCGAATCCTCCTGCGAGACTTATCAAATTCTCGGAGTTGCATACCGGGCACTTTGTAATTATTGCATTAATATTTGTTTTGAACATATACCCACAGTCCTGGCATTTTATAATATTATTCCTGAAATGGATATTACCGCCGCTTATACTTAAAAGTTTACCCTGGATAATGAAGTCGGCCAGTTTTTTCCTTGCCTCCTCAATCAACCTGGTAAAAGTTGACCGCGATATTTCCATTTCATCTGCCGCTTCTGCGTGCGACATTGCCTGTTGATCGGCGAGTCGCAAGGCTTCAAACTCATCAAGGGATAGATCTATGACCTCAAGAGCCTGACCTCTCGTCCCCACCGGCTTAAACTCCCTGTAAAGGGGTGGTTCATAGACTATCCTATTATTCTTCGGCCTTGGCATTATGTTCTTTTTGTTGCAAATATAATGCACATATGCTCATTATCCAAATAAATATACATGATTTTTATCAGGAAATTTGCCGGGTAGTTGAGTGCAGGGTTCCAGGTTCCGGGTTTGCCTTCGGCGAGCTCGGCTTCGCCTCGGTTCAGGTTTCAGGGTGATGAAAATTCTTCTCAAATTCATAACTCATAATTAATAATTCATTATTCCATTAGACTGAGTCCCCTTACCGCGTCCGCCGTAGCTCGGCACGGATCTGGAGATCCGCGCCAGCGAAGGTGGGGCCTTAGCCTCAGCCTATTCTTATATCCTCACCTTACGGTGTTCTTCGGCGGTAACAACCTGGTAAGACTTGTTAACAATAAGGTCGGCCCTGGGTTTTAGTGAGACCACTGCCTGGTGTTCCCTGTCAAGAATCTTTAATCTGAACGTGCTAAGTTCTTCCTTTAACCTGATGATCTGGTTAATTTTGGTTTCCTGGTAGGTAAGGTCAATAAAAACTCTCAGGTCAATATCCGGGGCATCAATGGCATAAAGACCATCAATCACCAGGAGGTCTATTTTACCGAAATCTGTAATAAGTTTGTCAACCTGTTCGGGAATAAGATCGATGCATGGTACTACACATTCCTGTTCTTCCTTGAAATCTCTTATTGTCTTTCTTATTTTAACCCAGTCGTACTCATCAAGCCCTATCTTGTCAAATCCCTTGTTTCTTCTCCATTCCTCACGCAGCAAAGGTTGTATTTTATAATAGTTATCAGTATGAATCACTTTTACCCTGATATTTTCCTCCTTCAGTCTTTTCCCCAGTGAATGGGCAAGTTCCGATTTACCTGATCCTGATTCACCTGATATTCCCACAATATACCTGTATCTCCCGTTTTTCTTTTCCAGATCTTTCTTCACCACCTGGTAAATTGATTCGGCGGCTGCCTTATGCATATCATTTATTAATAAAATATCGCCTAACATCCTCTCTTATTTTTTTAGATTCTTTTTAAATACCTTACCTCTTTCCAGATTAATTTTCGCTCCGCAAATATGTACTTTTATTTTTTCTTTGACACTTTTGTCAGCTATTATTTCAAGGGTATTGGGGAAGACGGCTACCTTGAAATGTGTTCCCCTGAATTTGAAATTAAATTTCACACTCTCCCAGTGAACTGGCAAATCCGGTCTTATTGAAGGCTCCTCTCCTGTCAGATCAAGGCCACAAAAAGCGGACAGGACCATATACACAGTACCTGCCATAACGCCACAATGTATTCCTTCCCCTGTTGTACCTCCCTGGATATCCTCAAGGTCACTGGTCAGTGCTTCCATATACATATCCCATGCCAAATCATAATCTCCCAGCCTGTAGGCAAGATCAGCATGCACCAGCCTTGAGAGTGTTGATCCATGGGATGTCCTGGCAATGTAATAATCAAAATTTTTCCTGATATAATTCTTAGGCATTCTATATCCCATTTTTCTTATTATCGCAGCGGCCTTTTCAAATCCCAGGTTAAAGAAAACCATGAGCAAATCTGCCTGTTTGGATAACTTGTATGCATCGGGGGATTTCCCTTCTGCTTTAAGTATTCTGTCAAGCCTGTGAATATCTCCGTATTTTTCTCTGTAAGCCTCCCAGTCAAGTTCGCCAAGTTCAAAATAACCCTTGAACTGTTCAATTATACCCTCTTCATTAATATTAAGTGATAAGCGTGAACTGATATCCTTCCACTTATTAATTTCTTCTTCCTCTATTAAATATTTTTCGCACAATTTAGCCCTCTCTTTTTTATTGAGCATTTCGATAAACTCTATTGCGCGGTGCATCATCCAGCTCACCATTATATTTGTATATGCATTATCGGTGAGACCTCCCTCTTTAGCCCCGGGCAGTTTTTCATGAAACTCATCCGGGCCCATTACCTTATGTATATGGTATCTTTTTTCTTTCCCGTCATATTCACTTTTACTTTCCCAGAACCTGCAAATTTCAAACAGCACCTCCGCTCCGTATGTCAGCATGAATTTCTTATCTCCACTTATCCTGTAATAGTTACAGAGATTGTATGCTATTGCAAGGCTTATATGCCTTTGCAAGTGACTGTAATCTTCACCCCATTTACCTGAGATAGGGTTCAGGTGGACCACCTGTGTTTCTTCCCTTCCGTCGCTTCCACTTTGCCACGGATACATTGCTCCTTTATAACCTTCTTTACGGGCTGAATCTTTTGCTCTATCCAGCCTCCTGAACCTGTACATAAGCACTGACCTGGCAACTTCCGGGAAATGTATATTATATAAGGGAAGTATGTAAAGTTCATCCCAGAAGATATGACCGCGGTAAGCTTCTCCATGTAATCCGCGCGGTGGTATTCCTGCATCGAGGTCTTTATGATGGGGTGAAGAAGTTACCATCATATGATAAAGGTGCAACCTGATAAGTTTCTGTGCATTCCTGTCACCCTCCACATTTATATCCAGTTCATCCCATATATCATTCCAGGCCCGGGTCGATAATTTCAGTTCACCATCATAATCAGTCATTTTGTCAAGGGCTTTACGGGCATGCCTTTCAGGTATTGTTACTTTTTTATCCTGGGAGGTGTATATTGATACGAGTTTCTCCAGTACTATTTCCTTTCCCTGGGCAGCCTTAACCGTAAATTCATGGGTCGCCCTGCCTTTGGAGCACTCACATTTTGTTATCCTCCGAAGTTCTTCACTACCGTTAAGGATATGCCTGGCGCCAAGTTTGATAATTACATTTGAATTAGTGGTTGACACTTTTAAATATGACCTGTTCCCGTCAACTTTTTCAGATATATGGCTCAGTTGCTTCTGGTTCAGCTCATTGTATCTCTCTACTCCGGAGTTAATATGGTCAGCATCAAGTGCCGAATAGATTGTGATCTGATCGCTATAGTTAACAGGGATCAGAGTATATTTAATAGCGGCAATGTGCTTGTAGTGCATCCCCGCAAATCTCGAAGAACGCAGTTTCGTTATTTTTCCTTCCCGGTCTTCAAGTTCAATCTCCCGTATCAGCTCACCGTTCCTGAAATTTAGTGCCCGCTTAATACTGAGTATTTTCATATTAGGCTCCGGGCCAAAGCCGAACCATTGCCCTTCTCCTATCTTAAATTTCACCGGTATCCAGTTCGGTATATTAACGAAGTCTTCGTTCTCAATATCCCGGTCTAAAACCCTTGAAACAAGTCGGTTATATAATCCGGATATATAGGTGCCCGGGTAATTTACGTTATTGGCGCTGCTCTCCTCGAGAGCACCCCGGGTACCGAAATAGCCATTCCCCACAGCCAGCAGTGCCTCCCTTGACCTTTCTTTTTTATGATCATAATCAAAATACTCAAGGCACCAGGAATCTTCTTCCATACCTTTCCCAAACCATTCGTTTATATCGTCAATGCTTATTTCTGAAAGGTCTTCCACCACTATATCACCTCCATTTTTTTTCAACTCAATGACATTATCTTCGCGAGCGACACCCAGGACAAGGCCAAAATTACCGTTCCGGCCTGCCTGTACTCCTGATACTGCGTCTTCAACTACCACTGAATTGTAATATTTAGCACCCATTCTGTCGCATGCCGTGGTGAAAATATCAGGTTCGGGTTTGCCGTGCAATCCAAGCTCTGCAGATACAACGCCGTCAATACGGGTTTCAAAAAGGTCCAGCAGGCCCGCCGTTTCAAGCACGGTCTTGCAATTCTTGCTCGAAGAAGCCACACCGACCTTCACTCCAAGCTTTTTTAGATTATGTATCATTTCAACGGTCGAATCATAGACCTCCACTCCTTCTTCGCTAAGGATTTTGTTGAACATTATGTTTTTGCGATTCCCCAGGCCGCAAACTGTTTCTTTTGAGGGCTCATCAGTGGGATCACCATATTCCAGCTCTATACCCCTGGATTCGAGGAAAGAAGCCACACCCTTATACCTGGGCTTGCCGTCAACGTAAGGAAGGTAATCCCTGTTATGCGTAAATTCCCTGAAATCTGTGTTATTTTCTTCAGACCATTTTTTCAGAAATTCATCAAACATCCGTTTCCATGCAGCTCCATGGACAAGAGCTGTTTTGGTAATTACTCCGTCCAGATCAAATACTACAGCATCAAATTTCAACATATAATTAAACTATATTTGTTATAAATTTGGTAATAAAGGGCAGGTATCGTATTTTATTGAAAATTTCAATCAGGAGTTCAATATTTTTTCTACTGTGCAAAATTGATATTCTGAAATAAAAAACCAAAATAATGAAAAAATTATTTATAGCGGCCCTCCATGTGCCAGTTAATGTATTATTTAACGATGAGGGGGCTAAAGTAATAAATAAGGATGAAATTTCTTTGCCGGGCCTGCAGGAATTCTACCATCAGTTCGAAACAACATGGGTAGGACATATCTGTGCAGAAGTACATGAATGCAGTGAAAGTGAAAAAAAACAGCTTGGCAAAGAATTGAAGAAGTGCCAGTGCGTGCCTGTGTATTCAGAGACTGAAGATTACGAATTATTCCTGCACGAGTTTTCGAGAAATACACTTTGGCCCTTGTTTCATTATTTTCTCCAGGACACATCATACAATGACAATGGATGGGAGGCATATAAAAAGGTTAACCAGTTCTATGCAGAAAAACTATCATCTCTTATGAAGGAAGGTGATATATTATGGATACATGATTTTCATTTACTGCTTCTACCCCAAATGATGAGAGATCTCAAAAAAGATATTTCTGTGGGGCTCTTTATTCATATCCCCTTTCCTTCCTATGAAGTTTTCAGATTATTACCCTGGCGAACCGAAGTTTTGGAAGGGATGCTTGGTGCTGACCTTATAGGCTTTCACACCTATGGTTATGTAAGGCACTTCCTCAGCAGTGTTAGAAGATTATTGGGTTACGACACAGTTTTTAACAGGATATCAATTGAAGAAAGAACTTTAATGGTTGATGTTTTCCCGCGGGGTCTTCACTATAAAAAATTTGCAGACGAAGTTAAATTACTTAAGGAAGATGGGTTTATTTCAAATGATAATGATATAAGAAAGCAGATCGAATATCATATAGGGAAACCGAACAATAAAAAAATCATCCTTTCAATTGATCCACTCGATTACACTAAAGGTATACCCCGGAGAGCAAGAGCCTTTGAGCTTTTTCTCCAGGAACATCCTGAGTATATTGAAAAAGTAAGCATGCTTCTTATTGCCCTGCCAACGGGTGAAACAGGAGGAGCCTATGATACCCTGAAAAGCCAGGTTGATGAATTGGTGGGAAGAATTAACGGTAGCTACGGCACCATTACATGGACCCCAATTATTTATCTTAATCAATATTTCTCTCTCGAAGAATTAATAGGTCTTTATGCATATTCAAACATAGCACTTATTCTTCCTTTCCGTGACGGCATGAATATGGCAGCCAAGGAATTTGTTGCTTCCCGGATAGATGGCAAAGGTGTCCTTATTTTGAGCGAACTTGCCGGAGCCGCCAAAGAATTACACGAAAGCATAGTTGTTAACCCAAATGATCTTGGAGCAGTGGTTAAAGCTATCAAGCAGGCCCTGGAGATGCCCGAAGAGGAACAGGTAAGGCGTAATAAGGTAATGAATGACAGGTTGAAACGTTACACCCTCGACAGGTGGGCCAATGATTTTATCTCTAAACTACAGGGAGTTAAAAAAATACAGGAATCGACCCTCACCAGGAAATTAAGTGAAAACACAAGAAAAGAAATCATTTCTTCTTATAAGGATGCCAGAAAGAGAATACTCTTCCTTGACTATGACGGAACGCTGGCATGGTTCAAAAAAAATCCGGAAGATGCTAAACCCGATGAAGAATTGTACAATATACTTGATAGTATAATTAAGGATAAAAAAAATACCGTCACTATAATCAGCGGCCGGGACAAAGAAACCCTGGGTCGTTGGTTCCCTCAAGAATGGAGGCTTCATTTCATAGCTGAACATGGGGTCTGGATCAGGGAACCAGGAAGTGACTGGCATATGCTGGAACAGATCGATAATAAATGGAAAGATTCCATACTCCCATTGCTTGAGTTTTACGTTGATCAAACCCCCCAGTCTTTTATTGAACATAAAAACTTCTCCCTCGTATGGCATTACCGTAAAGCCGATCCCGACCTGGGCGAGCAAAGGGCATGGGAATTAAAAGATGAATTGCGTTATATGACAGCCAACCTTAACCTTGAGATAATGGACGGAGATAAGGTGCTTGAAATTAAATACTCGGGAATAAATAAGGGGAGAGCTGCTCTCCGCAAGTTAGGTGACGATAATTATGATTTTATCTTTGCCGTTGGCGATGACTGGACCGATGAATATACTTTTGATGCAATGCCCGATGAAGCTTACACTATAAAGGTGGGAACAAAAACTACCAAGGCCCACTATTTTGTTAAGGCTGTTGATGATGTAAGGGCATTGCTTAAAAAATTCGTGGAGGAATAAAATGAACAGTAAAAGTACCCGGGCCAGGCTTGTTCCACCACAAAACATCCTACCTTTTATACTGGTCACCTCCCTCTTCTTCATGTGGGGTCTGGCCAATAATATGACTGACACCTTACTGGCTGCTTTTAAAAGGATTATGAGCATGTCTGATACAAGGACATCCCTTATCCAGGTAGCCTGTTATGGCCTGGGATATTTTATCTTTGCACTGCCGGCGGCAGTTTACATAAAAAAATTCTCGTATAAATCCGGCGTATTGCTTGGGTTGGGGCTCTATCTTGTCGGCTGCCTCCTCTTTTACCCTGCCAAATTAACCGGTAATTACTTCCATTTTCTGGGCGCCCTGTGGATATTGTTTGGCGGGCTGTCAGTGCTTGAGACTGCAGCCAACCCCTACATTATTGCCATGGGCAGGGAAGAAACCGGTACCAGGAGGTTAAATATGGCACAATCATTTAACCCTCTGGGATCAATAAGTGGCGTTGTTATCAGCCAGGCTTTTATCCTGTCAGAATTAAATACTGCCAGTGAAATGGAACGACTGGCTATGAATCCTGATGAACTTAATGTTATCAAGGCAGGCGAGTTAAATGCAGTCACCACAACTTATGTAACCATCGGTTTATTGCTGCTGGTGCTTTGGTTTCTTATCTTAATAACCAGGATGCCCAGGGCCTCTGATCCCGGTTTGAAAGTTGACCTTAAAGCAACTCTTAAACGACTCCTTCATAACCGTAATTATGTCATGGGAGTAATAGCACAATTCTTCTATGTTGGTGCGCAGATCGGAGTATGGTCCTTTACCATCAGGTATGCTATGTCTGCATTGAATCTTGAACATATACAACTTGCAGGAGGCAAAACACCCGAACAGGTCGCGGCAGGTTACTATATAGCAGCACTTGTGCTTTTCGCCTGCTCCAGGTTTATATTCACCTTTTTAATGAGGTACATCCAACCGATCAAATTATTGATATTTGCATCAATAATGGCTATCATAAGCACGTCTATTGTTATCGTGGCCGACGGCATGGTTGGGGTAATTGCCCTTGTTATTATCTCGGCCTTTATGTCTCTGATGTTTCCAACCATTTTCGGGCTTGGTGTCAGGGGACTGGGTGAGGACACAAAAATTGGAGGCTCAGGGCACATAATGGCAATAGTAGGTGGAGCTGTTATTACTGCCTTGCAGGGACAGGTATCCGACCTCACAGGCAGTATTCACCTTGCATATTTCGTTCCCCTGGCCTGTTTTGTTTATATTGCATTTTACTCATTGTCAAATAAGTTAAAAATATAATAATATGGTTTTCATAATAAGACATTCGTTCATAATATTAATTATTGCCATGCTGTCATGGTCCTGCAGTACTGATAAACAAGTTACTGAAGACCCAAATCTTATTTATATCCTTGCAGACGATCTGGGTTATGGCGATCTTTCTTGCTTCAACCCGGCCTCCAGAATAATAAGCCCGAATATCGACATTCTGGCATCCGAGGGGATAATCTTTTTAGACGCTCATTCCGGATCTTCGGTATGCACACCCACAAGGTATGGAATCCTAACTGGCAGGTACTCCTGGAGGACAGCCCTGAAACAGGGAGTAAGCTGGAGCTGGGATAAGCCTTTGATTGACAGCACCAGGCTTACCCTGGCCTCAATGCTGAAAAACAAAGGTTATTCAACTGCATGTATAGGTAAATGGCACCTGGGCCTGGGCTGGGTGATGGATGAAGAAAAGGGCATAGCTGATTTCAGCAGGGAGCTTACAGCCGGCCCCAACGATTATGGTTTTGATTATTCCTATATCATACCTGCTTCATTGGATATACCTCCCTATGTATACATTGAAAACCATGAGATTACCTCACAACCCGACCGCATGACATCAGACACTTCCAAATTCGGCTGGTGGAGAGAAGGGCATACAGGTGAAGACTTCAAACACGAGGAAGTGCTTCCACACTTTACCGATAAGGCTGTTGAATGGGTAAACCAGCAGGCGAAAGGAGAAAAACCATTTTTTCTTTACTTTGCACTTACCGCTCCCCATACACCCATACTCCCTACAGAAGAGTTTACAGGCAGAAGCAATACAAATCCCTATGGCGATTTTGTGGTAATGGTTGATCATATGGTTGGACGTCTTATGGACGCAGTCAAATTAAATGAAATTGAAGAAAATACCATCATCATATTCGCTTCTGATAATGGTTGCTCCCCGGAAGCTGATTTCGAACAACTGGACAGCCTGGGGCACTCACCAAGCTTTATCTACAGGGGACATAAGGCTGATATTTTTGACGGGGGTCACCGCATACCTTTTATTCTTAAATGGCCGGGCGTTATAAGCTCTGGAAGAACGAGCATGCAAACCATCTCCCTTAACGATATTATGGCCACAATGGCTGATATAACAGCCTATGACCTCCCTGGTGATGCAGCTGAAGATTCATATAGTCTGCTTCCAATATTGATGGGGCAGCTGGCTGGCTATGAACGTAATTCGGTAATTCACCACTCTGCCAATGGTTATTTTGCCATCAGGCAGGGGAAATGGAAACTGAATGTCTGTGCCGGCTCGGGAGGCTGGAGTCACCCCACTGAAAGTGAAGCAGCTGATATGGGACTGCCATGGCTTCAGCTTTATGACATGGAGAACGATCCTTCCGAGCAGGAAAACATAGCAGGTGATCATCCTGAAATAGTCAAAGAACTTAAAGAATTATTAAATAGATATATCAGGGAAGGCAGGTCCACGCCGGGACCGTCCATGGAAAATACACCGGCTGAAAACTGGCCTGAAAACAAATTAAGATATAAGACTACTTACGATAATAAACAGTGAGTGATGCCTGCTGCCTGGTAAGATCAATCTTTCCGATATTTACCTTACTAATATTTAAGCCGGTAAGTTCTTTGAGAACAGTAATAAGATGCTCTTCCCCTTTATAGACATCTTCAAGATTATTATAAACAATCTCCTTTCTTACACGCTTGTTTGTGCTAAGGAAAATTTCCAGTATCCATACAGAAATAAGGATCAGGCTATTATAAAGGATAATGCCGTTCAGAGGATTAGCGAATGGTACAAGGGAGTTTATCATTGAAATCGCTATTACCAGGAAAAGATATGCCATTTCCCTGACAGGTATGGCCTGGGTCCTGAATCGCAGGATGCCGAACAGGGCAAATAAACCCAGCGCAAAACCCACAGCTATTTCTACCATGAAAAGAACCGTACATATCATGAATACAGACACACCCATAAGGAAAAATCCGAACAGATAGTCGGGAATACCCTCCTTTCTGTACTCATAGTAAAGCAACCTGACAAGTATAAGAAGCGATACAATAGTCAAACCAAACCTGAGAAGAAAGACTTTTGTCTCTTCCATGTCAATGTCACCGTTCAAAGGCAATAACACTAAATCTAACATATGAGTTATTAATTATTGGTTACAGGCTTTCATAAAAATATTGATTATCTTATCATTCCTGTAAAGCCTGTAAAAACTCCTTACATACCTCACAAGATCATTTCGTTCATAGCCTGAAAGATACTCAAAATCTTTAATCATGTCAATAATTTTATTTTCCATCTCCAGGTAATAATCGAGCACTTCCCTCCATTCTGTCTCGCTGCGACAGGGTCCCAGAAATGCCCTGTCCCTGATATCTTTAAGACCCAAATCCTCCCTGGCATATGCATAATGTGTATCTACCCACCCCGAATAATCAAAGTCGTATGGCACTACTATCAAATCCTCCAATGAATCTTCATCACCAAAGATCTTTAAATTATGTGCCATTGGTATGGACCAGTCAGAATTGGCAATCAAAAATTCAAATGTCGACAATTTCAATACTATATCATTTTTCACAGCCTTATCCGTGATCTCAATATCTTCTATCTCGTCCTCTCCAAATCTCTCCTCCAGTAAATCAACAGGTTCAAGCATGAAAGCGATCTTATTATCTGCATATAAAGAACGGTTTTTGATGTCATAATAAGAAATATGTATAAGGCGGACCCTGAAGCTATAATCGGTAATGATATTATAAAATTTATAATCCAGGTATTCCCTCATCACATAGGTTTCATAATCTTCCCCCGGCATACAATGACTTACCAGCTTTACTTTTCCCAGATCGTCCATGTCAGGATAGCCTGTTTTAGCGCCCTTGAAGTTGAGCATAACGGGAGGGAAATCACATGTACGCCTCCGGTAATTACCCCTGGCACTGACTTTTATTTCTTCAAATATTGAATCTGTTTCACTAAGATATATTGTTAGTTCAGCATCAAGATATTCTTCTTCCGGTCTATCTTTCATAAAGGTCCCTATATCAAAAGCCAGTTTAATATCCAGAGTGGATTCGTCCTTAAACAGACCGAAATCTGTATCATTTTTATCCTGAGAATACAGATGCCATGGTGAAAGGCCAATTATCAGGAGAATAATAAAAGCAATTCTCATACTTCTGTATATCAAATCTTTATTTTTCATTCTTAACGATCCTTACATTCCCTGGAAAATACGTTTGCTATATCACCCTTTTCACACATCCTGAAAAAGCTATAAAGATAATCGTTAACACGCTTTGCGGTCCATTCGTCCAATAATTCACATCTGTCTTTGACGGCATAAAATTTATCTTTGTTCTCGATAAATTCATCGACGATTTTATTGTAAACACTGTCCGGCCTGCAAGGACCCATAAAATATCTCTGACTGATATCCTTAATGGGAAAAGACTCATGAGGTACCGCATAGGAAGCATTTACAAAGCCTGAATAGTCAAAATCATAAGGTATAGGAATTCCTTTTACCTCTTCTCTCTTTTTCAATATTTTAATATTATGATAGGTAATCACCTGCCAGTCGGTATTACCTATCATATACTGGAAAATTGCCATACGGTCAAGAATGTCGTCTTGCAGATTCTCATACTTTAAGTGAACATCTTCTATTTCAAATGCATTTAAACGCTGTTCGAGCAGGTCCATTGGTTCTATCAAAAATCCAAATTTGCTGTAAAACCTTTCCCTCTTTCCTGTACCAATGTATTTTATCCTCAACAAACGCACCCTGTAACTGTAATCCGTAACGATATTATACATTTTATATAACATGTATTCTTTGAGGACATATTCATCATAAATTGACGGAGAGTTACAGTGGGTTACCATTTTAACATTTTTCATACCGTCTATGTCACCATAAATGGTATTGGTATTTTTAAAATTAAGCCTTATGGGTGGAAAAGCACACACCTCGCGTCTTCTCTTACCTCTTGTTCTAAGTCGTATATCATAAGTCACCGAATCGTCTGGACTATTATAAAATGTAATTACAGCGTCCATGTATTCATCCGGTTTTTTACGCATAAATTCAGTTATGTCAAACTTAATGCTTATGTCAAGCACATCCTCGCTTTCGAATAAGCCTGATACTTCTCCCTGGTTAATGGTCAGGGTATCCGGCAATGTTTCTTCCTGTGCATGGGCCGGCAGGCAGTAAAACCACAGCCCCGGCAAAATCAATAATAAAATTAATCTTAATGTTGAATACTTTTTCATGGTCATTGGTTTTTATTTTTACTGGTTAATTAAAATATTTATCACCATGGTCTTCTTCCCCTGTGCCCTCCTGTTCATCTTCATAATACCATTCGGGTAGCTTACGCTGGGGCCCCTGCTTTCTGTATAATATAGCGAGTATTAATCCTGCTCCTGCACCAAGCATATGGGATTCCCATGAAACATGCATATCTATGAAAGGAAACATACCCCATACCATTGATCCATATAGAAACACAACAAGTAAAGAAAGAGCCATCAGGCGAAAGTATTTCCTTATAATGCCACTGAAGAAAAGAAATGAAGCAAAAGAGTAAACAAGTCCGCTGGCACCAATATGCCAGGACTCCCGTCCTGCCAGCCATACCAGCATGCCGGTTATTAACCAGGCCCACCCTGCTATCCTGAAAGCTATCTCCGAATAAAAATAAAACAAAGCCGTTCCCAGCACAAATAAAGGAATGGTATTATTAAATAGATGCTCATAATTGTTATGAATGAAGGGGGATGTAATTATACCGGGTAAGCCTCTTGCTTCAAGGGGATAAATCCCAAGGTAATAAAACCTTACATCGATCTGAGATTCCAGGAACATTATCAACCAAAGGAGGATGACAAAAACCAGAGGGATGAGCATGCTCAACATAAGTTTCTTTCTGAATACCCTGCCTGCTATGGCATCATCTAAATTGTCACGCATAAATTATTCCTGCTTTTTCTCTTATCCTGTCAAGAGTCCCTATCAGTTCGCGGCTGAAAGCCAAAGGGACAACAGGGCTTTCCTTCAGTTGCCCATCGAGGCAGCGCATAACTTCCGCAGCCTCATAATGAAAACCTTTAGCTTTAGGCTTATAGGTATATTTCTCCTTTTCACCATTGGCATATTCAATAGTTAAAAATTGTGTGTAATCCCTGCTCCTGCTGATCCTGATATTTGCTTTTTCACATATAAGGTCAGTGCAGGGCCCACCGTCATTTGCAAATGAACTATACAATGAAGCTCCTCTCCCATCCTTATAGCCAAATAAAAAACCTATTGATTCATCAACACCTGTCCCCGCAAATACGACACTGGTTTCAATACTGTCGGGTTTACCAATAAATGTTAAGGCATCGATTACAGGATATATTCCTATATCCAGCAAAGAACCTCCTGCAAGATCCGGATTGAATGTTCTTAGTTTGGGGTCGTAAGGCGCCTTAAAGGAAAATCTTGAATTAATATACCGGACCTTTCCGCATGCGCCACTTGATATTAATTCACCAGCTTTTCTATATGATGGCTGGAAGGGGGGCCACAGGGCTTCCATCAAGAATAACTTTTTCTCCCTTGCAGAATTAATCATCTCATCAACCTGGGAGCTGTTAACAGCAAAAGGCTTTTCACAGAGTACCGCCTTGCCTTTCCCCAGGCATAATAATGTATGTTCATGATGATGTGAATGCGGTGTAGCCACATATACTATCTCCAGATCAGGGTCAGAGGCAAACTGGAGATAATCACCGTATGACTTTTTATACCCATATTCCCTGGCAAAATCTTCGGCTCTTTTCTTACTTCTTGATACAACTGAATACAAATTCGCATTTTCCAGCTCTTGCAGACCAACCGTGAATTTTCTCGCTATCTTCCCCGGTCCTATAATACCCCAGTTATATTTTTTCATATTGTCATGTTTTATCCCGTAATTAATATAAAGTTATGAAATTATATGGATCTGGCTCACGAGCCTAATGCACTGTTTTTAAAAGCCAAAAGTATAATTATTGATCAGTAGAAATGATATTAAAAATATTTTATCCATCCTGTCCGGTCAGAGGATTAAGCAAGGTATGCTATGATAAGATTAGAATCAATATAAATTAGGATTTTTATTAAAATACAATGTGCTGTTAATCAGTATTTAACAAAACATATCCTGATAATATTCAAAATTTATTAGTACTATGTATTGCATAGTATTTATTTTTATATATATCTTTGTACCTGAGACTACATTGTTCAAAAAGGTATTATACGTAAAATAAAATGAAAATTACAGTTAGCATTAATATCGGCGGGATGGCATTTCACATTGACGAGGATGCCTATACTGAATTAAAGATATACCTGCGTAGCCTTGACAGGTATTTTGCAAAGGAGGCCAGTTCATCTGAAATAATGGCTGATATTGAAGCCCGTATTGCAGACCTGTTAAAGTCAAAGATAAATGATTATAAGCAGGTGGTAACTCTACAGGATGTAAGAGAGGTGATTAATACTCTGGGAACGCCGGAAGATATAAGTGATGACAGCGGATCAACTTATGAAAGGCACAGCTTTACAGGTTACCGGAGGATGTACCGCGACCCTGACAACAGGATCATTGGCGGGGTTTGTTCGGGTATGGCTGCATACTGGAGGATTGATCCCTGGATAGTCAGGATTATATTCATAATTATCAGTTTACCCGGAGGCCTCGGCATTTTGATCTATCTAATATTGTGGATTGTACTTCCCGAGGCAAAAACAACAGCGCAGAAGATTGAAATGAAGGGAGACCCGGTCAATATACATAATATTAAAGACTCCGTAAGGCGGGAGTTTGATAATGTAAAAGATAAGATGAACCTGTGAATAACACCGGAACCTGGCATTTTTAAATTAGGTAACAGTTAATATTAAATATCATGAATGTTGAAAATAATAAAGCGCAGATGCGTAAGGGGATACTTGAATATTGCATTTTGCTTGTGATATCGGGTAATTCCTGTTACGCCAGCGATATAATCAATAAGCTCAAAGAAGCAAAAGTAATAGTGGTTGAGGGCACACTTTATCCCTTGCTCACAAGGCAAAAAAATGCAGGGCTTTTGAGTTACCGCTGGGAAGAATCGCCCCAGGGGCCACCCAGGAAATATTATGAATTAACTGAGAAGGGCCGTGAATATCTGGCCGAGCTTGATAAATCATGGGATGAACTGGTTGAATCAGTAAAATTTATAAGAAATAAATAAGGGCTTATCGTAAAAGACCAGATTAACAATGGAAAAATCAATAAAAATAAACATAGCCGGAGTAATTTTTCAGATAAATGAAGATGCTTACGAACTACTCCGTGATTACCTGCAATCAATTACAAACAGGCTCAGCAGCATCACCGGTGGCAGTGAAATGATTGATGATATAGAAGCCAGGATTGCCGAATTGTTCCAGTCAAAACCATCATGGCAGACAGCAGTTATTTCAAGGAATGAAGTTGAGGAAATGATATCCATAATGGGAAGCCCGGAGGATATAGCCGGAGACCTTGACACTGAAGCCGGGGAAGGAAGATATACCGGACAGCCAAAGAAACTATACCGTAACACCGATAATTCAATAATTGGAGGAGTATGCAGCGGCCTTTCTGATTACACCGGGATTGAACCGGTATGGATAAGGATAATATTTATATTATTTACACTTGTATATTTTATAGGAGCAATAGCTTACGTTGTATTGTGGATAGCTCTCCCTAAAACAGGCTCACGTGCATATCATAAAAAAAGTGTTCGCGGTGAAAAACCGGAAAAAACCATAGCCGCCAGTCGTGGCACCAGCGAGAGTGCAGCAGCAGTGGGAAATGCTGTCAATGAAATATTCAGGGCCTTTGGTAAATTCTTTATAATACTATTCAGGATCATAATGGCAATTATTGGAGTGGCCTTTATTATAGCAGGATTTTCTGTTCTGTTCAGTTTTGTTTTTGTCTCTATGTTCCACTCAAGCCTGCTGATGCCACAATTCTTTGAAGCATCTGCAATATACTTACCTGACTTCTTAATCTTTATTGCCGACCCCTCCTTATCGGTATGGCTTATAATCCTGACCAGCCTGGTTGTCGGCTTACCTCTGCTGGCTTTAATATACTGGGGCATAAGAATGGTATTTCAATTCAGGGCCAGGGATCTCGTCCTCAATCTCACCATGCTTATCATCTGGATACTTAGCCTTGTAGCACTTTCTATTATATCCTTTAGCCAGGGAATAAATTTTTCAGACTCATACAGGACAAGCCAGCAGTGGTCTTTGCCAACAAGTGATACAATTGTTGTAAGACTCGATGAAAGAGTCTCTGCACTTGAATACCAGCGGGCGGTCTATCTGCCATTCGAGCCTCGGAAAATGTACCTTAATGAAGAAAAGGATATTATTTACGTAAGTCCTGAATTAAATATTTACCATACTGATGACAACGCACACATGACAATATTCAGATACTCGAGCGGCCATTCCCGATCCGATGCAATAAGTAAGGCCGAAAAACTGGATTACGACCTAAACATTGAAAGGGGGATTATTGAACTGGATGAATACTTCAGCCTGCCTGCAGGTAAGAGATGGTCCGGGGCATTTGTAAAGATAAGATTGTACATGCCTGATGATAAAGTTGTTTACTTTGATGAAGATGTTGAAAGCCTTATGCATGATGATTATTTCGGCTGCGGCCTTCAGTCCTGGGAAGCAGGAGGAAAGTACTGGAAGATGACCGAAGGAAAACTTGAAGAAACTGATTAATACCTGGTTTAAACCTGACACGTTAAACCCTGATGAAAAGATGGTGTGGGTCTCTGACCCACGCCTCTTTTATCTTGAATTATCCAGCAAATCATTTTGTAATTTAAAAATAATGTATATTTTTGCGTCATTAATGCATACTTATACATGAATAAAGAAAAACGCCTGCAGTTAATAAAAGAAATTATTTCCGGTGAAGACATTTCATCCCAGACTGAACTTCTTCAAAAACTCGAAGAAAAAAGGATTAAATGTACCCAAGCAACATTATCCCGCAATTTAAGGCAGCTCAGGGTGTCCAGGGTACCTGGCAACAGCGGCAAACTGAAATATATTTTAAGATCCGGGGAACATGCGGAACATATTGATCAGGAGATTACAGATATTGTACATGCGGTTGTTGATACGGTATGGGCGCAGAACATGATGCTTGTAAAAACTCTCCCTGGTTATGCTGCCGCAGTTGCATCACATATCGACAGGTCATCCCGAATAGAGATAGCGGGGACAATTGCTGGAGATGATACTATCCTGTTGGTGCCCAATGATAATTATTCACGGAAGACGATCTCAAAGGTATTGAAACAGGTTCTGCCCGGTGTTCAGCAAAATGTAAAATAAAACAATCAGATTATTAATATCCCCGGCTGATATTCATTTAACCTAAATATATCATGAAAAAAGACAAAGTTGTTTTAGCCTACAGTGGTGGTCTCGATACCTCAGTTATATTGAAATGGCTGAGTGAAAAAAATTACGATGTGGTAGCCTACTTAGCAGATGTTGGTCAGGATGAAGATTTTGATGAGGTAAAAGAAAAAGCACTTAAAGTAGGAGCCTCAAAAGTTTATATTGAAGATCTTAAGGAAGAATTTGTAAGGGATTACATTTTCCCTGCTGTAAAAGCAAATGCAATCTACGAAGAAAGATATCTTCTTGGCACTGCTCTAGCCAGGCCGGTAATTTCCAAAAGACATATTGAAATAGCAAAAAGTGAATCAACCCCGTTTGTTTCTCACGGTGCAACCGGTAAAGGGAATGATCAGCTGAGGTTTGAACTATCTTACTATGCCCTCAATCCGGATGTAAAAATCATTAGTCCGTGGAAAGATCCTGTTTTCCTGGCTCAATTTAAAGGACGCACTGATATGCTTAATTACGCTGAGTCCAACGGGATCCCCGTAAAAGCCAACCATGGGAAACCGTACAGTGAAGATGATAACCTGATGCATATAAGTCATGAAGCAGGAGTCCTGGAAGACCCTGATTATACTCCTTCAGCCGATATGCTTACAAAAATGAGAAGACCAATGGATGCCCCTGATAAAAAAACAAGCATCGCTGTTTCATTTAAAGATGGTATCCCGGTAAAAGTAGTAAATAAAGAAGACGGTAAGATATATTCAAGCCCTCTTGACATAATTAATTTCCTGAACAAAGCAGGTGGAGTAAACGGTATAGGATATGTGGATATGGTTGAGAACAGGTTCATAGGAATTAAGTCAAGGGGTGTTTATGAAACCCCCGGGGTTACCATCCTTTTTCATGCCCACAGGGACATTGAAGGTATAGCAATGGACAGGGAGGTAATGAAACTCCGTAATATGTTAACCCCAAAATTCTCGGAGATAGTGTATAACGGATTCTGGTTCAGCCCCGAGATGGATTTTCTGATGGCTGCAATTAACAAAAGCCAGGAGCTGATTGATGGAACAGTCAACCTCTCCCTTTACAAAGGAAATGTGATAATTGAAGGCCGCAGTTCGCCTTCATCACTTTACGATGAAAAACTATCAAGCATGGATATTGAAGGAGGATTCGACCAGACTGACAGCAACGGTTTTATTAAAATAAACGCTATCCGGCTGATGGCACACAGGGCAATTATTGAATCATCAAAAACAAATCAGAATGAAAAAGACATGGGATAAAGGAGGAAAGCTTGATAAGGATATAGAGCGCTTTACCATCGGAAGGGATAATATCCTTGACATGAGACTTGCAGGCTGGGACATTATTGCAACTGCTGCTCATGTCAGGATGTTGAAGGAAACCGGTCTTATGAAGGATGAGGAATTGTCGTCAATACTGAACGCTCTTAACTCATTATTTAAGAACTATGAAAAAGGAGAATTAAAAATTGAAGAAGGTGTTGAGGATATCCATTCTCAGATTGAAATAGAGCTGACACGGCAACTGGGTGAAAGAGGTGAAAAGATACATGCAGGCAGGTCAAGGAATGACCAGATCCTTACAGACATGCGCCTGTACCTGCGGCATGAGCTTTCAGCAATTACCGGTGAAGTATCCTCGCTTGCATCACTGTTATTGTCAAAAGCCGGGGATCATAAGGAAGTACTTATGCCAGGGTATACCCATTCCATGATAGCCATGGTATCATCATTTGGCATGTGGTTTGCTTCGTGGGCAGAAAGCCTCACTGATGACCTGCTGGTAATTGAAAACGCAATCATACTTAATAACAGGAATCCACTGGGATCGGCCGCAGGCTATGGAACCAATCTGCCTGTTGACAGGGATATGACATGTTCCCTGCTCGAATTTAAAGAACTTAATATAATATCTTCATACTGTCATCTGTCAGGTATAAAATCTGACCTGGCTGCACTTAATGCTCTTGCTGCAGTTGCTTTCAGTATAAGTAAAATATCCGCTGAATTAATTCTTTACTCAGGACAGAACTATTGCTTTTTTACATTACCTGATGATGCAACAACAGGTTCAAGCATTATGCCCCAGAAAAAGAATCCTGATGTACTCGAACTAACAAGGGCTAAATGCAACAGGATAATGTCAAAGCCCAATGAAGTCCTGCTTATGCTAACAAACCTTAATTCAGGATACCACAGGGATATGCAATTACTGAAGGAAGCAATTATATCCTGTTTTGATGAATTAAATGATTGCCTCAGGATGATAAGCATTGTAATGAAATCCGTAAGCATCAATCCGGGAATTCTTCATGATCCCCTATATCAGCCCCTGCTTTCAACAAATGAAGTTAACAGGCTTGTAAAGACCGGTGTACCTTTCAGGCAGGCATACAGGCAGGTAGCAAAATCATATTTATCTGCCAAATATGAATTGCCGTCTGTAAATGAATTCACTCACCAGGGTAGTATTGGCAATCTGTGCACCGAAAGGATCAAAAAAAGAATTGAAGAAATAACAGGTAGAATAAGTATTCCGGACAGGGATAAGCTTGCTGAAAAACTACTTAAAATGTAACTTATGCAGGGAATTATTAATCAATACACTATCATTAAAATAATATCTGGCAAATGAATTCATTTCGTAGTGCGCTTCAATTAATACACATACTCATTCATTGACCCAACAGGTAAAAAAATATAAAGCACCGGTATATTTCATACTGTCTGGAAAAGGCAGCCTGACGCTTCATGGAAATATGTATGGGATTGATCTCCTTAAGACAGTTTTGATAAAAGGCTTTGTATTAATTATATTTACAAATACTAACTACTCCCAATGCTGAGGTGGGACTGCCCGACAGCTACCTTGATGAACCTTCAAGGTCAGTTCTCCTGGAAGATTACTCCATCAAGAATGTCTTTACTCAACAGATTTATGAAGTATGGCCCAACATCAGCCAGGAAAGCATAGATATTTATCTCTATAATACAGAAGCTCCCGGATATTTTGATAGTAATGGATTTATCCAGGGAGGCACCTCACCGGGCGAAGATCATGATGTACTTGTAGACAGACTGCCTTCACTTTCTCCCTATAATCCAAAGGAAATAGCCGAACTGGATATCAGCTTCTCGAATTGATCTGTCATCCTTAGCTCCATCTTTTTATATCCTCGTATCAAAGATTCGAATCTCGCGAGCTCGCAGTACTCACATCCCAAATTCCAGGGATTTTCACACTGTTCGTTTTCATTATTTCAATATTTCATACCTTTAGTATTTGTTTAATTGAAACAACCATAAGCTAAAATCACAATCCAATGAAAAAATTATCATTACTGCTGATGCTCCCACTCCTTCTTTTTTCATGCAGTGAAACAGAAAAATCAAAAACCAGCTTTTCAATCACCGTCAGTGACTCCCTCCTGGAGGAACCAGAAGACGGGCGATTGCTCTTATTCATCTCCCAGGAAGCCGAACCGGAGCCCAGGTTCCAGAGCGGAGGCGGATATAATGCCCAGCAGGTCCTTGGCATTGATGTCGAGCAATGGTCAGGAGATCCACGTATAATAGGCAGCGACATTTTCGGTTATCCCGTGGCCGATCTTAAGGATTTTCCAGCCGGTGAATATTATGTCCAGGCCTTGCTTCATAAATATGAAACTTTCAACCTGTCAACCGGCCACATCGTCAAACTGCCTATGAACCGGGGTGCGGGCCAGAATCTCAGGCGTGCCCCGGGAAATCTGTACAGCAAGCCAATGAAAATAAACCTAGACCCTTCGCTTAATAAAACAGTTGAAATTGAGCTTACGGAAATGAATCCTCCCATTGAGCCTCCTGAAGACACTAAATATATAAAACATATCAGGATGAAAAGTGAGCTCCTGTCGGAATTCTGGGGACGGCCGATTTACCTGGGGGCCCATGTACTCCTGCCTGAAGGATTCGATGACCATCCTGAAGCAAGGTATCCCCTGTGCATTTTTCACGGTCATTACCCCCATGATTTCGGAGGCTTTCGTACGGAGCCCCCCGATGCAGACCTCGAGCCTGATTACAGTGGACGTTTCGATGTCAGTGGCTACAATAAAATACAGCAAGAGGCAGCATACGATTTTTATAAAACTTGGATATCAGATGACTTCCCACGCATGCTGATCGTGGAAATACAGCACTCAAATCCTTATTATGATGATTCATACGCTGTTAACTCGGAAAGCATCGGTCCTTATGGCGATGCTATAAACTATGAACTGATCCCTTATATCGAAGAAAAATTCAGGGGCATTGGTGAAGGATGGGCGCGTTTCCTTTATGGTGGCTCAACGGGTGGTTGGGAAGCACTTGCCGTACAGGTCTTTTATCCCGATGAATATAATGGATGCTTTGCAGCATGCCCTGACCCCATAGATTTCAGGGCCTATGAACTGATAAACATCTATGAAGATAAAAATGCATACTATTACCTGGGCCCTTTCACTAAACTGATCAGGCCGGGCAGGCGTAACTGGCTGGGACAGATAAGCACCTCGGTAAAAGGTGAGAACCACCATGAGCTCGTATTGGGTAACAAGACACGTTCAGGAGGACAGTGGGATATATGGGAAGCAGTGTTTTCACCTATGGGACCCGACGGTTACCCGCAAAGGATATTCGATAAGATGACCGGGGAGATAAACCCTGAAGTCGCTGAATACTGGAAAGAGAACTATGATCTCAGGTACATCCTGGAACGCGACTGGGAAACACTGGGTCCTAAGCTGGAAGGTAAGATACATATCTATTGTGGTGATATGGATAATTACTATCTGAATAATGCAGTATACCTGATGGAAGACTTTCTCGAGAGCACCACCGATCCCTACTATGACGGCGAGGTTGATTATGGCGACAGGGCCGAACACTGCTGGAATGGTGACCATACAAGGCCAAACCACCTGTCAAGGCTAAGGTATAACGAAATGTACGTACCCAAAATACTGAAACGCATTGAGGCAGCAGCACCCCCGGGCGCCGACCTCACAAGCTGGAGATACTGAAAAGCGATGAGTCATGAGCGGTGAGCGGCGAGTTCAACCATTTTAAAAATGGTATTCTCTATCCAACTAACTGCTTTTAATAAAGGTTGGGAATGGCGAATATCGAATATCGAAGGCAGAAGTAAGCCGGCGGACGAGTAATTCTAACTCGACGATGGTCAGTCAGGGTTTCCGCTTCGCTCCAACTTTTACTTTTTACTTTTGCCTTTTGCCTTTTTACTTTTGCCTTTTGCCTTTTGCCTTTTGCCTTTTTACTTTTGCCCTTTTACTTTTGCCTTTTGCCTTTTTACTTTTGCCTTTTGCCTTTTTACTTTTGCCTTTTGCCTTTTTACTTTTGCCTTTTGCCTTTTTACTTTTGCCTTTTGCCTTTTTACCTTTTGCCTTTTGCCTTTTTACTTTTGCCTTTTGCCTTTTTACTTTTGCCTTTTGCCTTTTGCCTTTTGCCTTTTTACTTTTGCCTTTTTACTTTTGCCTTTTGTCTTTTTGCCTTTTGTCTTTTTGCCTTTTGTCTTTTTGCCTTTTGTCTTTTATCTTTTTCCCTTAGCCTTAGCCTAAGCCTTAGCCTCTCTAACAATCGCCTTCGCCAGCACATCATTGGCATCAATAAGCGGTATATTGTCAATTGCTTTCTGAGTTATTGCCAGTGGTATCTCCGTGCAGCCCAGCACTATGGCCTGTGCTCCCTCACTGATAAGCATACCTGTAACCTTAATCAGGTCAACCCTGGCCCTTTCACTCACCGGTGATGAAAAGGCTTTTATACCATATTCCATATCATAAATTGCCGGGTGAACCATACGGTACTGAATATCTTCATCGGGATAAATAGCATTAAAACCTGCTTCAGACAGGTAATCATCGTACACCCTGGTCTTAAACACCCCGTTTGTACCCATAATACCAACATTTTTCACTCCCGGGTAGTTACTAGATATATAGGCAGCCACTTCTTCAAGCATATTGACCAGTTTGCATCCGTCCGGGATGACTTCAAGTACAGGCTGCAATATTTCAGGTACATGCGCCGTATTGCACGGAATCCCAAAAATACAGGCCCCTGTTCTGTATAATTCCTTAATCACCCCTGCTATCTCATATCCGGGATTCTCATCCACCTCCCCAAATAGAAATTCACTGCGGTCAAATATCTTCGCTGGCAACGAGAGCATGGCCACCGGCAGGTGATCCTGGTCTCTTGCTGCCCCCGTGTTGTCGGCTATCTTTTTCAACAGGTCAATGCCTGCATAGGTGCCCATGCCACCTACTATTCCGATAATCTTACTCATCATTCCCGGCTTTATTGTATTTTTTCATTATTCCCATTACCTCATCCAGTGGCAGTTTTTCCACCTTGTGACCGTCCCTTCCGGTCATCGTTTCAGCCGCAAAGAGTGAATTCAATATAGCCTCTTCTGTGGCTTCAATGGTGGCCAGAAAAAGCGGGGAAACAGAATTATTCCCAAGGAATTTATTATTTATCACCGGCTCCCTCTCTGAACGGTCAATGAGATTCTCCTCCGCAACAGAAAATGCTATCACGTAATCGCCGCTGCCATTTGAGCCAATACCACCGGTACGGGCCAGTCCCATGACGGCTCTTTTAGCTATCCTTTCCAGGTTACGGGCATCAAGAGGGGCATCTGTGGCAACAACTATCATACATGAGCCATCGGCCCCCCGGTTAACATTACGGCTGAAAGAAAACCTGTTGAGTTCCTCACCTACAGGAACTCCGTCAATTTCCAACACACCACCAAAATTAGTCTGTACCAGCACACCAACAGTATATCCCCCCAGTGATCCGGGCAAGACCCTGGAGGAAGTACCTATGCCCCCCTTAAATCCGAAACATACCGTGCCTGTCCCAGCACCTACATTGCCTTCGTCAACCCTGCCATCACTGGCATTTCTTATTGCATCAATAACATGTTCTTCTTTAACATGCCTTCCCCTTATATCATTCAGGTAACCGTCATTTGTCTCACCAACAATGCAATTTACAGACCTCACCCTCTCATTCCCGGGTTCATTTATGGTATATGTTATGAGTGCATCAAAACCAACGGGTACGCTCATAGTATTGGTAAGCACAATAGGGGTTTCAATATTGCCCAACTCCTTTACCTGGCTTATCCCCGTAAGTTTCCCATAACCATTTCCGATATATATGGCTGCGGGAATCTTAAGATTATATATATTTTCGCTGTGGGGAACAATGGCAGTTACACCGGTCCTGATATCTTCTCCTGACACCAGTGTGGTATGTCCTACTTTTACTCCGTGAACATCGGTAATTGCATTATAATCCCCCGGTGCCAGCACTCCCGGTGTAATTCCATAATCCCTTAATCTTTTTGTTTGGGCATAAATGCCGTTCGTTAAAATTATTGCCAGTAAGGCAGATACTATAATTCTCATTTTATTTGTTTTATATTTGAATAACTAAATTAAGCAAATAATTAAAATTTTTGGAAATTGGATCGAAACTAAAGAACTGGCATGATTATATCCGGTCAAAAAATTAATTATTGTCCTGAATAAACTAAAACAATATTATGTTATGAAAAAGTATGTCCAATTATTAAGCCTGGTGATCTTTGTTGTTACAGCTTGCAGCACTGAAGAAACCATAAGTCTTATCAACGTGGAGAATCTTGAAGGCTGGCATGTTGACGTGCCTGCTATGGATAATAATCCTGACACTATCAACCCCTTCCTCGTACGGGACGGTTTGCTGGTAAGCCTTGGGAGGCCGGCGGGACATCTCATTACCGACTCGGTATTTTCCGATTACAGGCTTGTGGCGGAGTATCGCTTTGTTGAAGAACCCGGTAACTGTGGTATTCTCGTACATGCATCCACGCCCCGTGCTCTTTATGACATGTTCCCAAAATCAATCGAAGTTCAACTGCAGCACACTAATGCAGGTGATTTCTGGTGCATAAAGGAAGACATAAAAGTTGATAACATGGTCGAACGCCGGGGCCCTGAAGAAGAATGGGGGATCGCCGAAGGAACCAACCGGCGTATTGTGAATATGACTGATGGTTCTGAATTTGATCCTGGCGAATGGAATACCATAGTCATTGAATGTATTGATGATGAAATTTTTGTATGGGTTAATACCGACCTGGTAAACCATGGTTATGACTGTACAGCTACAAGAGGCCATATAGCCATACAGTCAGAAGGATCAGAGGTTGAATTCAGGCGGTTTGATCTTACTAAACTGGACTAGAATTATTACTGCCAATAATTCATTAATGGATAAGAACCGAAAATCATTGAATGTGGGAGAAAGGCTTAAAAGCTTCAGGTACGCTTTCAAAGGACTCGAGGAACTGGTAAAAAAAGAGCATAACTTCAGGATACACCTGGTAATAACAGTCCTTGTTGTGGCCACAGGTATATTACTGAAAATATCTGCAGCAGAATGGCTTATAATCACAGTAACAATAGGGATTGTGCTTGTTGCAGAAGGCTTTAATTCTGCTGTCGAGCGACTGTGTGACATAGTATCCGCCGGTGAGGACCAGCGTATCAAAACCATAAAAGATATACTGGCAGCGGTGGTCTTAATATCGGCTATAATGGCAGTGGTGATTGGCCTGGTAATTTTTCTGCCCTATATTTTGGCCCTTATTTTGTAGTAAACACGGTAAACTTAATATTTATGCACAGATTGATCTTTCTTTTATTAGTGACAACATCATTGTTTCTTAAATCGTGCCTCCCTGATTGTGATGAATACGTCGAGGGATCACTACCCCTTACAGCCGTTAACCTGGAAGCTTTCAACACGGAATATGACGACTATAATGCAACAGCGCCCGATTTAGGAACTTTTATCCCATTCTGCTTTTCATCAAATCGTGACAGTGAGGGCGAAAATTTTGATATAGTTTATAAACCCATGACCACTGACTGGGATGAAAACACCGGCACCCTCAGTGTCCTTAATGATTATGGCAGCTGGGTGGCATACCAGGAAGAATTTAAAGTCATACAAGATGCCCTGAATGTTATTAACAGCGACAGTAATGAGCTCGGCCCCTATTTTATGATGAACACAGCTACGTATTATAACGATTATGATTTCCTCTTTATGTACGCAAGTGATATTGAAGGTGATTTCGATATCGGATTTACATACAGTTATGAAACGCCTGATTTTAAGGAAGCCCAGGCAATAAAATTCCTCAATTCGTCATATGATGACCTCTACCCGGCTTTTAACATGTATTATACCAGGATTTATTTCTGCTCTGACAGGGATAATGATGTGTTTAATATCTATTCGACTGCCGTTGAGAGAGGTGTTGAGCAACTGGTGGCGGAATTCTCTGATTCTTCAAGGAGAGAGATAATTTTGGAGCAAACCCTTTCAAGTGATTATAATGACAAATGTCCCTTTATCTACGGAAAATTGATGGTTTTTGCCTCAGACAGGCCCGGGGGAAAGGGTGGCTATGACCTTTACTATTCTATTTACAGCAATGACCAATGGAGTGAACCTGTAAATTTTGGTCCTAATGTCAACTCGCCCTACGACGAATACCGACCAATAGTAGTGAATGAGTCAATAGATTATTATAAGGATATGATGATTTTTTCCTCCAATCGTCCCGGGGGCAAAGGAGGCTTTGATCTTTATTATGCCGGCATTTATTAAAACGCGGACAAACATTATAACGAAACGAAGTGTAAATTAAGCTCACAATAAGCCAATGAATTTATTCCGGGGCATATCTGATTATTATATTGGCGTATTTGAAGACCAGGGGATCCATGAGAATCGCTTAACACGCTATACCACTTTTGAACTGGGTGGAATTATAGTCACAGCAGTCCTGAAGTTCATAATGATGGATTGGCTCAACATGGTGGCTTTTTACATTACGGGGATATGCCTTTTCTGGATAAGTTATATTATCTACAGGTATGTCCATGACCGGGCTGTACTGAAAAAATGGGGATTCAGGAAAGAAGGCTTTAAGCAAACCATGGTCGTTCTTATTCCCTTTATTATTATATGTATCGCCTCAAGCATTATACTGGGCGGGGCAAATACCTCAATCTCCATTCTTAACTGGCGTGTAATCCCCGTCTTGTTCTTATATCCTCTTTGGGGCCTCTTTCAACAATATATCATGCTGGTGCTTATTGCAGATAACCTTGTTGAACTGGAAAAGATCGAATTAAAAAAATTCCCGGCAATAATAATCACTGCCCTTCTTTTCAGCTTTGTACATTACCCTTCACTTTTCCTGATGATTTTCACCTTTTTCATGGAAGTGATCTTCCTCCTGGCCTGGTTCAGGTGGAAAAACCTGCTTGCCCTGGGACTTACACACGGGGTTATTGCTACACTATTGTTATTTTACGTTCTTGAACGCGACCTCTGGATCGAGCTTTTCGAGTGGTTCTAGGCAACACTATCCATCGCCTTTCGCCTCCCTGACGCTCCCTCCGGTCGGTCAGGGACTCCGTTTCACTCCGTCTCGCATATCGCATTTCGCCTCTCATCTTTCCCTCTACATTCCTTGCTACCATCTATCAATTAATAATTAATACTTCATAATTAATACTTCCCATACCCTCCGCCACCGGGTGTTTCTATTACGAACCGGTCGCCGGCATCAAGGTCGATATTATGAACTGACCTGAGGCTAATCACATCACCCTTCCTTCGCACAACTCTCTGGCATCCCGGTTTACCGTTTTCACCCCCGTATAAACCGTAAGGGCCACTGTTACGCCTTTGTGTCAATACCGATAAATTCACCGGTTCAAGGAAGGTGATAAGACGTTTCACCCCGTCTCCCCCCTTCCATTTACCCTTCCCGCCCGAAGCTTTCCGGATCGAAAATTCTTCAAGCCTTACGGGGTAGCGGTGTTCCATTATCTCGGGATCGGTAATACGTGTGTTTGTCATATGATGATGAACGGCAGATGCACCGTTGAACCCATTGCCTGCACCGCAGCCCCCACAGAGAGTTTCATAATAACCGAATTCATCATTACCGAAGAGTGTATTATTCATTGTCCCCTGGCTGGCAGCTACCACCCCAAAAGCTTTCAGCAATGTGTCGGTCAGCCGCTGGCTGACCTCGACATTGCCTCCTACTATGGCAGGGCATTTCTCAGGATTGATGCTGAAAACAGGGTTTAACATACCGTGCGGAAGAATAAGCTTTACCGGCTCCATCAAGCCGTCATTAAGGGGTATGGGCTCATTCAGAAGCAAGCGGAGAACGTAAATGGTTGCACTTTTGACTATGGCTTCCGTGGCATTCATGTTGGAAGCATTAACGGGTGCACTGCCTGTGAAGTCTATTTTGCACTTCCCCTTTTTCAACTCCATGGCAATATTTATCAGGGAACCGTCATCCAGTCTTTCACTTGCCCTGTATGTGCCATCGCTGAATTTTTCCAGGGTGTCCCCCATCCTTCTTGATGCATATTTCCTGAGCTCGTCCAGGTAATGCAGGACCTTTTCTTCGCCATTTTTCCTGATCAGTTCAAGAAAAGCATAATTCCCGTTACGGTTAGCTGCCAGCGCTGCATTCAGGTCGGCCAGGTTTTCTTCCACAGCCCTGGTGGGATAAACATAATCCAGCAAAATATTTCTCATACCTTCCCAGTTTACCACACCCCTCCTTACCAGGTGGAAGGGTGATATTACCACTCCCTCCTGCTGCAGCCTGGTGGCAGTGGGTGGCATCGACCCGGGACTTATACCACCTATCTCGCTGTGATGGGCACGGTTAACCACAAAACCGACACGTTTGCCCTGGCTAAAAACAGGACTCACCATGGTAATGTCAGGTAAGTGCGATCCACCGTACCTGGGATGGTTGGTGACCACCGTGTCTCCTTCTTCAAAGCTGATATGTTTCAATAATTCCCGCACACACACCCCCAGTCCGCCCAGGTGGACAGGTATATGCGGGGCGTTGGCAACAAGCCTCCCATTAGTGTCTAGCAAAGCACATGAAAAATCGAGTCGCTCCTTTATATTGACCGACAGGGCGGTGCGCTGCAATAAGGCACCCATGTTCTCAGCTATCGACATGAAACGGTTGGTAAATAACTCAAGCTCGGTTTCCTGTGTCTTTGCACTTTTGACTGCCTCTCCTGTTTTAGCACTTGATAAAATAGCTGTTCCCGATGGGTCAATGTCCAGGTTCCATCCTCTCTTTACCCATGTTGCAGCAAACTGATCAAGTAACAATGCGCTACCTGAAAAGCAAGCACCTGCCAGCAGTGAATCAAGAAAGAAAACAGGAGTTTCATCTTCCATCTTATACGCCGGCCTGGCATTGAAAGAGTGTACGTTCAGGGCCTCCTGTGCTTCTTCTTCTTCATATACCCTTGCTATCACCCTTATCGATTCAACTTCGATTGCCCGCTTGCTGACGCTGTGACCATAAATGGCTTCATAAGCTTCAGCAAAATCATCATCCAGCGTCTCAATGCTGCTGAAGGCTATCTCAAGGCAGCTGTCCTGCCCTATGTATCGCATGAAAACCAGTTTTTTATGAAGAGAAATCTCTTCCTCATTATAGCCTTCCTCGCGAAGCATGTTACGGGCATTGGCCTCACACTCCTCAATAAACCCTGGCAGATCATCCCTTATCCCTGGCAAAAGCTGCAATATTTGTTTTTCCGCAAAACGTTCGACAGGTGCATGCCTAATGCCATAAGCACTCAACAGGCCTGCATCACGCGGTAATAGAATGGTTTTGATCCCTAGCATATCAGCAATATCGCAGGCATGGAGACCCCCGGCGCCTCCAAAGGCCACCATGGCAAAATCCGCCGGGTCATAACCCCTGGCCAGTGAGATTTTTCTTATGGCGCCCGCCATTGTTTCATTGGCTATATCTATGAAGCCATTGAGTATATCTTCTTCTTCCCTTGTTTCACCTGTACTCTCCTTTATATCCTCAAGCAATTCTCCCATGCGCTGCTCGGCATGCTTTTTATATACCGGAATGCCAAACTGCTTAACATCTAATCGTCCCAGGAGTAAATTAACATCCGTAACCGTTAATGGTCCACCCGCCCCGTAGCATGCAGGCCCGGGATAGGCTCCTGCACTTTCAGGACCGACAAATAATTTGTAGCCGTCGAATCCGCATATCGAGCCACCTCCTGCCGCAACAGTCTCTATTGCTATGGCAGGGCTGTTGATACGGGCATCTCCCACTTCAAGCTCGTAACGGTAATCGAATGATCCATCAATACGCGAGACATCGGTGCTTGTTCCCCCCATGTCAAAGGTGATAAGCTTTTCGAAACCGGATCTTTTACCTATGGCAAAGCCACCGGCAACGCCTCCGGCAGGACCACTAAGTAAGCTGTCCTTAGGGTAAAAATTGTCTGCCTGGACCAGTCCCCCAGCACTGGTCATAACCTGGAAACGGCTCTTGCCAATATGCTTACGTATATCTTTTACATAATCTTCAATTACAGGTGAGAGGTAAGCATTGACAACCGTTGTGTCTGCCCTGTTCTGTATCTTGATCAGGGGGGAAACCTTATGCGAAACAGAAACTGATCTTATCCCCAGTGAATGCAGTTCTTCAACCACCAGTATTTCATGTGCCGGATTAATATAACTGTTCATCAGGCAAACGGCTGCCGATTCAAATGAATCTTTTTTGAGACACTTTGTCTTTTCACGGAAATCCTCAATATCGAGGGGCCTCAGTACTTTGCCCCGGGCATCAATCCGTTCATCCACTTCAATAACCTCCCCGTACAGCATACTCCTTTTTTCAACGTTCATTGCAAATATATCGGGACGCGCCTGGGTGCCTATCTCCAGCAAATCGGCAAAGCCACGGGTGACAAGAAATAACGTTCTAGCCCCCTTCCTCTCAAGCAAAGCATTGGTTCCCCTTGTTGATCCGAGCTTAAAAATCATAGGCGGGAAAAGATCATTGAGCCCCGTTCCCGTTAAGAGACGAGCTCCAAGGATGGGCGCTTCTTCATTTGAAGTTATCTCAAAACTCCGGTTTATCGCTTTTTCTTTGGATAAGGGCCTGTTCAACGTGATGGTTGAAGTGTTTATATCATAGCTCTCGATGAGGATATCCTCATACGGCTCCGGCAGTATGCGAAAAGAAAAGCCTCTTATCAGGTCGTGCGAAAGATTCCAGCCTTCATGTATTTTAAACTCAACATCCGAGATAACACCTGTAATTGTTCCGCGCAGACTACTGTTGCTCAATACTTTCAGCCGTCTTTGTTTGCCGGAGGGATCAATGCCTATGCAGTCGGTGAAAGTGCCTCCCGTATCAACAAATATTTTATATTCCGCATTGTGCATTTTATCCAATCCTTAACTATTTGAATTATTTAGCCCCTTACTCCCCCTTACTGCAACCAGGATTATTACTACCAATGAGAAAGCAGCTATAATTATTTGAGTCGACAGTGTATTGATAAATTCTGGCACCATAAGCCTGGCTACAGCCTTTATGGCGCTGTTAAGGCCTATTATCAGGCTTATATAAATCACTATCAGCATCAGCAGGTTTGAAATACTCTTCGCTAAGGATTTTTCATAAAGACTCCTTTGTATAACTATATACAGGAAGATACTCACAAATGGCAATAAGAACCCGTTTAATGCCTGGGCAAGTATTATGGCAGGCACGGGTTTGATATTCATCGAGGCAAAAGCAAGCCCGGTGCAAAGGACTATTATCCATGTTATCCGATATCGCCATGATGAGCTACCCCATTTTTCAGGCCTCTTTTGACCGAACAGGCTTAAAAGGGTGACTGCTGCAGCCAGGGGGGCTGTAACGGCAGAGGTGAAACCGGCAGCAAAGAGGCCAAAGCCCAGCAGGTACCTGCCCGCAGGGCCCATCCTGTCAGTCAGAACAGTTGCCAGTGCTTCAAAGGAAAATATACCGGAGATAGCTGAACCTGATATCAGGACCGCCATGGAGAATATCCCTCCCAGCAATATGGCAATACTGAGACCGAAGCGCATCTCTTTCAGTGACTGACCTGCTTTTGACAGGCCTGACCCAAGAAAAAGATTATAGGGTACAATGGTGGTGCCAATGAGAGCCAGGACCAGTGTTCCTGCTTCAGGTCCCGGGAAAGACGGTATAAATGTCCCTTTTATTATATCGGCAAAAGCCGGCCTGACCATAATGGCCGTTACCAGAAAACCTATGCCCATGACAACCACCAGGATACCCAGTGTGGTGGAGACAACTCTCAGCGAGGGGATACTTAACAATACGGCTGCTGATATACCTATGGCCAGTACCAGCATATAGGAAGGTATATCAATAATAAGTTTGATACCTTCGACAGCACCAATGAGATTGCCCATTTCATATGCGGCAGCACCTATTAATATTGCACCCAGGACAAGTATCAAAACCGGCGCCTTCGATGGGCTGTTCTCAAAATAATCTGAAATTGACTGCCCCAGGTTCTTACCGGTAACAATGCTTATCCTGGCAGCAGCTTCCTGCAAGAGTAAACATGCCAGGGTGGAAAACAGCAAAGCCCATAACAATGCTGCCCCGTATGAAGCACCACTGCTGGCTGCCGTGGTTACCGTCCCGGGACCAATGAAGGCCGCCGAGATAACCGACCAGAAAAGTATATTGAGAATACGTTTTTTCGTGGACATGAAACAATACTTGATTCAGCGGGTGCTTTCTATATCTCTAACGTTACCGGGCAGTGATCAGATCCCATTATGTCATTCAGTATTTCAGCTCTCTTGATAGAGGGAATTAACGATTTGCTGACCAGGAAATAATCAATCCTCCAGCCTATATTCCTTTCCCTACCCCTTGTCCTGTAGCTCCACCATGAGTAAGCATCTTTTTTGTCGGGGTAAAAGTGCCTGAAGGTATCCACAAAACCACCTTCCAGGTATCGGTTCATGCCATCTATCTCTTCCTGCATGTAACCGGCTGTTTTGTTGTAATTTTGCTTTGGCCGTGCCAGGTCGATCTCCCTGTGTGCAACGTTAAAATCACCACAGGCAATAACAGGTTTTTTGTTTTCAAGTCTCTTCAGGTATTCAAAAAACACCTCGTCCCATCCCTGCCTGTAGTCAAGCCTTTTTAATTCACTGCCTGAATTTGGGACATATACATTAACGAGGTAGAAGCCATCATATTCCAGGGTTATCACACGTCCTTCATTGTCATGCTCTTTCATTCCTATTCCCATACTTACATCCAGTGGCATCTCTTTTGACATTACAGCAGTCCCGGAATATCCTTTTTTCTCTGCAGAATTTGAAAAAATATTATAGTCGTTAATCCCGTCAAGGGTCAGAGCCACCTGCTCATCCTGTGCCTTTGTTTCCTGGAGGCAAAGGATATCAGTCTCCATTTGTTTTATAATGCCGGCAAAATCCTTTTTTATTATGGCCCTTATGCCATTAATGTTCCACGATATTATTTTCATGCTTCTTTATTAAATAATTGTATTTATAATTAAGCATTGAAGATAATAAATTGTTACGACCTACAGAGGCGAAAATAATTCCACCTCTGTGAGCCAGGTGCGCTGCTTACATTCCTATTCGTGATGGGTCTCATCAATATTATCCATCTCCTCTCTTGTGAATGTATGAAGTTTCACAATCTTTGCATCCGACCTGAAAGCAGGTGGTACAATTTGACGCGCCTGATCCTTGTTTTCAGTCTCTACTATTAACCAGGCTTTATGTTCACCATCAAGACAACCCCAATCAGCCTGAGCAAGGAAATGTGAACCTGTCTTCAAAAAAATATTTATTGCATACATACACGCTGTTTTCGTAGGTTCATGAGGTACTTCAATAAGATACTTTTCCATTTCAGAACTCCTTTCTTATTATTAACATTGATCTTGATTTAAATCTAAGAAGGTTTCTATCAGCGTACTGTATACTAACTCCTGATTTTTAAGACTCATTAACAACAGGGAAATACATTGCCTTTAAATAATATATCCCTATTTTTTTTGTCTATTATTTTATGTATCAGGTATATAACAATTTGCCTTAAATTTTGTTCAAAATATCTATACACACCCTCATAGGCATCACCCACATCCCCTACGACCGCAGCGCAGCGGAATAATTATGAATATAGCATCCTTACTACCAGATGTATCACCCTTCGATGCGCCCTTTCCCTTCGACAAGCGCGTCGAAGGGCTCAATTGCTAACATTGAAGCTTTAGAGTAAACAGATATACATTTGCAACAACCTGCCCAAAGAGTAGCTATAAGTCGAAGGGTGCTGCATTTTATAAAAAGACTTTTCGGTTCCAGGATATAGATGCAGGTACTATTGATTATGACTACAATATTTTTGGTGAACTGGTTAAACAAACAGATGCAGAGGGGAATATTGTGGAAATAGATTACGATCCCGGGGGGCGAATTACTGAAAAAGCATGGGCCGGTGGTCAGACGATAACATATAATTATAGCCCAACAACCTGCTATCTTACGAGTGTTGAGTCTACAAACGGAACTGAGCATTCTTATACTTACGACAGTTATTTTCGTCTTGACACAAAGACCGAGGAAATTGACCAGAATAATATTTACACTGCGGAATATTCATATAACACAAACGGTGATATTAGCTCCTTGGAAGTGAATGATGACGTAACTATCTCGTATGATTATAATCCCTATGGCTATATGGATCATGTAGATCTTACAACAACAAGTGGCACAACGACTATCTGGGAAGGGAATGCAATAAATAAATATGGGATATATAGTGATTATGTGTAATATATCAGCACCTCGTTTACATGATTTTAATTAAGCAAAATATCAGCAGATCGTTTACACATATTAAAACTTGTAACGTGATGTAGTTAATTAA
>JAWLEO010000030.1:0-49940 GCA_041686075.1 Bacteroidales bacterium | reverse complement strand
GGCTGCCTCAAGCTTGCTTGAAAGGTAGTCATAAAGAAAAAACCTCCAAGCCTGCGAAGCAGGCTGAAGGTTTGAGTTGAAGGGCCATCCCCTACCGGATCGCGAGCCCTGACATCCGACGTCAGGAGGATCGTCAGGGAGAGCAATCCGCTATCAAAACGGGTTTGAATGTTTGAGAGTTTGAGAGTTTGACTAATTCCAATCAAAATGAGGATTTTGTTGATTGGTTTTCCTTAACCGGATCGCGAGGAAGGTGTAAGCCTGACGAGCAATCCGCCCCATAAACAGGTTTGAAAGCCTGCCTGCGGCAGGCAGGTTTGAGTGTTTGAATGTTTGAGAGTTTGAATAATTACGGGCAAAATGAGGATTTTGTTGAAGAGCTCCCCCTATCGGATCACGGGCCCGGGGACTCCCAATAAGCTTTATCAATTTAGTCTAAAGGTGCTCCACCACCAAATATTATTATCCTCGTCCCCTTCCCTATTCCACCTTTTGCATCAGTGATGATTTTCAGGTTTGTCATGTTGTCCACATATCTGGTATGATGGAACGCCCTGCCACAGATTGATTGTTTTCCTATCTCCAGATTGCCTTGCACATGGCATGTTCCATAACCTCTGGAACGAACATGTCCTTGCGCATCACGCATAAACAAGGCAGGTTGGTGAGAAGAGGTCTGAGGATAAGCCCAACCGTAATATGGCTCCAGATGTCCGCCTATTGCACACAAAACACCCTCCTGTACATCAAAATGAGCATCACAGTAATTAAGGTTATCCATGTCGCCGTTTACATAGGACCAGTAATGACCCGGGCCTCCGGCATCTTCAGGTAATGTTCTGTTATTGGGAATTAAATCCATATTCAGGAATCCCGCTGCCTTTAGATCGAGATTCCGGATATCCAGTTCAGTTATGTCCTCGTCAATTCTGATATCCTTGTACCAACGATATTCAAGTTGTCTGCTCTTCACGATCTTTGATTTTACCGGATATGGATCAGTTCCTCCGCCAAAGATTATGACCCTTGACCCTGCAGCTAATCCATTTTTAACACTTGAGCGGATTGTCAGTTTGTTCAGGTTTGTAATTTCTTTATCATGATATCCCCCGTAAGCACGAACATTTGAATATTTTCCACTTGCCTCCTCGGACCAATATCTGATATGCCCTTGGGGATCCATGACAATCCATGTATGACTGGTAAGGGAACTGTTCGCATCCGCAAGAGCGACCATCGGACTTCTTTTTGCACCGTCAATAAACAATGCACCACTTTCTTCCGGACCCTGTGTATTATGAACACCATACCATACAGAGCTATAATTATCATCAACATAATCATCATTCACATACAGATTGTACTGTACTTCGCTGTTCGTGTTATTATTAGGCATGAAATACATACAATATGCATTATCCCTGATAGCATCAAGACCTGCAATGACCAATTCTGTACAATCTTCAGTGATGGTGAATTCCTGAATAGAAGGCTGAGGCTTTTCTGACTTATACTTTCCATAAATCAGCAGTTTCGAACCAGCTCCAATCGCGTCATTTACATTGGAGATGATACTGAATAAGGTCACATTTTTCACTGTCTGCCGATGGTGTGTACCACGACTACTCACTATTACATTATCTGAGTTCCCGGAAGTTGACCAGGTTTTCCATCTTGCATGATTAGTTCCATCCAGAAGGAGGGAAAAAGTAGTAAGGCTTGAACTGGCCGCATCTGCCCGACCCAGATAAGAACTATAGCTACCTTCATCCCGCTGGCCGGGATATGGTTCTATATCATAATATCCCGCCTGCCTTCTCCTACCGCTTTCCACCTCAAGATATGAAGTGCAATAGTGAGCAGGATCCGAATCTCCATTAATCCGGCCTAAATAACGAGTATTTACCGATGTGGGATTATTCGGGATAAATACCATGAAATAAAGTCCGTCTTTCAGAATATCCAGATTCTGAACATCAAATCGGGTCTGGTCTTTATCTACTTTGATCTCACGGATAAGGCCCCATTTCATATCTTTGTCCCACTTGCTGTCGTAAGTGAGCTTATCGGATGACTGGGCAAAAAGATCCATGTTAATTCCCGTATAATATGAAAAGCAGATTACCATAATGATTACAATAAGATTTTTCATGTCAATACCTCCACTTTTGATTTAATCATATTTTATTTGTTTAAATAGTTCACAACGGTTATTATAAAAATAGTAGCCGACTGCGGACTTTATTTCTGTCAAAATACAAGAAAGTTGATGTGGGCTAAGTCTCCTGTATTTACTATTACCTCGGCTATTATTTTTATACAACATTACCCAACTTAATTTAGTATGTAACTTTTTTTGTTTTCAGCAATTCTTTAACCTGATTTTCTATATCAAGAACAGGTTGATTCCATTGTTTTGCAGGGGAACCATGTGCAATTATCAATAATATTAAAGCAATCTGTAATTTACATAAATATGCCTTGCCAGACAAATATTTTATATCAAGTAATCTGTGAATTAATCATATAATTGAAGTTAATCTGCGTTGAAGTCAGAAATACAAAATAAACTTTGCTGTAGATCAACTTATTTTTATTAATATAGTACAAAAATATTGGTAAGGTGTTTAACATTATTGTTTTACAAAAAACATCAGAATTATGAGGAAAGAAATAAACGGTAAAATAATCGAAGTAAAAAAAGGGGATATTACCAGGCAAAATGATATGGAGGCCATCGTAAATGCAGCCAACGCCCAGCTCCTTCCCGGTGGCGGGGTTGCAGGCGCTATTTACAGAGCCGCCGGTCCGGAACTTGTAAAAGAAAGTAAGCCACTCGGGCCAATTAAACCTGGAGAAGCAGTAATCACCAGAGCTTATAATTTACCTAATCAATACATCATACATTGTCTCGGCCCTGTTTATGGCGTGGATAAACCTGAAGATGTGTTACTGGCAAATTGTTATATAAATTCCCTTAAGCTGGCTGACAGGGAAGGCATCGCATCCATAGCCTTTCCTGCAATCTCTACAGGTGTTTTCGGTTATCCTGTTGATGATGCGGCCGCTGTTGCACTTAGTACTATAACTGATCAGACCGCATATCTTAAAAACATTGAAATTATAAGGATGGTGCTTTACAGCGAAAGGGACTTCAATATACATTTAGAAAAACTTAATAGTATTTTCAATCAGTAAAAATGGCAATTAATGCCGGAGCTGCCGATGAGCTCATTGTGGAGGGAGGCTGTAGCACTGACAAAATGATTATTCCATATTTTTCCCCATTTCATCTTTTTTATCCCGGATAGCCCGGATAAGGCCATGAGCTGTTTCTATGTCAATCCCTGCTTGTTTGGCTAGAGCTTCAATATCCGGCTCACGACCGGCATTTATATCTGGCAGAGCAAGGCCCATAAAAGTATTCAGCCTGTCAAGTGATTCCTTTTCCTTCTCGTTTGGTTCACTGGCGAACAGATGGTCATATTCATTCAACAGGATTTGCTTTTTAAGTATCTTACCGGCCGTAGCCAGCATTGAAAGCTTAACCCTTATAAAGGGATCATAAGGGAAACTATAGCCACACTCTCTCAATGCTTTAACAAGTGCACTGAATCCTCTGTCGGTCAATGCAGATAGGACAATCTTGCCTGCATTCTCATCAAAGAAGGCGATGGCAAAATGAGGATGCTCGTCCCAGCCTTTTAATGAGAACCGGTAAACTCCTTCATTATATTCCGTTTTAAAGTTATTTTTCAGCTCTTCCGTATTGATATCATCCAGTTCATATTCCGACATATTCTGCACAAGCAGATCATCCTTATGCACGGTTACCGGGTAATTTGCTCCCATAATAAGCAACATATATGGTAATGGATTACTCTCAATATCTTTAAGAATTCTTTCTTCATCATCGTTTTCAGCATTCAGCTCGGTAGCAAAGAAAAATATATCATCAGGTTCAAAGCTGGTGAAAGCACCAATAGGTCCGTAACTCTGCCAGCAAACCCCGTTATATCCAATAAGATTGAACCAGGTTATTACCTGTGTTTCACTTAAAATATCCGATACTGACGGTGAAAAAAGCAGGTACTCTTCATATGAAAAGATATCTTCCATTATATAGAAGTCTTCATCGGGATTATTAATGATCATGCTGAAACTGAACCGCCATGGATGTTTTGATTGGTCCTCAAGAAAAGCCTTTTCTTCACGGCTTAAACGCTGTAATGCTGAGTGATTAATCAGTTTATTTATATCACCATCCTGTTTAAAAATCTTATGTGCAAGGTACTGGGCTTTCAGCATATTCACCAGTGACTCATCTAATTCATCCGTAACGTGCTTATATTTGTTAAAAGATTGTTCCATTTTAAGTTTTAGCTTGTTACGGCTAGCAGCATAGTAAATCAAAAAATCATCTACCACCTTCTTCGACATTTCCTTGTTCTCATCACATATCGACCTTATTTTGTTGTAATCTTCTGTTTTCATAATTCGAAAGTTGAGTAATGATTTTACATGCTTAAATATACGAATAGACAATTATTTATCAATTCCATGACTACTTTCTTATCTCTTAAGTTGATCCTGTTTCGGATTTACTCGCTAAGGTTAGTGAGCTTGCCCCGCCCGCCGTGGTCCGGAGGACGCAGGCTGACTCTCTGTCGGAGCGGATCGAAGATCCAATGAGACCCTGACCGAAGGTGTCAATGTGTCTGTTATTATAAGGCTCTGAAGGTTCCTGTTTCTTCGAGTATTACCGGGTATCCTTCAATGATGCCAGGGATCTGTTGTAGCAGTTTGTCAGACTTTTTTGTTACAAACACTTTAATGCATGGCCTGCCCTGGCATAATCCCTGACCCGTTCCTGTAACGCCGGCAATTTTCATCAGCTCTCCGGTATGTTTTTTTAATGCTTCTTCAATAGTCATTTAATCTATATAACAATTAAGATATTGCTATAGTATATAAAAAGCACAGCCCCGGCAAAGAGCTGTGCCAGATATTTAAAATTCAATCTCAGAAAACAACCGTGGCATCATTCGAACATGTGGTAGTCCCGGTCTCACAGACTTTGTAAGTATAGGTTCCGCCTCCTCGTCCCAGATTAGCGTCGGTGTAGGAAGAACCGTCAAAATTAGTTTCAATAGGCGCACCATCCCTGTAAATATCAACTGCTTTCGTTGCCCCGGTCCAGGTGAGGTCAACATATTTCATACCCCTTATCTTATAACCATTGGCCGTGAGTACTATCCCATCTCCACCACCACTCTCCGACACTGTAACATCCTGTGATGACGTACCTGTGGCACCATCATCATCTGTCACTGTCAGGCTGACCTGATACGTACCACCTGCGGCATAGGTATGTGATGGGTTCTGATCTGTGGAAGTGCTTCCGTCACCAAAATTCCATGACCATGAGACCACACTGCCATCTGAATCAGTGCTCTCATCGCTAAAGTTTACGGTTAAGCCGTCTACCGAATAAGTAAAATCTGCATTGGGAGAATAATTGACAGTGCCACCGCTGGCATCATCTATAGAAACACCGAACCTTTGAAGCACAACACCAATGGGGTTTGCAATGGTATGGCTGGAGCTTCCTGCAAAAAGAAGTCCTACGGGATTGTTATTTGCATCGTCAGTGACTATAAGTGATCCTGAATCACCACCGTCACTGAAAGTGCCCGGTGTAATGGTTATCTGGTCCACGAACCTCGCTGACTTAACGCACCTGAAAGGCCCCCTTGATTCGTAACAGACATCAACCGTAACGTTTAGTTCCGATATTTCGCCAAAAGTATGACCAGTGGTACGGCCGTATTTCTGTACCTTCAAACCTATAGAAGCCCCAACAATCGTACTGGAAGGTGTTCCGTACCCGCTTGAGGGGGTTGCAGTTCCAAGTGTTGAGGTCGTAACCAGTGCAATCGCCGCATCCATCGTGTTATCACTGGAGAAACTTATTTCTTCAAAATCATAAAGTGTGCCTATGGCATCCTCCGGATCCGAGCCTCCGTCATAAGCCCCGGGTTGCAATACATTATCCCCTATTGAAGCTTCATTGACATTGGCATATACGTGGTTATTGCTCAAGGCATAAACATTGCCCTGGCCGTCTTTCACACGGCAGCCTATGGTTCCAGCTGTTATGTCAGGATGACCTGTTGAAACACCTATAGGTACAGGCCTCGGGAACCAGGCAGTGGGATCATCTGAATAAGCCTTGAACATCCCTGTTGCCTTTGGCACCACGGGCACTTTGTCGATGGATACAGGCAAGGCGGTAGGCCTCTCTCCCCTGCCTACGTTCTGAATGCTTATGTCGGGCCTCTGTTCCACCTTTGTAAGGGTGTAAACAACAATGGCCGGATTTCCGTATTCGTCCACTCCCGTCCCTGTTCCAACCACCTCGGGGTTCCTGAATAAGGCCTCAGTAACTCGGTCCTGGAGGTCCATGATATCCTGTACCTTCTCGGTGGCAATGATTATACCCGGCGTTTGTTCCAGGGATATGGGGCCGGGTTGGGAATCGAATTGTTCACTGCAGCCATGAATAAACAGGGCCAGCAAAAGAAAGGCTGAAAGCCTGAAAATAGAATTTTTCATCTTTTATGTTTTTTAAAATTGGAATTGCACTACTTAATTGCAAATTACACTTTTTTTTTAATGTAATTAATTATTAAGGCTAGTGTGTGATATTTTTTTGCATATTTAATCCACAGGTGCCACTGTGTCTATTGTTATTCACCCCTCCTTACCTTGCAACCCACCTGGCAAAGAGGATATCATATATACTGTAATATGAATCGCCTGATTCATCAATCTCACGGTAAATAAGTTCCTTTCCCTGCAGAGACTTTAACGAACGCAAGACTGTGGCCGGGTTTCCGAGACGGTGACCGGAGATGAACTCATAAGAAGTGGGCTGGTATACCTTGCCTTCTGCGGCCACTGCCTTTAAAAGCTCCCACTGCGGCTGTGTGAGCATATCCCTGTAGCCGTAAAAAACAAACTCCTGTTCCTTAAGTATTTTATCAGCTTCATCCTTCCATTTTTCTGAGGTAATCTTCTTTCCGGCCGACAGGTAAATCCTGTTGCACAATAACTGGACATAATAAGTATAAAAGTCTGCCCATTCAAGGATATCTTCAACTATTTCTTCTGATACAGTTCTACCATGATCCCTGAATTTCTTAAGTATGAAATCACGGTAACTTTTCCCGTTGAGCTTGCCCATTTTGAGGAATTGTGTGCTCCTGAAAAACGGACGCCCGGGATTTGTGAACATATCTGCCATGAGGTGCTGCTGGCTCCCGGAGAAAATAAAACTTACATTATTTAAATTCTGCATAAGGGACCTTAACCATGCATCCGTTTGTTTCTCGGGATAATCAAGGATCTGTTGAAATTCATCAATTGCTATGACCACGGGCTTTGACTGCTTTTCAAGGAAGGCCAATAATTCTGAAATGGTAGTCCTGCTTTCATCCGGCGTGGCTTTTATGCTTACCTGGGGCAAGCCACTGAGGGCATCAAAAGTTATGACAGGCCGGAGAGTCTTAATCAAATTCCAGGCTTTCTTACCTAAGCTGCTGTTCTCCGGGTAAGTGGAAGAAATGGCAGTAGTTAAGCTGTTAAGCATGTCATTTAGCGATTCCGTGGGTAATATATCCATGTAGATTCTTATATAAGCTGAGCCCAGGTGGTGAAATAAATGCTTAATGAGTGCAGTTTTACCCAGCCGTCTCAGTGCCACCAGACTTGTTGAATTCCCTCCCTGTATATTACTCATCAACCTGTCCATTTCATTATCGCGGTCACAGAAATACTCAGGTCCGTAATAAGCGGTGACAGGGAATGGGCTTTGTGGTTTTTTCATTTTATTACTATTTGTTATTTATATTTTGCAATATACAATTTGTAAATGTAATTTCAAAATCAATATTTATATTAAACTTCCTGCCCTCTGCAATTAACCCCCCAACCCCATTGGCTTTTCCGAGCTCATCCTCCGATAAATCTACGGGTGATGCAGTCCGCTTCTCTCCGGTTCAAAAGGGAGATACTTTTCCACGCGTATACTGTTATTATATTATATTATGAGATTACGTCCTTTATTATTACATTAGCAGGGAATCAAGGCTTAATAGATATGTGCCTGGCAATACCTGGAAAAATAACGGGTTTCTTCGATGAGAACGGTATGAAAATGGCTAAGGTAAGTTTCAGTGGTGTCATTAGAACCGTTTGCACCGAATGGGTGCCCGAAGCAAAGATTGGTGATTATATTATATCTCATGCAGGGACGGCAATAAGTGTGGTAGACCCCAGGGAAGCCCGCGAAACTCTTGACCTCCTTGATGAAATGAATTGAATTGAAATATATTGACGAATACAGGGATGGGGAGATAGTCCGGAAGCTGGTCGCAAAGATCGCCGGCTCAGTTACACGGCAGTGGCGTATTATGGAGATATGCGGGGGACAGACCCATGCAATAATGAAGTACAACCTCACTGAACTTCTTCCCCCGGAGATAACGCTTATTCACGGTCCCGGCTGTCCCGTATGCGTCACTCCCCTGGAAAAGATAGACAAAGCCCTGGCTCTTGCTTACGAGGAGGGAACCATACTGGCCTCATTCGGTGATATGATGAGGGTCCCCGGTTCTTCATCCGACCTGCTGAAAGCAAAGGCCGAAGGAGCGGATGTCAGGGTCGTTTACTCACCCCTGGATGCACTTAAAACAGCCATCAACAACCCTGACAGGAAGGTGGTCTTCTTTGCCATTGGCTTCGAAACAACTGCACCGGCAAATGCACTTGCACTTCTACAGGCTTACCGCATGGAACTCTCCAATTTTTACCTTCTCTCATCACATGTCCTCGTCCCCCCTGCAATAAATGCCATACTGTCATCGGAAGATTCATCAATTGACGGGCTGCTGGCACCGGGCCATGTATGTACTGTAACCGGTTACAACGATTATATAAAGCTAGCCGACGAATTCAGGGTTCCCGTAGCGGTTACCGGTTTTGAACCGGTAGATATCCTGAATGGTATTCTTACTACCGTAAAGATGCTTGAATCGGGAAGGAATGAAGTGGAAAACTCTTATGCCAGGTCAGTGCAAAAGGAAGGAAACAAGCATGCCCTGAAGACTATGTACGAGGCATTCGAGGTATGCGACAGGCAATGGAGGGGTATTGGCCTGATACCGGCCAGCGGACTGTCAATAAGGAACAAATATTCAGCTTACGACGCCGAAAAACATTTTACCCTTGATAATATTATTCCGGAAGAACCGGAGGTATGCATAGCCGGATCTGTGCTGCGAGGTGTAGCACGTCCGTCCGACTGTCCTGCATTTGGCACTGCCTGCACACCTGACCATCCCCTGGGTGCCCCTATGGTCTCTTCGGAAGGAGCCTGTGCGGCCTATTATCAGTATAAATCACAAGACTGACAATGGAAATCAGCTGTCCAACACCATATAATGAATATGATAAGATAGTGCTGGCCCATGGCAGCGGGGGTAAGTTATCCGACAGGCTTATTCATGACATTATTATAGCTGAGCTTGGTGATACATGTATCGACTCGGCCCATGATGGAGCCGTTCTTGATATCCCCGGCAAGCTGGCCTTCACCACCGATTCCTTTGTAGTCACTCCCCTGTTTTTCCCGGGTGGTGATATCGGTCATCTGGCAGTCAATGGGACAGTGAATGACCTTGTCTGCTGCGGTGCCAATCCCCTCTACCTTTCCCTTTCCCTTATCATTGAAGAAGGCTTGCTTATCAGTGAGCTTGCAGCTGTAATTTCTTCGGTGGCCGGGGCAGCGCGAGTTGCAGGAATAAAAATTGTTACCGGCGACACAAAAGTCGTGGAAAAGGGCAAAGCCGACAAAATATTTATCAATACCGCGGGCGTAGGCTTAAAGCCTGAAGGCAGGACCATCTCGCCTCATAACTCTAGCAAAGGCGATGCAATAATTATTACGGGTACCATTGCCGACCATGGCATTTCAATTCTCTCAACACGCGAGGGATTAAGTTTCGAATCCCCCATCAAGAGTGATTGCGCCCCAATGAATGAGCTTGCAGAATTGATTTTTTCAGTCACAGACGATATTCATGTTATGCGTGACCCAACGAGGGGTGGGGTGGCCAGTGCCCTTAACGAGATAAGCCATACATCCGGAAAAGGAATAATTATCGACGAAGCCAGCCTCCCCCTTAATCCACAGGTCAAGGGTGCATGTGAGATTATGGGCTTTGATCCTCTTTACCTGGCAAATGAAGGTAAATTATTGGTCTTCCTGCCAGAGAGGCATGCAAACGACGTACTCAAAACCATTCGCAAACACCCTTTAGGTAAAAAGGCTGCCATAATAGGTAATGTGACAGGTGGTGAACCATCTGTTAGAATGAAAACACTTGTCGGGTCTACACGTATTATTGAAATGATTACCGGCGAGCAATTACCCCGCATTTGCTAAAAGCCATTTATACCACTCCTCCATCCCGGTACCCTTAAGGGCTGACACTTCCAGGAATTGAAGCCGGCCGTTGACCTTAAGCCCGTTTTCAATTGCCTTTTCCACCTTAAAATCAACATATGGCAGAAGGTCTGTTTTATTAATAATGCAAAGTTGCGACGTCCTGAACATACCCGGATACTTCAGGGGTTTATCTTCTCCCTCGGTCACGCTCATCATCACAATCCTTGTCATCTCACCAAGGTCAAACATAGATGGACATATAAGATTACCGACATTCTCTATCAGCAAGAGCGAACCATTTGGTGGGTCGAAGTCCTTCACTGCCCGGTTAACCATCCCGGCATCCAGGTGGCAGGCACTGCCCGTGTTAACCTGCACCACAGGAACACCCGTGGCGCTTATTCTGTCGGCATCCCTGCTGGTCTGCTGGTCGCCTTCAATAACATAAAAATTCTTCTTCTCCCTAAGATCGGTCAGGGTGCGTTCCAAAAGGGTGGTCTTCCCTGAACCGGGCGAACTCATAATGTTAATAGCGTAAATATTCCTGGCTTCGAAATAGCCCCTGGTCCTCTCGGCTAATCGATTATTAGTATCCAGGATATCCCTTCCAACAGGAACTTCCACCTGGCCACTATCAGAATGATCATGTGAATGATCGTGATCATGGTCATGTACATGTTCATCCTGATGATGATGATGATTACTTACACCTGTTATATCTCCACATCCACATGTATCGCACATATCTATTTGTTTTTCAGATTGTTATTGATTTTACTCTTAATTCATTTCCCCGTATTATCTGCAGATCCGTTGACCCACAGCTGCCACATGATCCCATAAAACTATCAAAAGGGAATTCATAACCACAGTCATTGCATTTCCCTTCGCCTCGTGGTTTTTCTACGGTGACACTGGCAGAATCCATTACCGTGCCCGGGGCAAGTGCTTCAAGGGCAAAGTTAAGTGAATCATACTCTATCCCCGCAAGCAAGCCTATTTCCAGGTTCACTTCCTGAACGGCTTTGCTACCTGCTTTCCCCGCTTCAGCAGTGACAATGTCAATAATATTTCCTGCTACTGTAAATTCGTGCATAGCTATGGTCAAATTATGCCTGCATTCCTGCGAGCTGCTGCAACTGCAGCCTGCCCCAGGGCAAGCCCGCCGTCATTAACCGGCACATTGCGATGATAATATACGCAAAATTTCTGTGCCTGTAATTCATTGATAAGCTTTTCAGCCAGGTACCGGTTCTGGAAGGTTCCACCGGAAAGCACAACACCGGTAATGCCCGATATATCCGAAACATACCTTATTCCGTCCACGATGGCCCTGGCTACAGTATTATGAAACCTTGCTGATATTTCACCAATACCTGTATTGTTTTTCAAATCATATACAATTTCCTTGATGGTTTTTCCGAAAGAGATCACTCCATCGGTGATATCATATACATAAGAGGAGCTTACACCTCTGGTGATGGCCGACTCGAGCTTCATGGGAGCCTCGGAATGATATTTCGAGTTATGGATCAGACCGGTAATTGCCGCGACTGCATCAAAGAGCCTGCCGGCACTTGAATAATAGGCAGTATTGACTTCTTTTTCCACGAGCTCAGTATAGAGACGAAATTTTTCCCAGCCTGTTTCTTTTATCAGGGGCATATCATCATTGATCTCATCCGTTTCCAGGTACTTGATGAGCCAGGACAATCCTGACCGCCACGGTTCTTTCGAAGCATGGTCACCACCTGCCACTGGGACATAGTCAAAGTGCATAAGCCTTTTAAAATCACACAAATCAGCTACCAGGAGTTCACCACCCCAGATTTTCCCGTCACTTCCCAGACCGACACCATCCATTGATACTCCTATCACCTTTTCGTTTAAACTGTTTTCGGCCATGCAGGAAGCTATATGTGCATGGTGGTGCTGTACCATTGTAAGGGGTATGCCTGATTCCCGGGCCAGCTTTTCTGCAAATACCGATGAGAGATAATCTGGATGAATGTCGCGTGCAAGCAGTGCTGGTTTAAAACGGAACATGTCAGCGAAGCGTTCATAGGCAATCCTGTAAAAATCCAGGGTGGGGGCATTTTTCAGGTCGCCAATATGCTGACTTAGGATAAGGTTCTTACCCTTGCCCATCCCAAAGCAGTTTGTCAGTTCAGCTCCTGCTCCAAATATCCCTTCTGCATCAAAATTAATTTTCACCGGTGTGGGGGCATATCCCCGGGACCGTCTCATTATCCTTACCTCTCCTGCTATGAAGCGGCCCACGGAATCATCGGTCCTGTTGTAAATCTCACGGTTATATTTAACTAGAGCATCAGCTACTTTACCCAGTTTAAGAATGGCTTCCTCATCATCCGTAATAACAGGCTCTTCGGCCAGGTTAGCACTGGTAAATACTATAAGCCCTGTTTTCAATTTTTTGAAGAGGAGATAATGAAAAGGCATATATGGCATTATCACCCCTACGGTATCCAGTCCGTTCGACACAGAGGGTGCAATTGTATTTCTGCTTTCAATTATCAGCACCGGTCTTCGCCATGATTGCAAGCTTTCAATTTCTTTACGCTCCGCTTGTGCTATCTCCTTAACGCAGGCAAGGTTGCGGCACATAACTGCAAAAGGCTTGCCCTCCCTGCCTTTGACTTTCCTCAGCAAGGCCACCACTTCTTCGTTCATTGCATCACATACCAAGTGGTATCCCCCTGTCCCTTTCAATGCCAATATACCCCCACCATCTATAAGCTCCGCAGCCCTTTCTATTATATTCTCCGTCCCCCTTATTTCGTCATCGCCAATCAACATGTTGTAAACAGGCCCGCAGTTATTACAGGCGACAGGCTGGGCGTGAAAGCGCCTGTCCAGGGGGTCATCATATTCTTTATTGCAGCGTTCACACATTTTAAACGGGGCCATGGTCGTCATGGGCCGGTCATAGGGCACTCCTTTTATTATGGAAAAGCGCGGACCGCAATTTGTGCAGTTTATAAGCGGGTAGGCTATCCTGTGGTCCTGCCTCTCCATGTCTGACAGGCAATCATCGCAAACAGCTATATCGGGGCTGATACGGGTAATCTCTTCCGACAGGCTGCGACTGTTGATTATGGTAAAATCATTGAAGTCAACGGGGCTAACTTTATTTACAACTACCGATTCTACCTGTGCCTGCAGGGGTGCTTCGGACCGGATCCTTTCGATAAATTCTTCCAGTGAACCATTATTGCAATTAACCAGCACACGTACTCCACTGTTAAGGTTCTCCACTGTCCCGCGGAGCCCCATGGAGGATGCCAGTTTATAAACAAAGGGTCTGAAACCGACCCCCTGGACAAGACCTTCTATTTCAATCATGAAGGTTTTCATAGCCTATATTTTGTTCACCTGTTTACCTGTGATCCTATTATATCATTTATTGCAGCAATTATTTCATCCGACGCTTTTTTTACCTCCGGAGTCATATTTTCACTTACCCTCAGATCAGCCGGCTGTACACCAATTACGTGCACTTCCATTTTAAGATGGTCGGCAACCCTGCGCAGCGAAATATTATGACTCGATATGTTGAACTCATGAATCTGGTCTATTGGCACCAGTCCCGAATGGCCTGGTTCCCGGTTAAAATCGATACAATCGGCTATAATCAGAATATCAGGATCCAGGGAGTTAATCTTACTTATATAATTCTCAATGCTTGCCTCCACCAGCAGGCTTGAATACTTTCCCCCTGTTTTTATTGAGGAAACAATGTACACTCCTGCACCGTCATCACTCCTCAGCACATTACCAACGCCGGCAAACAGTATATTTGAACCGTTGCGGCACAGTATTTCTTCCAGTCTCTCCTTCACCTATTCCAGCATTTTAACCTGTATGCTCCTCTGACAATTAGGACATATTACATTGAACATATCCTTCCTTTTCATTCCATCCTGTACTTCTACTTCTGCAGATTCAGGATCGGGCACAAAGGCCTGGTTGAATACATTGAGGGCCAGGGTAGATGAATATGCTTTTGTCCCCAGCTTATTGAAAAGGAATTGAATATGTTCTTTTGTTGTTATTATACTTCCGCAATGTGAACATAAAAGCAGTTCACGAGTCTGTGTCTCAACTACCTTATCCCGCTCAAACACTGCCATGTCATATATGGCGTTCGACAGCTTAACCCCTTCCCCGGTAATGCAAAAAGCCTCACACTGACCACAGAAGATACATTTTCCGTAGTCCCTGCTTATGGTTCGGATGCCTGTTTTAGCATCGTCAGAAACCGTGATGGCATATGGTGGGCACACATTGGCGCAGGTCAGGCAACCGACACACATATCTTCGTTAACCACCGGCTTGCCCCGGAACTTTTCTTCGGGGATATGTTCCTTTGCTGGAAAGGATGTGGTGTAGGCGGGTGTAAACAATGAAATCACCGCCTCTCTTAACTCACGTAATTTTGGATATTTCATCTCCTTTAATGTTTTTCGGTGGTTTCTTCTTCTTCGTTCATGGTATCTTCACTGTAATGGTCGGTCACACTCTTTCCCCACATCTTAAAGCCTGAAATATGGGAGCCCTTAAGCAGGGCATGAGCCCCCGAGGTCGATGTAAAAAAGAGGATTGGTATGGCAATGAGACCTTTTATGCCTATATCGTTAAAACCGTACCTGATAACAAGGCTGAGCAGAATACAGCAGGCACCAAGAGTAACACATTTGGTTGCCGACTGCAACCTGTTGTAGATATCGGGCAGGCGGATTAGTCCGAGACTCCCGAATAAGCTGAATGCGAGGCCGATACCAATCAGTATATTGCTTATTAATTCATTCATTTAATTTCCTCCTTTCCAGGTATTTTGCCATTGTTAGAGTGCCAATGAAACTAAGGATTATCCAGGCAATCCCTATGTCAATAATAAATGACTTTCCTGTCCTGATAGCGAGTACCACGCAGATACCGACAACAATGATGCCCATGATGTCGATAGCCACAACCCTGTCGGCAACGGTGGGTCCCAGCACCACCCTTAACAGGCAAAGAGCCATAAGGGCGATAAGGAACCAGAGGCTAAAATCAATCCATTCCATTATTCAAAAATCTTTTTTAATATACGTTCAAACTTACCTGAGATCCTGTATGCATAATTGTCATGTTCCGTCGACCGGACGTATATCCAGTGTACGTACATAACATCGTCAATAATATCGACTGCTATTGTACCCGGTGTCATGGTAATAGAATTAGCCAGTATAGTCCTGGCCATCGAACCATTAAGTTCCAGGTTAACCCTCACAATGCCCGGTTTTATCGGCATGGAAGGATTCAATACCCTGTATGCAACATCAAAGTTGGCTTTGACACATTGCCATATAAAGTAAATGATGTAGACGATGGTCCAGAACCAGCGGACCGGGTTAAACATCTTGCTTACATCAAAATTAAAAAAACGTGAAAAGACTATTGTGGTCAACAGAGAAATACCACCTCCTACAAGCAGGTTCTGCCAGCTCACATTATGTGTGAGCAACAACCAGGTTGCAAAACAAATCAGAAAATATATCAACACATTAATTGCTCTCATTGCTCAGGATATTACAGATAATAATGTATTTACCGCATTCATCAGGAAGGTATCCCTTATTCCTGGTATTAATATAAGACTCATTGCAAGGCATAGAATTACCATGATAATCATTGGCAGTGACATGAGGAAAGGCACTTCTTTAGCTTCAGTAAGTTTAATCGTTTTAACCTTATCAAGAAATACATGTCGCTGCAATTTCATAAAATAAGCCAGCGTTATAATACTTACAAGCACTGCCAGCAGGGCTATAAAGTAAAACTTACCCTGTACTGCTGCAATTATGATTATCAGCTTACTGAAAAACCCGTTAAACGGCGGTATGCCGCTTATTGCCAATGATGCCCCCAATGATGTAAAAGAGGTTACCGGCATTAGCTCCGACAATCCTCCGAGTTCTTTTAGATTTCGTGTCCCTGTTGAATATTCAACTGCACCGGCATTAAGGAAGAGCAAACCTTTGAAGGCAGCATGGTTGAACATGTGGAAAAGGCCACCTGCAAGTGCCAGTGCTGCCACCTGTCTCTCTCCCCCTCTGGCAATAATGATCATTGCAATTCCGGCAGCGGTTATAACATAGCCCATCTGGCTTATGCTGCTGTATGCTAGCAATCTTTTCATATCCCACTGACCTATTGCCAGTAAGGTGCCGATAACCATTGAGAGCACACCAATGGTGGTAATCACATAGCTTATTTCAATGCTTATGGTGAACATGGTGAAGAAGAGCCTTAATATGGCATATACACCAATTGCTTTAATAAGTACACCGGACAGCATGGCTGAAATAGGTGATGGGGCCGATGAGTGTGCATCGGGTAACCAGGCATGGAATGGTATCATTGCCGCTTTCAGCCCGAAGCCAGCCACCATAAATAATTGGATGAACAACAATGTTGATCTTTCTGAACCGGATTTTATCACTGTTGCCACATCTGAAATATTAAGAGTGCCCGTATACCAATAGGTCATGCCCAGTGAAAAGAGTATCAAAAGAGAAGCAATTCCTCCCAGAACCTGGTACTTGAAAGAGGCTTCGAGCTCCTCCTTTGAGCTACCAAAAGCAACAAGGGCATATGAAGCTATCACCGACACTTCAAGGAAGACAAAAAGATTGAACAGGTCCCCGGTCATCACCACACCATTCATGCCGGCCACCATAAGCGAGAATAGTGAATAATAATAATTTTCTCCGGTGAACTTATTGATATAGGGGATTGAAAACAGGCCGGCCATAAGACCCACCAGGTTCACAATCAATAACATCATCAGGCTCAATCCATCAGCCACAAGGTGAATACCAATAGGTATATTATTTACGGGCTCCCAACCTCCTACTATATAGGTTATCGATCCCCCTCCTACATAAAAGAGCAGGAAGAATGATATTATCACAAGGGCCAGCATTCCTGCCGCCGGCAGGAAACGGTAAATGCCGGGTATAAGCCTCCATGTCAGGGGTATGAGGAAAGCTATTCCCAGGGGTATAATTATAAAAAGAGGTACCAGTGAATCCATCGCTTAACCCTTTAAGGTGTTTATCTTATCAATATCAAACGTTTTATATCTCTTGTAAAGCCTGATGGCTATTGCCAGCAGCAGGGCTGTTGTTGCAAGGCCAATGACTATTGCCGTTAGCACGAAAGCCTGTGGCAGGGGATCAACTACTAAACCTGCAGGCTTTGAAGGATCAATTATCGGGGCCGCCCCCCCATCGATATATCCTATTAATGTCAGGAAAAGGTAAAGGCTGTACTCCATGACAGACAGTCCGATAATTATTTTTATAAGATTCTTCCGTGTCAGCACTCCATAGAGGCCAACAAGAAAGAGCACGAAACAAAGCAGGTAAGTAACCATCTCAATCCTCTGTTTTAAAGATTACAAATGCAAGAAATATCGACAGCAGTGCCGCCGCTACCTCAATGCCAATGAAAATATTATAAAGCGGTATAACTCCCGCGCTGACAAGCTCCCCCGGGGTTCCACCCGGAAGCATATTCTTGAAGAAGACCGGAACAGCCAGTAGCAGTCCACCGGTAGCCAGCAGCAGGAAACATAAAATACCGGCACCTTCGAGAAGGGACGACTCCTCCTTTTCTTTTGTAAGCCTGAAATACTGAATGCCATTGGCTATCACCAGGAGTATAAAAGACCCAGCTATTATTATGCCTCCGGCGAATCCTCCTCCGGGAGTTATATGGCCATGAAGCACTATATAGCACCCGTAGAGAAAAATCAGCCCTGACAGCAGTGCCGTAACATTTTTTACTATTATTGTCATACCTTTCATAAGTCTACAATTTATGTGTTTTCAGTCTCAGTATTGCAAGAGTTCCCATTACGGCAGTAAATAAAATAGTAGCTTCACCGAGAGTGTCTAGCGCCCTGTAGTCCAGCAATACACCTGTCACCAGGTTAACGCTTTTTGTTCCTTCAACACCATTTTGTATATATTCTGTGGCCATACGTGTTTCATGTACACCCAGTGGTTCAAGTCCTGCGATTACCATATTGAAGAAATACAGGAGGAATAAACCAATAACAAGGGCAAAAAATATGTATGCAAGTTTTCTGATGTTGATGTATGACTGCCCCTTGATAACCACGGTGTCACTTTTGGCAAGGTCCTCCCTGGTGCTGATTATCAGAACAGAAACCATGATAATGAGTGCTATTGTTTCAACCACTATTTGCACAATCGCCAGGTCAGGCGCTTTCAGGACCAAAAACGCAACAACAAGACTGTAACCCACAACCGAATAAGAAACAATGGCTGAGAGTAAATCCCTGGCATGAAGGGCATGGATCGCACCTGCAATCATAAGCACCAGTATTATTATAAGTGTTGTTTCCATATCTTTACATACTTAAATGAGCATTATTATAAGTAGCAGTACAAGGCCTGAAATCAGCCAGGCGATGTAAAAGGGAAGGATCCCGGTATGGGCTGTACTGCACATTTTATTGAAATACAGCACAATACCCTTGCCTACATCATATACATCAAACCATTTCCTGGCAGCAGCACGATAAATTGGTGCAAAGAATTTAGCCTGGGTTATCGTTTTATAGAAATCAAGGACACTGATTCCCTTCGCTTCGGGCTCAGGCTCGCCACCGACGAAACTGTCACTTGTACGCCATTTCTTAATATTTCCTGCCAGGTAGACCAGTATACCCAAAATAATGGAAACCAGTACCATAACTGCAACAAAACCTGACTGCCATTCGCCGTGATAAACAAATTCCACATTAAGCGGTATAATAATCCTGGGAATTATATAAGGTGTGGCAAAAACACCGGTCAGGATACAGATTATAGCAAGAATAGAAACAGGGACTATCATTGTTGCCTTTGCTTCAAAGTTGCCTTTTCTGGGTTTCCTGCTGTTACCAAAAAATACACCGGCGAGCAGTTTTATGAAACTTGCAAGTGTAAGGGCGGAGCCAAGGACAGCAAGGCCGAGCCATATCACCCATAGCTTATTTGCAATTCCCGTTCCGCTACCAAAATCAATTATACCCTGGTATATAACCCACTTTGAGGCAAATCCATTCAGTGGGGGCACTCCCGAGATCGAGAGTGCAAAGATCAGCGCAGCAAGGAAGGTCAAAGGCATATAACGCGGTGATACTCCCAGGTCCTCAATCTTATCGGTTCCGAACCTGTGTTCAACATTCCCCGCAACGAGGAAAAGACCGGATTTATATAAGGCATTATTAAACATATGGAAGAGGCCTCCCGCTATACCCAGTGGGGTTCCCAGGCCCAGTCCTAGCACCATATAACCCACCTGGGAAACAGCATGATAACCGAGTAGCTGCTTCATATTGTGCTGGGCCAGGGCCATCATTACACCAATAATAATCGTAAGCACACCAATTATTACAAGCATTAATGTGATCCATTCGGTAAGGGTGAAAAGATCGGTGCATATCCTGAACAGGAAATATATACCCAGTAACTTATCGATAGAGGCAGGAAGGAGTGCCGTTGATGATGCTGGGGCTTTCTTTGCATAGTCAGGCACCCAGGTGTGAAAAGGTACGGCACCCGCTTTGGTGAATGTGCCTATGAGCAGGCAGAGGAAGGCTATAACACCAAGGGCGGTTGTTGTGGAAATGCCAGCACCACTGATGGCATATGATCCACTTACCTTATACACAATGGCTATTCCCAACAACATTATCGTATCCGAAGCCCCTACAATTATCATTGTCTTTTTGGCTGCTGCAGCTCCTTCCTCATCAGAACCCTTGATTATTTTGTATAGTGTTATACAGAGTATGCCCCAGCAGAAAATGAAGAAGAGCAGGTTATCAGATATTACTGCCAGGTTGGAGAAAACCATGGTAAGCAGTATATAGGGGTAGTATCTCTTTATTATATGTCTGGGACTAGTATATCTCAGTGAATAGACGGTTACTATAAAGCTGAAGAAGGTGATCAGCAATATTATAAACCTGGATATTCCATCAAAGTTGAGAGTCCCTAAATAAGCCAGCACCCGGTTGAATTCAGGAAATTGTTCAGCCAGTCCGGGGACCAGGTTCAGTGTGAGGTGGCCGCTTAACTCTTTGCCAGTATAAAGCACTATGGAAAAAGCAAAAGCCAGGGCACTGACCAGGGCAGAGAGAATACCTGTTACTTTTCTCAGCGACTCCGGCACGGCCATAAGCAACAATCCTGCTGCAAGTGGTATCCATATTATATATAACAGTTCGTCCATAGCCTCTTATTTATATCTTCTTTTTAAGGTCATTGGTTTTTTCCTGGGAGATCCTAAGCAGATCCAGCCCGTTCATAATCTGTTTACCGGTGTTGTAATCATAAGCAAACGCCATTCTTTCAGTACAGCAATAGCATGGGTCTACCGCTGCGAGTATTATCGTAGCATCGGCTATTGTCTGTCCCACGCACGATTTTTTGAAGGTTGATATATTTGTGTAGCTTGGGGCTCGTACCTTATGCCTTACAGGTGAGTTTGAGCCATCTGTTTTTACAAAGTGGAAGACTTCTCCACGGGGTGCCTCCGCCCTGCCAAAACCAAATCCTCTGGGTATTTCCCTTACGGGATTGTAAATATCCCCTTCCTTTGTATGACTCATCTTATCGAGGCACTGGTCGATGATCGAAACCGATTCATACATTTCCAGGAGTCTTACTTCCGTCTTTGCAAATACATCACATGTCTCTGAAGTAATTACCTTCCAGTTAACCAGGGGGTATGCAGCGTACGGATCATCATGCCTCACATCTATTGCGACCCCGGATGCCCTGGCTGTCGGACCGGTTGCGGCATAATCAATAATATCCTCCTTTGTCAGGATTCCCACTTTCTTTGTACGGGCATGAATTACCGGGTCATCCATCACAGCACCGGTAAGGAGATCCAGCTTGGGCTTGATGGCATCCAGCATCTTTTTCACGTCACTTATATGAACGTTAGGTATATCCCTCCTGACACCTCCTATCCTGAACATAGCATAATTATTCCGGTTACCCGTTACCTTCTCGAAAATATCCAATACCATTTCACGGTATTTCCATGCCCACATAAATACGGTATTATAACCGAGGAAATGACCGGCAAGCCCAAGCCACAGAAGGTGACTGTGGATACGTTCCAGTTCCCCTATTATAGATCTTATATACTTGGCCCTGTCAGGAGCTTCGACCCTTGCAACCTCTTCCATCGCATTTGCATAGGCAAAGGGATGTGAGGTGGAGCATATGCCGCATATCCGTTCTACAACAAAGAAGACCTGGTCAAAAGTTTTTGATTCGTTTATTTTTTCAATTCCACGGTGGTTGTAGCCGGTTTCCCACTCAATATCCTTTACGATCTCTCCCTCGCAGTAAAGCTTAAACAGTTCGGGTTCCTCCTGCAGGGGGTGATATGGTCCTATCGGTATTACAGTTTTTGTGCTCATGTCCTGGAAGATTTTTTGTTATCCCGTGGCGGACGGGCATAGGGATGTTCTGACCCCTCCCAGTTGCCACCTGAAATCAGAGGAATAAGGTTCGGATGGTTAGTAAACTTGATCCCCAACAATTCATGCATCTCCCTTTCTATCCAGTTGGCGGCACTGATCATGTTTGCCATGGACTCCACTTCGGGTTTATTTTTGTCAATGCTAACCATCAGGTTTATTATATAACCCGTAGTATCATCGCTGAAATGATAAATTATATCAAAACCATGGTCCGTATCCATTCCTGAAGCAATGATAAACCTGTATTTCAGTTCATCAAGAAAATAATTAGCTATTTCCAGCAGTGCTTCCTTTCTTATCTGAACCACCATCCTCTTCCTTTGCAAAACCATCAGCCCCAGTATGTCGCTGTTGAAGTTCAGCCTGAGGATATCGGGGAATATGTCATAATTAATAGCACTCATAGCATTTATTTATTTACCAGTTTCATCAATCCGGCCAGTATTGCCTCCGGCTTAGGGGGGCATCCCGGAATATATGCATCTACCGGAATTATTGTATCCACGGGCCCACCGAAGGTATTTCCTTCGGCAAAAATACCGCCTGTACAACCGCATGCACCAAAAGCCACCACCAGGATCGGTTTGGGAGCCTGGTCATAGACTTTGAGTAATCTCTCGCGGCATTTCTTGTTTATTGAGCCCGAGACAAGCAAAACATCTGCATGACGTATAGTCCCTACAAGCTGCATCCCGAACCTCTCAATATCGTAACGCGAGGTAAGACAATCCAGAATTTCTATATCGCAGTTATTGCATGAAGCTCCACCAAAATGGAAGACCCACAGCGATTTCTTGAAACAATAACTTCCTAAACTCAACTTTTTATCATTTTACAGTTTAAAAATTGAAAGTACTATGGCAACCACAACTATAAGGTTCATCCAGATAAAGAAAAACCTCATGGCCTGGTCTAATCTCAGTCTCGGATTCGTGTTACGTATAAGCGTAATGAGGAGCAGCACAAGCACCAGCTTCAACACCGACCACAGTATACCGATGCCACTGAGCCTGAAGCCTCCCATCAGCAGTGTCACCATCAGTGCAGGAAGGGTAAAAAGCATTACATACCTTGCCATCTTAACCAGGGCATAGGCACTTCCTGAATATTCTATAAATACCCCGTGCGCTATTTCGGTTTCGGCCTCTGACATATCAAAGGGAACCAGAGCCAGTTTTGCCTGAATAACAAAGAGTATCACTACAAAAAGTAAAACACCTGATATGGAACCGATAAAAGCACCTCCCTCCTGTTGGGCTGCAATTATATCCGAGATAGACAAGCTCATCCCGCTCTTGATGACTATACAGGTAAGAGCCAGGATGAATGTCAGTTCGTAGCTTATTATGAGCTTTATTTCCCTTGATGCCCCGACAGATCCGAGTGGATTGCCCGAGGCCAGGGCACCTACTATATAACTAAGTGATGGTATCGTAAGCAGGTAGAACACCACTATCAGGTCCCCTTTAAAGCCAGCTCCCGGTATTATTGAGGGAAGCAGTATAAAAACATTGGCCATCGTGGCACTGAAGAGGGCAAAAATAGGAGCTCCGAGGAAGGTCAGCCGGGCACCATTTTCAGGCAATATTGTCTCCTTGTAGAACAACTTGCCAATATCGTAGAAAGGCTGCAGGAAGGGAGGTCCTTTTCTGAACTGGACCCTTGCCGTGATCTTGCGGTCTGACCAGGAAAGTATTCCTCCTATCATTACCGAGAAGATCATCCCCGGAAATATCAGAAAATAAAACAGATCTTTAATCATCTCTTTACATTATTCATGTTTCAATTTCTCCCAGATTATTTCCCTTACCAGAACCTTATCATTTAATTTGTGCAGGTTCTGTTCGGGGTCTTCATCAATATCTTCAAGGCTTAATGCATTCTCCGGGCATGTTTCTATGCAGAGCAGCTTTACGGGATGATCATTCATACCGCAATAGTCACACACTGACTTACACACCTCAAAGAAATTGTTCATCATGGTACCAAATGGACAGGCCATAACACAGGATTTACACGCCACACAGAGGTTGGCAGACCTGATGACCACTCCGTTACTATCCTTTTCCAGGGCATCAACGGGGCATACATCAATGCATGGGGCATCTTCGCACCGGCGGCATGTAAAGTTGAATGCCGCCTTTTCGAGCAGTGGCATCATGCCGTTATTGCCCGGGTGGTGATGATACGAGCACTGGACTTCGCAACTGTTGCAGTTGCGGCATTTCATCATATCTATAACTATCTTCTTACTCATATCCTCTTATGGGTTGTTTAACTATTTCCATATCTCCGGACTATGTTTAATCTCTGCATAAGTAAAAACGGGACCATCCTTACATACAAAGAATTCGCCCATCATGCAATGGCCGCATTTGCCGAGTCCACACGACATATTCTTTTCCATGGAAAGGAATATGTCATCCTCGCTGAATCCAAGCTCCAACAGCCTGAGGGTAGAGAATTTCATCATTATAGGCGGGCCACAGACCACTGCTATTGCATTATCCAGGTTTACCTTTGGCGTGTCAAGAAGTTCTGTCACCAGACCGATATTTTCATCCCACTCGGTGTCGTCAGGCCTGTCGGCTGAACGGTATGTCTCGAAGTTATCGATACTGTTCAGCTTACTGAACATGGGCTTGTATATGCAATCGGTGGGTGTCTTTGACCCGTAGAGAAGGACTACCTTTTCAACCTGGTCTTTTATTTCAATCAAGGTATACAATAACGATCTTATAGGTGCCAGGCCACATCCTCCGCCCACAATCAAGACCTCCTTGCCAATGAAGCGGTCAACAGGATAACCTCTGCCGAACGGACCGCGTATGCCAAGCACTGCTCCGGGTTCCAGCTTATGGAACTTCTCAGTAATATATCCGGCTTTCATTATTGTAACCTCGAGCGTCTCGGTTATATAAGGTGAGGATGACGGGGTGAAAGGAGCCTCACCCAGACCATCAAGTGTCAGTTCAATAAATTCCCCTGTATCAAATTTAAAAGGCTTTTCAGGGGTCATGACGAGGGTCTTTATAAGGGGTGACTCATCGATTATCTCATCGACCTTAGCCTTTAAGACCTCATAAAGGCCATTACTTTTACGCACCTTTGCTTGCTTTTTCATGTCATATCCCTTATTACTTCGTTCTTGCTGATGCCGGCAATGCAGGTATCGATACACCTGCCACAGCCTGTGCATGCCAGTACATGGAACCGCTCGGGTTTCCAGACAAATTTGCACATATACCTGTTATGGAACCTCACACCGAGTTCCTTCAGGGGGTCCTCCCCTCCTGCTACCCTTTCGAAGGCAGGGTACTGGCAGGTGTCCTGCTGCTTTATTTTTTCAAAGCCAGGCCTGTCAATAAGCAGGAAGCATGTGCAGGTGGGGCATATAGCCGAGCAGGCTCCGCAGGAAACACATGGAGAGGCATGCTCTTTCCAGAAATCCCTCTCAGCTTCCTTTATAAGTTTTCCGCTTTCCTCCGTTCCGGGAAGACCATCATTCATGTCGTGTAACTCAGATGCAATTGCCTCCTGCTGGCTGGTTAATTTGTTAATATCACTGTCTGCGGGCTCCCGAACACTCAGAAGGCCCTCAATCTCCTTTATAAAACTGTCTCCTTTCTTCGACATGGAGTTCAGTATGATATCATCGCCAGACTTGCTCATCGAGATATCACAGCCCTCCCCGGGCCATGGATTAACACCGTAAGTGGTGCAATGACAATTTTCTGCTGTTTTGTGGCACGGTGCACCAATAATTATTGAATTCTGCCTGCGGGCAAGATAAGTTTCGTCAGTGTACTCATCATCAATATACATTGTATCGAGCAACTTCAGACCTTCAATATCGCAGGCAGGAGCACCAATAATTATGGTGCGGTCTGGTAGCTTTTGTGTCCTCGTGACATTTAGTCTTATCGGTAGAAAAAAGATCTTGAGAGGTGATGCAGGTTTTGCTTCATTGTAAACGATTTCCCCAATGCTTTCTTCCTTTACGGGTTCATAGTCGAAAACTCCGTTATGCCTTACCGGGGCATAAATAGTCTCCCCGGCCTCCGAAAGCTGGATGAGCAACCTGTCCCATTCTTCTTTGTTGATTTTTATAGCTTTTTGCATTTTTGAAGGAACCAATTGGATTATCCCTGTTTTTAAATATTAATAGCACTGCCGGGAAGGCATGGATCTCAAAAATGCTAAGTTTAAATATTACAATTTAAATACATATGATACCGGTTTGGTGAAGAGAAGATTTTTGTCAGCCATAATATAGGCCGGGATCAGTTCCCGGTATGACATACATCAGTTTAGCTATGCTAATATGCTGTATTTTTGGATCTTATGTCCTGTAAAATTTTGAAGTGAAAATAACAATGGGCAGTTATTCAGTCCAGGTTAGCTATCTTCTTAAGCTTTTTTGTGTCTTTAAGGATAATCATTCTGCCCTTAATGGCAATTATTTCTTCTTCACGAAATTCGGATAGAAGGCGAATTATCGTCTCGGTGGCGGAACCCACAATATTTGCCAGATCTTCGCGTGAGAGCTTCAGGATATTATTATTAACACAGCTCTCGGTGTTAAATTTCTTACAGAGTGTGAGAAGGGCTTCTGCAAGCCGTTCTCTCACCTGCTTCCTGGCAAGCGATATTATTTTATCCTCAGCGTCGTTTAGCATTGAACCCAGTGAGGCTATGAGTATCTTATTTATCTCCGGGTACTTTACGGTCAGGGATGAAAATAAATTATTATCAATAAAACATATTACCGAATCTTCAATGGCCTCAGCCGTTATCAGGTAATGGCGAGAACCTATTATCGAACTGTAGCCGAACAGCTCCCCGGGTGTTACAAACCTGATAATCTGCTCCCTCCCCTCGTTATCCACCTTGTAAAGTTTTACTTTGCCTGAATTGAGGCAATACACTCCCAGTGCCCGGTTATCTTCATGGAAAACGATCTGACCTGCTTTATATAAAGAGGCAGATTTTTCCAACTTAAGATCCTCAAGATCACCATTTTTGATATTCGAGAAGTATGACTTCTTAAATACCCCGCAATCAAAGCATTCCGGGCTCTTTTTCATGAATAGCTGATTTACTATGAATTACACCTTTTATTATAAGCCCTGTAGATAATATGGTGCACAAATTAAAGAGAGTTCTTAAAATAACCAAAAATATTGCTAATTAATTAACAGGTATATTCAAACCTTTTAATATAGGAACATGTATACTATCAATTATTAACCTGAATTCTTTTGCAGAAGACTTATCTCAGGTATAACAAACAGGATGTTCAGGATTATTTTGGGGCTTACTGACATAAGTTCGATATCCAGCCTGGCCGTTGTATTAATATTAAACAAAAGGTATGTAAATATTGTATTATAGTTGGATATTATAAATAATTGAACACTTCCTCAATAAAAAATTCGTATATTATAGATATTTCAAAATACTAAAACCACAGCTATGAAGAACTTGAAACTACACTACATGGGAATAGAACTGGCTAACCCGATAATTGTCGGAGCTTCCAACATGGTGACAGACCTGGATAAGCTTAAGAAGGCCGAAGAAGAGGGTGCCGCAGCAATTGTATATAAATCCTTATTCGAGGAACAGATCCAGCTCGAGAGATTCCAGATGGATGAAAGCCTGAGCCAGTACAACGATCTGCATGCCGAAATGATAACCACACATCCCGACATTGAACATGCAGGGCCCGATGAACACCTGGAACATATAAGGGAAGCCAAAGAGAACCTGTCAATTCCCTTGATAGCCAGCCTGAATGCAATTGAAAAAGAAACCTGGATTGAATACGCAAAACTTATAGGTGAAACAGGCGCTGACGGTATTGAACTGAATTTCTACAAAACGCCACTGGACTTCGACAAAAATGCCGAAGCGATAGAAGATGAACAAATAAGCCTCCTAAAGGAGATCAAGAAAAATATTTCAATACCGGTAAGTGTAAAGCTGAGTTCCGACTATACCAATGTGCTGAATGTAATTAAAAAGCTCGACGAGGCCAGAGCAGATTCATTTGTGCTTTTTAATTCCTTCTTTCAGCCCGATATTGATATTGAAGGTGAAAAACACATTAAGAACTTTAACCTCAGCAATGAAAAGGATTACAGGAAGTCACTGAGATATGCCGGTTTGCTTTATGACAATATTAAAGCTGACATAGTGAGCTCTCATGGTATATTTACCGGCACGGATGTCATCAGGATGTTGCTTGCGGGGTCAACGGCCGTACAGGTAGTTAGCACATTATATAAAAACGGCCTTGGTCAGATCAGCAAGATGGTAAATGAGATAAACGAGTGGATGGAAAAGAAAAACTATAATAGCATCGATGAATTCAGGGGTAAATTATCGAGAAAAAGCCTGAGCAGTAATCCTTTTGTTTATCAAAGGGCCCAGTACGTAGACCTGCTTCTGAATTCAGAAGACTTATTCAATCCACCCCGGTAAAGCCTATTGCCTTTACTAAAATAAATACCTGGATTAAGCTCAGTCTTTTATATGTGAAATTTTGGCGTATTTCTTATGAAAATTGCTATTTTTAGTAGTCAATATATTTCTATAAGGAATAAATAAATGGGCTATACTTCCTTCTTTGTTGCAATACTTATTGCGCTTTCATGCCAGCTGTACGCCATGCCTGTGGCACAGGATCATGATATAGATACTGCATCAATAAACGAGCTGACACAGGAAGCATACAGCATGGCCAGGAGGTATCCCGATATTGCCATCGGGGATGCCCGCAGGGCCTTATCCGCCTCCCGTAAGCTCGGATATAATAAAGGAATCGCTGATGCCAGCCTGGCCTTGGGATTAGCTTACTTTGCCAGGTATAACCCCGGCGACAGTGCCTCATACTATAATTTCCGGGCCCTGGATATTTATGACGAAATGGGCGATCTGACAGGCAAGGCCAGGGCCTACTATTGCCTGGCCTACGTATATAGTCTTAAAGGCATGCTTAATGAGTCCGAAAGGTACAGCAGGCTGAGCCTTGAGAATTTTGAAAAAGTCGGAGATGAAAGGGGGATGGTTAATGCTCTAAGCGCCCTTACCTACCTTGCCAGGCAGAAAAATGACTTTGAGGGCGCTCTTGAGATGACCAACAGGGCAATTGAAACAGCCCGGTCAATAAACGATACAGTACCACTTGCTGACGCACTGAATACACTTGGCAACATATATAAGGATATGTTGCTGTTCAACGAAGCTATCGATTCATATTTTGAAGCACTGAGGTTATGGGAATCCAAGAATGATTCCAGCGGGATGGCAATTGCTTATGGCTCAATTGCCCTGATGTATTTTTATCAGAACGATTATGAGCGGGCACTTGAGTTCAACCTCAAAAAAATGCCCATATCGGAACGTAAAGGAGATAAATGGGAATTGAGCAAAACCCTGAACAATATATCACATATATATATGGCAGAAAACGAGTACGACAGTGCTCTCTTCTACCTGAGAAAGGGCCTCAAACTGAATGAAGAAATGAATTACCCCGCCGGAATTGCCGGTGCCTATCATAATATTGCATCAACATTAACCCTTCAGGGGAACCAGGATTCAGCCTATTATTATATATCAAGGTCAATAGAAATTGCGGAAAAAATTAATGACTCCGAGCTGCCTACATATCTTATTACCCTGGGCCGCATACAAAGAAGGAGAAGGAATTATGACAGGGCCCTTGATAACACCTTGAATGCATACAAGATGTCCCGTGAGCAGAAAGATCCCATAACGCTTGCTGCCGCTGCCGGGCTACTGAGTTCGCTGTACAGTGAAACAGGCAGGAAAGACCTTGCCTATGACTACCTGCGCGAATACCATGCATTAAATGACAGTATAAGCAATAATGAATTTCTAACAAAAGTAACCAGGCTCGAGATCCAGAATGAATTTGACAGGAAACAGGAAGCGGCTGAATTTGAACACCAGCAGGAACTACTTATTCATGAAAACAGGATCAAACAGCAAAACATGTATGTCAGGGGATTAATTATACTGATGATAATGCTGCTTGTCATTTCTATATTCTATATACGCAATACCCGGCTGAGGGCAAGGTTCGCCAGGATAGACCTGGAGCAAAGATTGTTAAGGGCCCAAATGAATCCCCATTTCATCTTTAACTCCCTCTGTGCCGTGCAGGAAATGATACTTGACGGCCAACCCGAAAAGGCAAATACCTTCCTTGTCAAGATAGCTAAGCTGATGCGTAATATACTCGAAAACTCGAGGGAGGAATTCATTCCACTGGAAAAGGAAATAGAAACCCTGAGATTATACCTTGACGTGCAACAGTTAAGATTTGAATCCGGCTTTGAATATAATTTTGACATAGACAGTCCCATTGATACCGAAAACATATCAGTGCCTCCCATGATTGCCCAACCCTGTCTTGAGAATTCCATTGAGCACGGCCTGCTACCTTCTGAAAATGGAGGCAAGATAAAGGTTTCCTACAAACTGGAAGACGAGCTGCTGAAACTGGAGGTGACCGATAATGGAATCGGGAGGGACCAGGCAGGTAAGGACAAGGGGAAGGGAATGAAGAAGAAGTCACTGTCCACAACCCTGATACAGGAAAGGCTTAATTTCTTCAGAAAGAAAATGAAAAAAAGGAATATCAGGTATGAAATAAAGGACCTCTATGAAAATTCACACCCTGCAGGGACCAGAGTGATAATAATGATGCCGTACAGGAAGGTTTTTGCATGATAAATAATGTATGCCGATGAAAACAGTAATCGTTGATGATGAACGGGCAGTCAGGAACTCAATATCGGCCATCTTAAGGCGGGAATACCCTGACATTGTAATTGCAGCCTCTGCCGGGTCTGTAAGTGAAGGCTATGACTCCATCCTTGAACACAGGCCCGACCTTCTTTTCCTCGATGTTGAAATGCCTGACGGTACCGGCTTCGACCTTCTTAATAAACTGCCCTCCGTAAATTTCAAAATTATCTTCATTACCGCCCACCAGGAATATGCCCTCGATGCAATCAAGGTAAGCGCACTGGATTTTCTTTTAAAACCCTTCGACACCGCTGATCTATGTAAGGCCGTGGATAAGGCCACAGGTATTATTAACATCGAAGAAGAACAGATGAAGCTGAAAGCCCTCCGGGAAAACCTCGAAAGCAGGAAGGCTCTGAAAAGGATAGTCTTACATACTGCGGAAAGTATTCATGTGGTTCCTATTTCAGATATTGTGAGGGCCGAAGCCGACAGTAATTACACACGTTTTATACTGTCAGATAAAAACAAAATAATGGTTTCGCGTACCATCAAGGAATTTGATGCCCTCCTCTCAGCATCAGGAATGATACGTGTGCACCAGTCACACCTGGTAAATATCGCCTGGGTCGACAGGTTTGTTAAACGTGACGGCGGTTACCTCCTCTTAAAAGACCAGTCTAAAATACCCGTATCACAAAACCTCAGGAAGCAGGTCATAGCGGCAATAAATGATTCCCTCTATATTTAAAATTACTGATTCTATAATTTTTTGACCGGATACTAAGTAATTCCCAGCAGATACTAATCTCAGCTTTCAAAGCTCCCTGTAAGCTCGTAATTTTAAAAGAAAAAAGATTAGTATTATGAAATTCAAGGCTATTTTTACAATTATTATTACAGTTTTTCTTCTTTCAACGGTCGATGCCGACTGCCAGGTTAAAATCAACCTCAAGAAGAAAATAAACAGGGAAGCTAACAGGCGAGCCAATGAAAAGACAGAGAAAGGAGTAAAGAAAGGCTTTGATGAGCTGGAGAAAGGCATCAAAGGGCTCTTTACAAAAGACGACACCACAGCACAGCAACAGCAGGCCGGAAACCAGGGTGCTGCAAGCCAGGCCGGGGCCCAGGGCGCTGCTACTTCAGAAGAAACTCTCACACTGAACTGGAGCAAATACGATTTTGTTCCCGGAGATAAGATAATCTTCGAGGATAACCTCACCGGGGAGGAGAACGGTGAGTTTCCCTCACGATGGGATCTGTTTCGGGGAAACAGTGAAGTGGCCGTATTCGGAGGTGACAACGTTATTATGATGAGAGACGGTCATCCCGGTATCATTCCCTACGTTAAGAATCCGGAGCAGGATTACCTTCCGGATGTATTTACTATTGAGATGGATCTATACCACCCCGGAGGCGGATGGTTCGAAATATACCTGTATGACAGGAAAAACCAGGAAGACCCCAGCTCCACAGGATGGTCATATTTAAAAATTGAAGAAAACAATTACGCGCTTGGCAACGCAAAAAGCAAACATCCTGATGAAAGCCTGCATAATAAAGCAAGGTGGTTTCATGTCTCAATTGCTTACACATCAGGCAAACTAAAAGCCTATATGGATGAAACACGGCTTATCAACATACCTCATCTTGACTTTAACCCAACCGGTCTGACACTCTATACCTATCATGCGAATGATAATAACCTTTTCCTGGTCAAAAATGTACGCATCGCCGAAGGTGGTGTTAAATATTATGACCGCTTCCTCCAGGATGGCAAAATCGTTGCCAACGGTATTCGCTTTGACGTCGGTAAAGCAAGCCTGCGACCCGAGTCAATGGGGGTGATCAATGAAATATACACCATGCTTTCCGAACATCCCGATGTCAATGTGAGCATCGAGGGGCACACCGACAGCGACGGTGATAACGATATGAACCAGAAGCTCTCCGAAGACCGGGCAGAAACGGTTATGAATCAACTCGTATCCATGGGTATCTCAGCAGACCGCCTGACATCAAAAGGGTTCGGTGAAACAAAACCGATCAATACCAATACCACTCCTGAAGGTAAGGCAGAAAACCGGAGGGTCGAATTCGTAAGAACCAATTAATATTAATCACAACCAGTTAAAGATTTCTTCAACCAGACGCAGGGGAGAGACAATTCCAGCCCATTTGTCAAGGTTTCTCCCCTTTATTGAAAAATGTGTGATACTTATTAATAAAAACCCAACAATCATGAAAAAATTAATTGTCCTTTTCGTTGCCAGCCTGCTGGCATTACCCGTCTTCTCCCAGTTCAAGGCCAAAATGTACTTCACCAGCATGGGCCAGGAGCGTGTCTTTAACGTTTATTCCGCCGATGCCGGTTACCGTTATGAATTCAATGAGAACGGCCAGGAAGGTGTGATAATATCCAGGAAGGGTTCTCCTGAGATTGTAATCCTCATGCCACAGCAGAAAATGGCAATGAAGGGCTCTGCAACCGATCCTATGAGCATGGGTAATGACCCTGTTGCATCATACCATTATTACCAGGAACAAGGATTAATAAAGGTCGAGGGCGAGGAAACTGTCAATGGCATCCCGTGCACCCGTTCAGGACTGTATAATGAGGATAATCCAGACCAGAAAATGTATACCGTTTGGACCTCCGAGGAATACCAGTTTCCCATCAAGCTTATAAATCATATCAGCGGTTCGGATGAGACAGCCATGGAACTGAAAGACCTGCAGCCCTGGACACCCGAAGCCAAAAGTTTTGAAATACCCGAAGGATACCAGGTGATGGACATGCCTAAAATGAAGCCGTGATCATATTGCCGATATCTGAAAAAAATAATTCATCATGAGAATAGTTAGCAGACCAGCAAGAAAACCGGGTAAAGTCAATCCAATAGTGCTGGGTTTACTTTTTTTAATAATTGGCGGCTTTGTATTCTTCAGGAAGTACATTCCTCATCAACTCTTAAACCCGGTATCCAGAGGAATGATATAATGCTGGCAGTGATAACAGGTGCATTCCCGTTTTTCGGGATACTGATCTTTGGCAGCGGGCTGAAATCCAAAAAGAATTCTTTAACTGATAAAAATGGAAAAACCAGCTAATAAGTACTGAAAATTATTTATGAAATTAAAAAATATAAAATGAAAAAGAAGCTTATACTTCTCCAGATCATGTCAATTGTGATTTGGACACTGGCTACAGGTCAGCCCGGTGATACTGGAAATATAAACGTTTATATTGAAGGGAGCAGCAGTGGTGTCATAGACAGATCCATGATTACGGAAGTAGAGTTCAATTTCTGGATCAATGGTCAGATGGAATACAACAAAAGCCTCAGTTATTCCTCCCACTTTGTCTATAAAATCAGAAATTTAACAGTAAATTATTCGTTTAAGAAAACCGTTAAAGTCAAGGAACCCCGTGAAGACTGCCCTCATGATATAGCATCTAAACACGACAAAACAGGAAGTGTTAATCTTTCATCCAACCAGGCAAACGTTGACCTGATAATTGACTATGGAGTTGGTATACAGGCAAAGGCACTTGAAGAAGCTCAAAGACATCTACCTCCCGGAGTTAAAATTCCGCAATTGGATGATGTTCCCAAAGGGGTTTATAGAATGGAATTAGCAAGTGTATTAAAAGAAATAGAAGGCATTTGCTATGACGCGGATTGCGATGAGACAGAATGTATGGAAGGGATTGAACTGGGAGATGTTGAAATAGGATGCAAGATAAAAGAAGATGGAAGTATGGTGGGACAAAAAAACTGGAAGGAATCATATAGTGCAAACAACTTATTCAGGTTCAATGTTGATGATTGTGAAGAAGAGGACGAGATAGATAAAGATTTGAAGGATCCGATAGACTACAGGATAAGTTGGTACTTTGCCACTGCTAATGATCAATGTAAATACAAAGTAATGAGCGCCCTGGCTAATGCAAAAGATTCATTTGAAGAAGGTGTTTATACCAGGATGGTATGCTTTGTAAACAGGATGCTTGAGGATAATGAAAGTGCTTTTATGATTTCACCACATATATTTTCAACGATAGTTACACGGACCCAAGGTGAAAAATACATCTACAATCTTAAACGTGACAATTATAATGAATTACGAAATGACCTGAAAAAATGGTGCAGGCAATACGATGGTGACGAACTGGTACAAGCAATTGAGACACTCGACAGAAATATGCACCAATTCTTCAAAAGACTGGAGTACGATGAGGATAATTACAGGCTTAGCCCGGGACAAATCTATGTGAAAGAACAACTTGTGAAAATGGCCGGGAATGACAAACATTACCTTAACTGTTATATCAGTGAACGTATGCCCTGGAATAAATAATCACTCAATGTTCTTCGGTTAATTTGTGAACAACTATGTATCATGACAAATCATAGCCCGGGCAGGTAATATACAATGCTGGTGGCTGACCTTTGGCCGGGTGTGAAAATAATTCCCCAATACATGTAATATTTTCACAATTCTCTGACCACGAGCCCTGGTCGGCATATGCTTGTACACTATTGTTTTATAGCTATTTACTTTACTGGCTGAACACCTCCAGCAATTTTTGGCATATATTTTTCACAATTATTGACAACCTGAATAATTAATTAATAATCATAAAAACAAAAATTATGGAAATGGTAAAAGTAATTGAAGTAATTGCTTCATCAGAAAAAGGTTTCAGCGAAGCTACCGAAAATGCACTTAAAGAAGCTGCAAAAACGGTTAAAAACATTAGGTCTATTTATATCAAGCATATGAATGCTAATGTTGAAGATAATAAAATTGTCTCCTATGCCGTGAATGCTAAAATCTCATTTGTTATAGAATCATAAAAACAAAATTCCTGTATAAATGAGATAGCACTATTTTTAATTTAAAAGGTTTTAATATGAAACGGAGTCTGAAAAATATTATTGGATATTCCATTAATCCAGTAGGTGACGGTCCGAAGGGGAAGGTTAAAGATTTCCTTTTTGACGAAGAAAAATGGGTGATACGTTATATGGAAGCGGATTTCGGGAGTTTTTTCGAAAGTAAAAGGGTCTTAATCCCCAGGTTATTCATCGGTACACCCGATTGGGATAAGGAAGAGATCTCCATCAACCTGAGTGAGAAAGATATTGATTCCTGCCCGGCACCGGAAAAGAAATTACCCATTTCCCGTGCCTATGAGATGGAATTAAATAAATATTACGACATTGATCATTACTGGATGTATGATTTTGGTGCCGTGGAGAATCCTATGTTATACCCTCCAAGGCCTGTAGGAATCCCTGCAAAGCTGGTAGATGAGAAAGATCTTGATACCAGTTTGCGCAGTTATGATGAAGTGACCGGCTACCACATCAATGCCCTTGACGGTAAGCTCGGTCATATTGATGACATCATTGTTGATGATGAAGACTGGCAAATAGTATATTTAATAGCTGATACCAGCAACTGGCTACCCTGGAGCAAAAAGGTGATATTGCCCATCGATTTTCTCAATGATATCAGTTATGTTAACCAGGAGGTAAGTATCCATCTGGAAAAGGATTCCATAAAGAATGCACCTGAATTCGATAGAAGCCGTCCCCTGGAACCTGCTGAAGAAAAGTCTGTTTACGATTTTTTATCCAGCATAATGGTTGATAAATAGTCTGTCCCTTTCAGTCATACTTTGCTCCATTGATCTTGAGGAGTTTAAACAGGTCGACCAGCGCTATGGGTGACACTGCCAACATTACAACGGTAAGCCACTGCCCTGAATCCATTGTTGTAAGGCTGAAGGCATCTCGTACGGAAGGTATAAGAAGCACCGGGAGGGCGAGCCCCACGGATGCCAGTATGGCTCCGATCAGTGGTTTATTATTTAACGGATTAAATTTAAAGGCTGACTTTGTATTGGAATGCAGGTTATGCACGTGCATCAATTGACTAAGCATAAGTGTTGAAAATGCCATGGTTTGCCCGAGACTGGAATCTCCGCTTCGTATGCCTATGCTGTATGCAATCAGTGAAAGAGAACCGAACAATATACCCTGGTACGAAATTCTCCATGCCATACCCCTTGTTATAATTTCCTTCTTCGTATCTCTGGGTTTTCGTTCCATAATACCCTCTGCAGGAGGGTCAACACTCAGTGCCAGGGCGGGAAGACTGTCAGTCACGAGGTTAACCCAGAGTATATGAATAGGTAAGAGGGGAGCTCCCATGTTGAATATTGAAGTTATAAAAAGCAGGAATATTTCACCTATGTTGGTGGACAGGAGAAAGTGAATGGCTTTCACGATATTGTCATATATCCTCCGGCCTTCTTCAACTGCCGACACTATTGTTGCAAAGTTATCATCGGTAAGCACCATATCGGCAGACTGCTTGGCCACATCTGTTCCTACAATACCCATAGCAGTTCCTATGTCTGCCTGCTTGAGTGCAGGTGCGTCATTAACACCATCACCTGTAACTGCAACAACCTGACCCGCTTCCTGCAAGGCATTCACTATCCTCACTTTATGCTCGGGAGCCACCCTCGCATAAACAGAATATTTAGTCACCTTCTCAGCGAACTGCCCCTCTGCTAGTTTTTCAAGTTCAGTACCGGTGATTGACTCATCCCCTTCCCTGTAAATACCTATTTCCCTGGCTATGGCCATGGCTGTATTTTTATGATCCCCCGTGATCATCACCGGCCGTATACCTGCTTTATTACATTCTGCCACTGCATCAATAACCTCCGGCCTTGCAGGATCTATCATTCCCACCAGACCCGTGAAAATAAGTCCGCTCTCAAGATTTTTCACTCCTGTGTCCTGCGGTTCACCCGAAAGATCCTTATAAGCCATTGCCAGGACACGCAAGGCGGAATTTGTCATTGCCTCGTTGGCCTCTTCTATCTTTTGTATGTCGTCCTCTGTAATTTCCCTTATCTCTCCTTCTATGATTATCTTATCACAAACATCCAGCACCTCATCCAACCCGCCTTTGACATTAACCCTTGTCTCACTGTCAGATAAGCGGTTAACAGTTGTCATACGTTTACGTTCAGACTCAAAGGGGATCTCTGCCACCCGCGGGTATTGTGCTTCCATATCATCTTTAGGAAATCCATACGAAATCCCCATATCCACAAGTGCAACTTCCGTAGGATCCCCTGTGTATTCAGTTTCTTCTTCCTCGCCGTTACTTATCCTGGCATCAGTGCACAGGACGGATATCAAAAGTAATTTCTCCTTCTCGCCGCCAGGACCACCCTCTTGTGAATTTTTATTGATCTTTTCTTTACTGTGGTTAACATAAGCCTCAACAACTGTCATCCTGTTCTGTGTCAGTGTCCCTGTTTTGTCGGAACAAATAACGGTAGCACTGCCAAGTGTTTCAACAGAAGGCAGATTACGGATTATGGCATTTTTCTTAACCATCCTCTGTACACCAATGGCCAGTACCACGGTTGACACTGCCGGAAGGGCACTGGGGATAGCAGCCACGGCAAGGCTTACAGCTGTCATGAACATATTTAAAACCGAATTGCCATAAAGCACCCCCACAATAAAAATCACAATACAGATGGCCAGGGCAGTTATACCAAGTATCTTCCCGAGATGTTCAAGGCGCCTGCTCATCGGGATTTCCGTGTCCACTGTCTCCTGCAGCATATCAGCAATTTTACCAACCTCCGTGTCCATGCCCGTGGCAGTGACAACTCCCCGTCCCCTGCCGTAACTAACTATACCGCTTGAAAATGCCATGTTGGACCGGTCACCAATCGCAAGGTCTCCGTCTTCCAGGGCACCGGTCTGCTTTTCTACCGGAACAGACTCGCCCGTCAGGGATGATTCCTTTATTTTCAGGTTCGCCGCTTCTATAAGACGTAGATCCGCCGGTATGATAGCACCCGTCTCAAGTAATACTATATCGCCGGGTACAAGCTGCCTGGTGGGTATCTCACTTATCTCACCATCACGTAATACCTGGCTGTACGGGGCCGCCATTGTTTTGAGTGCTTCAAGTGACTTTTTAGCCTTTCGTTCCTGGAATGCACCGATAAAAGCATTTAAGACAAGTATCCCAAAAATAATGTAAGTATCCACTATTCCCTCACCCTCAATGACCCCCACCACACCTGATATTACAGCAGCTACCAGCAGGACAATGATCATAAAGCTCTTTAACTGGTCAATAAGCATCCGTAGAAAAGATTTCTCTTTTGCCTTAACCAGCCTGTTATAACCATATTTTTTTAGCCTCCTGCTGGCTTCCCCGGATTTAAGCCCTTCTTTTACAGAAGTTTCAAAATGAGAAATTACTTCATCAATATCCTTGCTGTAAAATTGCTCCATTTCTTATTAAGAAGATATAAGTACCTAATATAAGCAAATGTTTCTTTCCTGCTACTGTTAAACAGCCTATTAAAAATTAATTCTTGAAATATGAATTATCAATTATTCTTTGCTAATTTGGCATATCAAAAACCTTTACCATACCATGAAAAAAATATTGCTCTTGCTTTTTGCACTAATCCTGACTGCAGGTGCCGGTGCCCAGAAAACAGATAAAAGACTTAAGGGAATTGAAAAAGAATTCGAAAAAGTCCTGGAAACTTTTCATGCACCCGGTTTTGCTGCAGCTGTGGTTGAAAAAGACAGGGTGGTATATTCCAGTGGATTTGGTTTTCGTGATTATGAAAACAAAATCCCGGCTGATGGAAATACGCTTTTTGCCATTGGTTCATGCACAAAGGCCTTCACCACCTCACTTATAGGCATGCTTGATAAAGAAGATAAGCTGTCCCTGGATGACAGCCCGCTTTTACATATACCGGGATTCAGGTTCTTCACTGATGAGATGAACAGGAGCATTACCGTAAAGGATCTCATGAGCCACCGCACAGGTTTGCCGCGGCATGATTTCTCATGGTACTTCTTCCCGGGTGAATCGAAAGAAATCCTGCTAAAAAGAGTTATACACCAGGAACCCTTTACCGGTATCAGGTACCGGTGGTACTACAATAATTTTATGTTCCTGGCGCAGGGGGTCATAATTGAAGAAATAACAGGAAAAAGCTGGGAGGACAATGTCAGGGAAAAGATATTCAAACCCCTGGGGATGACCCGTTCCAATCTGTCAATAGACGAACTCGAAAATAGTGAAAACGCCGCCTTTGGCTATCAGCTTAAGGATAGCATATCTATTGAAAAAATGGATTATTACCGGATAGCCAAGATGAGTCCGGCAGGCAGTATTAACAGCAGCGTGAACGAAATGTCAAAATGGCTGATAACCTGGATCAACGGAGGAAAATTCCAGGACAAAGAAATAATACCTGAAAGCTTTGTTCCCAAAGCAATAAGCTCACATATGGTTGCCTCCGCAGCACTGCCGGACAAGGAAAGGCCAGACATTCACCTTCATAACTATGGTTACGGGTGGTTCATCAGCTCATACAAAGGACATTACAGGGTCGAACACGGCGGTAATATCGACGGTTTTTCTGCAAGCACATGCTTCTTTCCTTCTGACAGCATAGGTATAGTAGTACTTGCTAATCAAAATGGTTCTATTGTGCCCGGAGTGGTTCGCAATCTTGTTGCAGACCGGATGCTCACAGTAAGAGAAGATGACTGGATAGAAATACAGAAGAAGAAACTGGATAAGGCAAGGAAGACACAAAAAGAAACACAGGAATCGTCACAGGCAAATAAAAAGGAGGATACCAGACCGTCCCATCAACTCGAAGCATATACCGGCAAATATTCAAATGAAGGCTATGGCACATTCGATATTAAGCTGGAGGAAGATTCACTTTATGCAATACTTCCAGTGAATAAGTACTGGCTTAAGCATTTTCATTATGACGTATTTGAACCTTTTGAAGTATCAGAAGATGGTGTAGATACCACCGAACACACACAATTGTACTTTAATTTCACAACGAACACTGTTGGAGATATATCGGGGGTAAATGTAAAAATGGAACCGACCCTTGACCCTCTTTTCTTTAAACATAAGATCGATACAGTAGCTGTGGAAAAAGAAACATTAAAAACCTTCACCGGCGATTATGACCTTGCGGGAACAATGATAAAAGTATATATCAAAGGTCAAAAGCAACTTTTTGTTCTTGTCCCCGGCCAACCTGAATATGAATTACTTTATACCGGCAATAATAAGTTTATGATTAAAGACCTGGAAGGTTACAGTGTACAATTTGTTGAAGGAGATAACAATAAAATTACCCAACTGAAATTTATTCAACCCAATGGTGTGTTCTCAGCCACTAAGAAATAGTAAGAGGTTTTTTACCTGCTCATAACAACAGCCACCGAATTTATGTGACCTCCCATCGGGGGATTCATCTTACGTATCCGCACTGTTGCTTTCTTAACGCCCTCAAGTTTTTCATATATTGAGTCCAGGATGCGTTTACCTATGTTTTCCATCAGATTTGATTTTTTGTCCATCTCTTCCTTAACGACCCTGAATGCCACCTGGTAATCAACCGTGTCTTCCAGTCGGTCAGTTTCTGATGCCTTTTCCAGATCGGCTTCAAGTGTAAGATCAATAAGAAATTTATTACCCACTATCTGCTCCTCCTTGAAATGACCATGAAAAGCATAGAACTCCATGTTCTTTATTTCTATTAATGCCATGATTGATTGTTAATGTGTTAATAAACCTGTAAAATTATCACTTGGCTCGATTTTTTGAAAAAAAATCTGGATTATTATAATTTTCCCTTAGCCTTAGCCTTAGCCTCAGCCTTCTTTTATTCCCAAATTCATCCTATTTTTGTAATCCTAAATAACATTCATAATGGACTATAAAAACAAAAGTGCCCGGAATGATGCAGGTGATCCCGGCACATCATTGAATTTCATTGAACAAATCATCCAGGAAGATGTGCGTGCCGGTAAAAATGACGGCCGGGTGCATACACGGTTCCCACCCGAACCCAATGGCTACCTTCATATAGGCCACGCAAAAGCCATATGTCTTGATTTTGGCTCAGCGGAAAAGTTTGGTGGTAAATGTAACCTTAGATTTGACGATACCAATCCCATAAAGGAGGAAACTGAATATGTCGAATCCATAAAGGAAGATATACACTGGCTGGGCTTTGACTGGGAAGGAAGGGAATTTCATGCATCCGATTATTTTGACAGGCTCTATGATTTTGCCCTTGATCTTATAAGAAGGGGCCTGGCCTATGTTGATGACCAGGGCTCTGAAGAAATAGCCGCGCAGAAAGGCACTCCCACAAAACCGGGCACTGAAAGTCCTTACAGGAAAAGGAGTGTTGAAGAAAACATGGATCTCTTTACCAGGATGAACAGCGGTGAATTTGATGAGGGAAGCCGGGTCTTAAGGGCTAAGATCGATATGTCCTCCCCTAATATGCATATGCGCGATCCTGTAATATACCGTATATTAAAACGTGCACACCACCGTACCGGTAATAAGTGGCATGTTTATCCCATGTATGACTTTGCCCATGGTCAGTGCGATTATTTCGAAGGTGTCACCCATTCACTTTGCACCCTCGAGTTCGAGGTTCACAGGCCACTGTACGACTGGTTGGTCGACAGGCTTAAGACGGGAGACTACCGCCCCCGGCAGATTGAGTTCAACAGGCTTAATCTTACCTATACGGTAATGAGTAAGAGAAAACTACAGGAGCTTGTAATGTTAAAACTGGTTAGTGGCTGGGACGATCCACGTATGCCTACACTATCCGGACTGAGAAGGCGTGGTTATACCCCTGAGTCAATACGCAGATTCATCAAGAGTATCGGTTACACCAAGTTTGAAGCCATAAACGATGTTGCACTGCTCGAGCATGCTATACGTGATGATCTTAATCTGAAAGTGCCCAGGGTATTTGCCGTCCTGAACCCTGTAAAACTGATTATCACCAATTACCCTGACGACAGGCTTGAAGAAATGGAGATAATAAATAACCCTGAAGATGAATCGATGGGAAGCCGGAGGGTCCCCTTCAGCCGAGAGTTATACATTGAAAAGGATGACTTTATGGAAGATCCACCCAAAAAGTTTTTCCGTCTTGGCCCTGAAAGAGAGGTCAGGCTCAAGGGTGGATACATTATTAAATGTACAGGTTTCAAAAAAGATGAATCAACAGGCGAGGTGGCAGAAATATATTGCACTTATGATCCTGAAACGAAAAGTGGGGGCTCAGCAGCCAACAGGAAAGTGAAAGGCACCCTCCACTGGGTATCGGCTAAGCATGCTTTAAATGCCGAGGTAAGATTATATGACAGGTTATTCGACCACCCCGATCCGGCAGGTCAGAAGAACCGTGATTTTAAAGAATTCCTTAACCCCGATTCATTGAAGATCCTGGCTTCATGTAAAATTGAGCCTTCTCTTGCCGATGTAAAACCCCAGGATAAGTTCCAATTCCAGCGCGTCGGGTACTTCTGTGTTGATAAAAACTCCAAACAGGGTAACATTGTCTTTAACAGGACAGTCCCACTCAGGGATACCTGGGGAAAGCTTGCAAAAAAATAACTTGTACATTTGCGACTGAGCAATAAGTATTTTAACTTTGCAATCCCCAAATTGCTTCGTGGTGTAATTGGCAACACGTCTGACTCTGGATCAGAAGAGTCCAGGTTCGAGCCCTGGCGAAGCAACAAAAGCCGCGCAAGCGGCTTTTTTTGCGAGACAGGGCGAGAAGTTTATCCTGAGCTTGTCGAAGGAAGCCCTGGTGTAGCAACAATAAAGCCCTGTATGTCAGGGCTTTATTTGTTTGGTGGTGGCAATATTGGTGTCGTTTTTCAATTGTCTCTATCTATTCCTTCTCGAATTCTTGATAAATGTAGTGATAGTTTGAATACGAAAAGATAGTGGCCATATTGACTGAGTGAAAACAATCTAATAGTTTTTAGATTTTGTTTATCAATGCTATCAATTGGCATATTCAATACACGATCTAAAAACACAATGGATTCTTCAAGAATAGTACCCTTCTTAGGTAAATAAAATATTTGGGTCGCTAATTGGTTACGTATATCTTTCAGGTGATTATCTATTGCCTGTTTTGACTTAATGCCCTTACCCCTAAGAGTTTCTTCGTATTTTCTTAAATTGAAAATAGGAGCATACATAACTCTAGAATCAAAAAATCTTTCATTCTCAGGATTAATATCACATGAATTTGATAGAACTAATCCAGGCTTTAATTTAATATGAGGTGATGGTAGGTTTATAATTAGCATATCTTGAAGTCCATCTCCTTGATATACTATTTCTTCATCAATAAATTTTGATGTATATAACCTTTCATCAATAGTATCTGGAAACCCATTGAGGTTTTCAAATAATTCTTTCTGTGTTTCAGCGGAAAGGTATTTTGGTAGATATAACTTGATTTCGTTAAAATCCATTTCTAGAATAAATCCCAAAAGTTTTCATCAACAAATTTGATTATGTCACTATCAACATCTTTGGAGCCCTCAACTAGTTTCTGAGAAAAGGACAATAGCGTTTCTGCTTGTTCTTTCTCTTGGAGCTTTTCCGTAATTAGACTATCATAGTCCATATTCTCATTCATTATTTCATTGCTCTCCATTGATGAGTATTCAATATTCTCAGTAGGCTCGTTAGGTGCGATATCACTACATGAGGGCAAAATTGATAATGTACCGGCAAGAGCTAACATAACGAAACCATCAAGCAATGTTGTATTTGTAGTATTTGTTCCCATGTCAGTATTGAGGGTTATACTTTTGTATTCCTTCTTCCGTAAAAAGCCTAAAAAAGGTTGTCTTTTCTGCTATATGTGCTTCTTCTATAATTTCCTTATACTGAGAGAAGAATTTACCTAGCCTCTCTGATCTAAATGTATCTATATCAATAATCGAGCCATTTCTTTTAATATTTTCTTTAGAAATTTCAACCTTATTTGCTACCTGAAGAGTACAATTAAATGACAATTCCTTTAATTCTGTCCTAATTTGGGTATTATCAGATGTAATAGGTTTTGAATCAAACATTACTCCCATTTTTATATCATCAAATATATTATAGTCAAAAAAGTTCATATACCTGAGACCTATTCGGATTACTTTATCAACTACATTTATTTGTTGGAGAGACTTAAGGCAATTATATATTCTTGTAGAATACTCCTTCCAGCCTATATATTCAGGTGGGGAGCTTATTGTAATTACTTTAGGCCCAATTTGCACTATAAATTGTCCATCTGTAATTTTATATATCGGTTTGTACATAAGGTTAGGGTCCGTTTCTCTAAGTTGTTCTGGCATTTGTGAAAGCGGAAGCTTATGCACATCTGGATATTTACTGCTAAGTTGTCCATAAATAACACCAAATATGGCACTTGAAGGCATTTTTGAAGTAAATCTTACTTCAAATATTGCATCTATTATTGGACAAGGATCTATTTTGGTTGGTAGATTCATTTTTTCAAACTGCAAAATTAGCTTATTAAGTTAGACAAAATTAATTATATTCTATAATATTTAATAAATATTTAACGTTTCTCGTAGTTGGCATTTTTTGAGATATATCGATCATATTAGTTATGTACTTTGCTCTCCAATTTTATTGGCATATCACATTTTAGATACTTACTGAATGAATGTTCTATTAGGTGAATAAACTTATACCCAAATCCATTATTATTAATCTCAAGCCTCTCCAAGTCTTTGAGAAAATTGTATTTTGTTCTTTTTGAGATTACTTTCAAATCTACAAGTTCATCAATTGTATGATGCTGAAGGAGTAATAATACTTTATTTACCCTACTTTCACTTATTCTTTTTTTCTTTTTACCCGGATTAAAATAATTCCATTGCTCAATTTTAAAATTGTAATCCATTATCTTTTTCTGATAATCATTAAACTTTTCTTTGCTGTTAATTTTGAATTGTTCCATGAAATCCAGGAATTCTCTTACCAGGTAATTGAATACCCGATCATCAAAAACCGTTCTTTTGGGAACTGCCGCCCTGCCTGGCTTATCCAGCTTCAAGTTTGATAAAGTCTTGTTATCTTGTATTGTTTCCTGGTCTATCTCAAGCCTGAAAGAGACTCTTTGATTAATTATTGATTCATATAATTTATGATTCTTTCTTTTGGATTGAGGTATTTTGTTGTATTCCTCCAGGTAATTCTTCTTTAAGTCTTTTTCAATCTTGGGGTCTAAATACTCAAGACCAACTTGTTTATCTTTATTTGCTTCTCTGTTACATTTATCAAGAATGGATTTTACCTTTTTATAATCCGCCTTTAATCCGCTTAATATAGGACAGCCAACAGCAAACATCTTTCTCCTGAAAATATAACTTAAATGGCTGTTTCTGAAAGTAATCTCATATCTTAACATCCTGTCGGCAATGCTTCTTAAACCTTCTTTTGTAAGTTTTCCGTTTTCATCATATTCGTTATCAACCTGGAATATTGTTTTATCTGCCTTTTCATTTACCTTCCTGTGATGACTTAATTCTCCATTCTTACTTTCATACTCACTTCCCTTATGATAAATTTTAGCAGAATATTTTTCTGTTTTCAAAAATATTGATATTTCAAAACTTTTACTTTCATTGCTTTTTTTCCTGACAAATCTTTTCCTTATCCTTTTTTGCAAATCCAGGTATTTTAGAGCATGGTCTTTTGTATCGAATACCTAGTTGTAACAAATATCTATTCTGTTTATTTCAATATTACTATCCTCAATTTCTAATCCTATTGACCATTCTTCAAGGAAATCGGTGATAAAAAACATTAATCTATCAAAGGTCTGTTTTATGCTTTTCAGGTCCCAGTCAAATTCCTCTCTAAATCCTTCTTCCCATTGATGAGGAACAAATTGCATTATTTTAGTTCCCTATAAATATTTTGGTATTGAAAAATTAAACTCAACATAGTCCTTCCCCAGGTTTACATAATAACCCAGGTAATAATGTGAAGATATTAGAACCTTGTTCCTGTAAAAAGTGAATAACTTGCCGGTATCACCATACTCAACCTGTTTCAATTGGACAAACCTTCTTTTTTCATGAGCATTGGATATGTCATAACTTTTCTGTCCTTCGTTCAAATCCATAAGCCTGTCAACTATACCCGGATACTGTGATATATTATGTATTCTCAATACTATTGTATCAATCATTTCCCTGCTCATTGTGCGAACGAATAGTGCAAAATTTGCACACGTTCAGAGATGTTATAAGACTAGCTGAACCTCCTGTCAATCCGAACCTCTTTGAGCAGGTCTGATTTGCGAAAGAATATCTTTTTACCTCTTTGCAGGTAAGGTAAATTTCCAGATTTCCTGTAGTTGTTTAAAGTAGTTTTGAGATAGATAAATCTATTCATTCACAAACTCCTAAGGTATTCATTAGCTTCTAAGGTAAATTTCTAGTTTTGTTTTTGCCTGAATATCTGCTTATTAAGACTTTTCTAAACATTATAATTTGTTAAAGAAATTAGTTTTTATCAGTATGATAATGAAGTGGTAGAACACTATCAAAAAAATAAAAAAGTACACTGTATTATTCTTGCTCGGATATAATAAGCCATTTATTATATTCTTTTTCATACAAACCGGTTTTCAACTTTTGATCTCCACGATAAAGGATATAATCAACATACCATTCAGTAGGGCCTTGAATCCGTGATTCTATACTTATCAGGTCTTTAGGGTTATTGGAAGCACATATACAAAAAGGCAGATTTTTATTATACGGATTCGGTAAACAGGAAATAAGAACTATTCCATCGCCTTCATATCGTTTACCTTGAAATTCAAGGGCACCCTCACAAAAATTCAAAGGGATTGCGATTTCAAGTTCCGAAAGGAATATATTGTTTCCAGAATTACCATAAATGAACGCAACTTTTTCTTCCCACTCGAGCTCCAATGCTTCTCTATCGCTAACTATTACCGGATCGATTCGGACAGAAGTAAGAAATCCGGCAAAACTGTTCACTTCTTTTTTTATTATCTTCAGATCCTCATCTTGAATGCCGGTTGGATACACTAGATGAATTCGGTCAGTACGGGTAAATACAGCATCTAAGGGGCCTATGAAAGTGGTAATTCTCTCGGGTAAATCTTCTATAGAAAGTTCATTAAGCATGGTAGCAATAACAGGAATAAATTCATCGAGATCTTCATATTGTTCTCTATGCGCATCGTAGATATTTAGAAGGCTATCAATGTAACTAATATACCAAAATCCCCTACCCTCATTATATTTTATTGGTTTCTCCTTATTAAAATCAGTATAAATGTTAGATTTAATATGAATCTCGCCACAAGCGCGCACCAAATGTTCATAAATAGAGACTCTCCAATTTGGATAGGCTTGTCTTTGCATGAGACGCTTTATGGGTTTAAATAGATTACTGGATTTTTCAAACATATTATAATGTTTATCAACCAAGGGATTTACAAAAGAATGGCTCCATTCATGCAGTATCATATTTTCAAGATAATCAAGGCACGAAAAAGTAGAACGATTCCCTTTTAAAGTACATGGCCCAATTACTGCATAAAGATGTTTTTCATTCTTGGTAATTACTGGAATGCCATAATTCCCGGAGAAAAGTGGAGACAATACAAGATTATAACTGTTATTTGTATGTCCATAAAAATCTTCAAGTGAAGCGATATATCCTTTCCCCCCCAGCAAAGAAACTACCTCTAAGGTTAAAGTATCTGAAAGTGAATCATGATCCTTAAAGAATTTCATAAAATCAGATACATTCGCGAAATCCCTAAGTAAATTCATAAATTCATGCAGTATTTCTTCTCCCCCAGCTCTTTTAATAAGATAGTCATTATAAGGAGTTATCTGTGATAGTTCCGGAGGATTGTTGTGGTACAGCATTAAATGTACCGGTGCATCATAGGCAAAGCCGGTCTTTATTAAGCTATCAGCTTTAGCAATCACAGGATGATCTTTATATGCTTTAAAATATTCATCAATATCAGTTTTATACTGAGTATTACTCTTTATGTGGCCTTTATTTGCCCATGAGGTAAAATGCTGAACAACAGCCAGCAATTCAATTCGAGAGTCAAGTGCAACACAAAACCTTTCATTTAAATAATACTTCTCATCATTAAAAGAATCATTGGTTTCTACATCTCTCTGTGCAATGGTAAAATCAAGAAATAATACCATAAATAAAATCAAAAAGACTATCCTTATAACTATTCTTTCAAAGTTCTTCATCTTTAACTAAATTATTGGTTAATAATACGTAACAGAAACCTAATAAATAGGTAGTACTTAGGCTATACTGTTTTGTCCTGGTCACCCAGGCTATTCCCGTTATAAGAATTAAGGCAGGAACAACAAACCTTTTAATTTTTAAACTTTTTATGCTTATACATATGCTTTACCCTTAGACTGTATGATATAATGTTTTAGATTCATCAATAAGCGTTATGAATCTAACGAAGGCCGTATCAAAAATGATCTAAGTTGTTTCTATTCAGCATAGAGATTGTTTTCAGCGAACTCGTCTTTATAACAATATCAAAATATTAACTTTGATATAAAATCAGATGATATATGACAATGGATGAAAAATTGCGTTATAAGATAAGGGTTACGGGAAGAGTGCAGGGTGTCGGATTCCGTCATAGCGCTGTCAGTGAAGCCAAGAAGAATGGCATTACAGGCTATGTCAGAAATGCAGCTGATGGAAGCGTAGAAATAGAAGCCGAAGGATCAAGAGACAAGCTAAACGCTTTTGTTGAATGGTGCCGAAAAGGTCCTGGCTTTGGCTACGTGGAATCTGTAACGGCAGATCCCCTTCCCCCGGCTCACTATCAAGATTTCAGAATCGAATGGTAGGGGTGTACCGCTTCCTTTTTACTTTTTCCCCTGACGCTCGTTTTACTCGGTCAGGGTTTCGGCTCCAGACGCTTCGGTCTGGATCTTCGATTCGCCTCAACTTTTTACTTTTTACTTCTACGTTAAAAAGCAAATCTTTTTATATTTTTTTCATCATAAATGATGATTATTATGTAATGTTGAAATGTTGACAACTCGCAGAGTT
>JAWLEO010000029.1:0-50545 GCA_041686075.1 Bacteroidales bacterium | reverse complement strand
GAATTTTTGCCAAATGTTTTTGAAAAGCCCATATTTCAAGGAAACTCCATTTCCTATACAGGAATTGTATATTCCTTGTAAGGAATTGCAATTTCCTATACAGGGTTTGATACAAAGTAAAGTAAAGTAAAGTAAAGTAAATATAATAGGCGTTTTTTAAAGGAAAAATTAAGCCAAAAAAGAATCGAAAAAACAATCCAATAAAGACATTAATGGAGCAGATAAAATTTCATAAACAGCAAGCCTTAAAAATTATCAAAATGAGACCTGACAAAATGGAGTTTGAAGAAAATTTTGATGTATGGAATTATTGTCTCGGTTATAAAGAACCGAAAAAACCTGGAACGTTAACCATCGAGTTCGGAATGAAAGGTGAACCAAAGAGTAAAAAATTCATGTACTTCTCCGGAGATAAGATGGAGAAAATACTGCTCATGAAAAATAGCTGGATAAATGAACCGGTACTTAATAAAACAGGACTGTCTTCCGTGATTTGGGATGATAGCAGTAATATTGACCACTTACGTCGCCGGCTGGAGCAAAAAGCGGAACGGTCAACCTTCACGGATGATGAAAAAAACAAGATCATAGATGCGTTGGAGAATTTTGTCAAGCTTGTGAAAAAAAGTTTGCGTTCTAATATTCTTTGATAACTTTGGAATTAATTGACATAATAAAGATGAACTTATTAATGGTTTCAAATATTTCCAAAAAACGTCAAAATTCGCATTTTTTGCTACCTATTTGATACCGGGAAAAAGACAAAAGAGACAATCATTTTATTCACAGGCAGATATAAAGACGCATTCACGACCCTCCGGGTTCACAAGCAAATGAAAGCCGTAAGGACCAAGACAAAGCGAGCAAACAAAGCTCGCTTTTTTTTTAAATTTTTTTAACTGTTACTTTTTATAAATATCACGTCATAAGTAAATATAATCATTCTATATGTTGTATTTAAGAGATGATACTTAACATGAAAACCAGGATCTCAATAGTTGTTTACATTGTTTTTATAAATATATTCTTTCTGACGGCATGTACGGAATATGAAGAAGTGCTCGACTGTAACATGTCAGGTATGGTGACTGAATTCGGTTCAAATTATCTCTATGCCGGGCGTATGTTTATGATGTATATTGATGTGGATACTGACCCGGACAATGACAATCATGTCCAGAGATTTGAAGGAATATTCCCTGGCGGGGAACTGCATTATTCCTATGATATAAGTGATATTGAACCAGGAACATATTATATATACATGATGATTGACCTGGGAAAGGGTTTTACCAACGTAGGCTTCTATGGAGCTGAGCCAATGCCCTGGGATGTCCCTCCGTCTCCCAATGTCTATTTAAAATGCAGGACCGTCCTGGATTGGGAAATTTATGATAAACTTAGTGCTCTTCGTTGAGTATCAAAAGGAATAATACCCTTAATTAATATTTTACAAGTCAAACTGATTCCCTTCGCTGGGGAAAACCGGAGAAAGATTTTTATCTTGCCGCTATCCCCGGGTGCGACCGGGGCTATTGTTATTAACCCACTCCGTGGGTTTTATTATAATTCGGCAGTCTGAACTTTAAGTTTTTTTTTATGTTAACTTTATAGTTCATTCATCCAAATCAAAATTATTCAAATGAAAATTGGTGTATTAAAAGAGATTGAACCTGAAAACAGGGTTGCAATTTTACCTGAACACATAGACCAACTTAAAAAGCTTAAGCTTGAAATCATAATTGAGAAAGATGCAGGTGTACGATCCTATGTCAATGACCAGATTTACAAAGATGCAGGGGCAGTAATCTCAGAAAGAAACAAGCTGCTGAAAGATTCTGATATAATTGTTTCAGTCAATGCCCCTGACAGGGAAACATTGAAAAAAATAGAAAAAGGAAAGGTAATTATAAGCATTTTGAATGCCCTGTCAAACGAAGATCTTGTTATATGGTTAAGAGATAACGAAATAACATCGTTCAGCCTCGAACTAATCCCCCGTATAACTAAAGCACAATCGATGGATGTATTATCTAATATGGCAACCGTGGCAGGATACAAGGCGGTACTGCTTGCTGCATCTGAATTGCCCCGTTTCTTTCCCATGTTCATGACTGCTGCAGGAACAATTAAACCCTCAAAAGTTCTGATTCTGGGTGCCGGTGTTGCAGGTCTGCAAGCAATAGCCATATCACGTAAGCTGGGAGCGGTAGTCGAAGTCTTCGATGTACGTTCCGCCGTTAAAGAGGAAGTAATGAGCCTTGGAGGTAAATTCATAGAGGTTGAGGGTGCCACCGAAGACAAAGAGGCAGGAGGATATGCCGTTGAACAAACTGAGGAATACAAGCAACGACAGGCCAAGATGATACAGGATCACGCTGCAAAATCAGATGTTATAATCTGTACTGCCCAGATACCGGGTAAAAAGGCACCCGTATTGATAACAAAGGATACTGTTGAAATGATGTCACCCGGTTCTGTTATTGTCGATCTGGCAGCTTCAACAGGTGGCAATTGTGAAATGACTGAAAATAATAAAACAGTCTTCCACAAGGGGATAAAAATTATCGGTCAATCTAACTTCCCTTCATCAATGCCGACAGATGCAAGCAAAATGTATGGGACTAACCTTATAAATTTCTTAAAATTATTATTCGATGAAGAAGGAAATTATAAGCTCAACATGGATGATGAAATAGTAAACGGTACTTGCCTGACGCATGAGGGAGAAGTTATTAATGAAAGAATTAAAACAACACTAAATATCTGACATGATGAATGATATACTGATATTTTTCTATTCAAACAAGGAAGCAATATTTATTATTGCTCTTTCTATCTTTCTGGGTATAGAGGTGATATCCAATGTACCATCTGTTCTTCACACCCCCCTTATGTCAGGCGCAAATGCAATCAGTGGGGTGATAATAATAGGCGGTATCATCCTCCTGGGACATATGGAACTTAAATTCTCGGTTGATGTCATAGTGGCAATCTTAGCCGTATTAATGGCCACCCTAAATGTTGCAGGGGGCTTTGTAGTTACAGATCGTATGCTGGAAATGTTTAAAAAGAAAAACAGATAATAAAAAATGGATACCATACTTACTACCCCAGACGGCATTAGCTTTACCACCGGCAAGGCAATTCTTGAATTCAGTTACCTGCTGGCTGCAATATTTTTCGTTATAGGATTAAAACTGCTCAGCCATCCCGAGTCTGCAAAAAAAGGTAATTTATGGGCAGCCTCAGGCATGTTGCTTGCCATGGTTACAACTCTCTTATTACATAAAGACTCAGATGGTAACAATATTTCCCTTACCAATGGTATAGTGGTTATCCTGGCTATTGGGGCAGCTGGCATACTTGGCTGGATCATAGCCAAAAGGGTGAAAATGACAGCCATGCCACAGCTCGTTTCATTTTTCAATGCAACAGGTGGTGCTGCATCAGCCCTGGTGGCTTTCCTTGAATTTCCTTTTGTAACAGGCACCGGCGTAATTATCGTAACACTCCTAGGTTTATCTATTGGTAGTATTTCTTTCAGTGGCAGTCTCATTGCCTATGGAAAACTTGATGGGAAGGTAGGTGATATCAGGGCATCATTTATGAAATATATAAATGTTATTCTTCTGGTTGTAATTATAACTATGATAGTACTAATTACTTCGGGTACAATAGGTACCCAGTCACCACAGTTAATTACCTCCATATTGCTTGTTCTTGCCCTGCTTTACGGTGTCCTTTTTGTTATGCCAATAGGGGGTGCTGACATGCCGGTCGTAATATCTTTGCTCAACTCATTCACAGGTATAGCTGCCGCCATGGCCGGATTTATTTATAACAACCAGGCGATGATCCTGGGTGGTATACTGGTGGGAGCTGCTGGCAGCATACTAACCGTCCTTATGTGCAAGGCTATGAACCGCTCTCTTTTAAATGTAATTATAGGAGCCTTTGGAGGAGGAGGAGCTGCCGGGGCACATGACCAGGGAACAATAAAAGAGATAAGCGTGAGTGATGCAAGTATATTGCTTGCATATTCACAGAAAGTTGTGATTGTTCCTGGATATGGACTGGCAGCTGCCCAGGCACAGCATATAGCCAGTGAACTGGATGAACTGCTCTCCGAAAAGGGCGTTGACGTTAAATATGCAATACACCCGGTGGCGGGCAGAATGCCCGGGCATATGAATGTCCTGCTTGCTGAAGCTGACGTGCCCTATGATAAACTGGTTGAAATGGACGATATAAATCCTGCCTTGCCAAATACTGATGTGGTAGTAGTGGTGGGCGCCAATGATGTTGTAAACCCGGCTGCACTTGATGATCCTTCAAGTCCTATTTATGGCATGCCAATCATCATGGCACATACCGCAAAGAATATCATAGTGATGAAAAGAGGAATGGGTAAAGGTTATGCAGGAATAGAAAATAACCTCTTCTTCAATGACAAAACCAGGATGCTGTTCGGAAATGCAAAAGACTCGATACAGAAACTGGTGACAGAGATCAAATCATTGTAAATCTGAAATATAAACCCAAAACGGAATGAATAATATCAATCTGCTTTTTATTTTAGTTACACTTTTAATATCAGGTTTTAAAAGTGACAAACCGGCCTACAGACTCTATGACAGTGAAGGTAACAACACTACTTATGATGAGCTCATCAAAAAAGCTACTGAGGCTGATATTGTCTTTTACGGAGAATTACATAATGATCCTATTTCTCACTGGCTCGAATTCGAAATAACAAAAGACCTGTATTACTATAAAGGTGACAGCCTTATTTTGGGAGCCGAGATGTTTGAACGGGACGATCAATTAATAATAGATGAATATCTTGGCGATCTATATCAATCAGGAAAATTTGAACCTGAAGCCAAACTCTGGAAAAACTACAAAACTGACTATAAGCCTCTTCTTGATTTTGCTAAGGATAAAAATCTCAGATTTATAGCAACTAACATACCAAGGCGCTATGCATCAATGGTAAACAGGTCGGGTTTTGAAATACTTGACAGCCTGTCAGAACAGGCAAAAAAATACATTGCACCCTTACCCATAAAATATGACCCTGAACTAAAGTGCTACAAGGATATGCTCAATATGGGAGGAGCTCAGGCTATGCCACATGCCAGCAACAACCTACCCAAGGCACAGGCCATCAAGGATGCTACCATGGCATATTCAATTTTACAGAACTGGGAAAGAGGTAAAACATTCATCCATTATAACGGTTCCTACCACTCAAGTAATTTCCAGGGCATAGTATGGTATCTTCTACAGTCTAAGCCCGACATGAAGATAGTAACAATTGAAACCGTGCTCCAGGAAGATATTTCGCAACTAGAAGATGAATATTTGGGTATTGCATCTTTTATAGTTTGTGTTCCGGAGAGTATGACGAAAACTTATTGAAGACGAAAGATAAAAGACAAAAGTAAAAAGTTGGAGCGAAGCGGAAACCCTGACTGACCGTAGGGAACGTCAGGGTAAAAAGTTGGAGCGAAGCGGAAACCCTGACTGACCGTAGGGAACGTCAGGGTAAAAAGTAAAAACCGTGTAACAATACTTTTATCTTTATACTTTTATCTTTTGTCTTAGAGTTATTTAACTAGCTCCCGTAACCATTGTGATATAATTTCAAGTACTTCGGGGCTCATCGTTTCCTCTATCTCCCCGTATTCATTTGGCAGGCCGGTGTCAGCATGCTGGAAGAGGTGGTTTAATTCAGGGAATACCATTCCAGTAACATTCTCGTTACCTGCATTTTCCAGGCCACTGACAATTGCCGCAATGTTTTTTTCCGCCATTACCTGGCAATCCTTTTCTCCGTTAAGTGCAAGGACAGGGCATTTTATCTCAGGATAGTATTCTGCCGGATCACTTTTTATAAAATAGCGTAGCCACGGGTAAGAAGAGGGATTGATTGTAGATTTGAGATTATTTAAAACCTGTGCGATAACATCTTCTGATGTCCCTTCCTCCTTATAAAATTTTCCCACAAATGAATATATACTATCGATACCTGTGGCTGGATCTTCGTATTCTTCCATTAAATCATAAATTTTTCGGTTGACCTGCATGCTTTGCTGCAAAACATCTTCAGGTACATTACTTAACCGGCTTATATATTCTGTCTGGTCTTCGAGTATAGTTTTTCCTTTAACCCCCGGTCCTGCCAGGCTTACTATAAAAGCTATATCCTCATGCTCAGCAGCCAGTTTAAAAGCAATTAAGCCTCCTTCGCTGTGACCTATCACACCAACCTCATCATTATCAATATCGTCCCTGCCAAATAAATATTCAATAGCTGATCTGGCATCGGTGGAAAAGTCACCTGATGTGGCTCCGGCCGGATTACCGCCGCTCTCCCCCACTCCCCTGTCGTCATAGCGTAATACTGCTATACCATCTCTTGTAAGATAATCGGCCAGGACTTTGAATGGTTTGTGTCCGAATATTTCCTCGTCTCTGTTCTGGCTTCCTGATCCAGAAATAAGTATTACTGCGGGTAAAGGCCCCTCACCTTCAGGTATTGTAATTGTTCCGGCAAGTTTAAAATTTCCATCTAAAGAAGGGAAATAGACGTTCTCCTCAACATATGGATAAGGAGGTTCAGGTTCCTGTGGTCTGTTCAACACAAAGGGCTTTGTCTGTTTTTTAAGATCCAGTTTGTAACTCGTCCCTGATTGAGTCCAGGTGCCTTCAATTGTCGTATCATTTACCATAAACCCTTTATAGTCGCCCCGGAGCATCGGGGCGAGAATAATAAGACTGTCAGACGAAAAACTTACTTCACCCATAGGTATGTCCCTTGCATTCTGGTCAGGGCTATCCATGGTTGCAGTATAATTACCTTCATCATTTGTTACGATATTAAATACAATCCTTAATTGCACTGCTCCAACGGTAAGTTTGCCCATCCAGCTACCAGTGATATCAGGTTGTTGGGCATTGAGATATAATGCCCCCAGAAATAAAAATGCAAAGGAGATTATGAGTTTTTTCATGACTGTATGAGTTTTATTGCTCAAATATACATAGTTGTTTGGAATAATGGAATTTGCTCCCGATGGTCGCGTAAATGGCTCGCTTTGCTCGCGTAATTTGCCCCGATTACTCGGGGCGTAACTTGCTCCCGATGGTCGCGTAAATGGCTCGCTGGCGCTCGCGTAATTTGCCCCGAGTACTCGGGGCGTAACTTATTTACTCTCCCGCAGCCCAGAGGCCTCTGGATCCTCGGTTCCATTATTGAGTCCCCTCCGAAAAGGAATATTTAAATTTCCCTCGCTGCACTCGCATCCCGAACCCGGGATACTCGCACAGCTCGGGAGATATTTTTTGGGTAATTCCCTGGCTACAATTATTTGACGCCTACGGCGTCATTGCTGTATCTGCTTATTATATAGTGCTTTAACAGCTTGACCCCCCTTGGGGGTCAAATAATTGTAGATGCAGTACAAACCTGATATAACGACCCCGGATTGGGGTCGAATAATTGTTTTTGACTTTTCGGAGTGGACTCATTATTCCAGTATTCCATTTATATTTCATATAGCTTAATTTTAAGTACTAAATTTACATCACCAACAAACTTCACTATGACCAGCAGCTTCAAAAAGGATATCCAATATTACAAATTCTGCATGTATGGCTTCCTGAAGAACCAGAAGTTCTATGAGCCATTTTTTTTACTGTTTCTTTTAAGCAAAGATATTACCTACTTCCAGGTAGGGCTACTTTACAGTATCAGGGAAATAACAAAGAACCTCCTGGAGATACCTGCCGGAATGTTTGCCGATTCGGCGGGCAGGCGCAAATCGATGCTGCTTTCATTCACTCTTTACATTCTTTCGTTCATTATTTTCTTCTTTTCAAAGGGCTTTGCACTTTTGATCCTGGCCATCATAGTTTTTGGCATGGCTGACGTGTTTCGCACAGGAACTCATAAAGCAATGATCTTCAGTTATCTTGATGCAAACGACTGGTCGCGCCTAAAAGTTGATTATTACGGGCATACCAGGTCCTGTTCCCAGTTTGGATCTGCAATATCATCACTCATTGCTGCAGCGATAGTGATCATTACCAATAAGTATTCAATGGTTTTTCTCTTTGCCATCATACCATACATTCTCAACCTTATTAACCTGGCCACTTATCCTTCATGGCTTGATGGTGAACAGAAGAAATTTGACAGCCGCTTGTTCAGGCAGAATCTTATAACGACACTAAAGTCACTGCTCACGGCTTTCAGGAGTAAGTGGACAATCAGGATATTTATTAATTCGTCTTTGCCAAGCGGTTATTTCAACTCGGTAAAAGAGTATCTTCAACCGCTTATTCTTTCCCTGGTCGCTACCCTACCCATACTTGAATCATATTCACAAAAAGATAAAGGTTCTGTACTAATAGGCCTGGTCTATTTTGTTATATTCATTCTAACCAGCAGGGCCAGCAGGTTGGCTGCTCGCTTCTCCGAAAAAACCGGCAATGTTTTTTCCGGCATGAATATTTCCTTCTTTGCTGTGGCGCTATCGGGGGTTCTAACCGGTTTATTTTTTCATGTAAGCATTGAGCTTATTGCTGTATTCCTCTTCCTTATTCTTTATCTTCTTGAGAATCTCAGGCGCCCTGTGGCTGTCACCGGTATAGCAGACCGCATGGGTAATGAATCGCTCAGCACCTTCTTATCAACGGACAGTCAGCTTAAATCATTGTTCACTATGATATTGGGTCCCCTCATCGGATTCCTGGCAGATTTGATATCACCTGGAGCGGGTATTGGAATCGTCGCAGCTATACTTTTAATTGTCTTTCCCCTGATAAATATTCGGAATGATGGAACAGTGTAATTTGCTCGCTGGCGCGAGCGTAATTTGCTCCCGATGGTCGCGTAAATGGCCCCGAATACTCGGAGCGTAAATGGCCTCACTGTGTTCGGCGTAATTGGCCTCACTGCGTTCGGCGTAATTGGCTCGCTGGCGCGAGCGTAAATGGCACTGCTGACGCAGTGCGTTGGAAATTGTGTTGGCGTTGATCTGGAGATCAACACCAGCGGGGGTGATAAAAAAAGGTGACCCCTTTGGATCACCTTTTTTTAAGATATTATCAGAGGAAATTATTTCCCCTTGCTCTTTGACCACCAGAGCGGGGTATCCTGTACGTCAGGTCCCTGCTCAGCGACTGCGGCAGCATAATTTGTGGGGTTATTATTAGCTGCTGCGTTGCCATAGCGCATCCTCTCGGGGTATTTGCCGTTGATATCTCCAAGTCCATATAGATCAACATCGGAAACACCGTTATACAGTTCTGCAGGATATCCCATATCACGGACAATGGCAAAGCCTTCAAATCCGTCAGTGTAGGTTGCTATCCATCTCTGTGTTGCGATTTTTTCTATGTTCTCTTCTTCAGTACCGTTAAGCAGTGCCATATCTTCGTTGTCAATGTATGTATCAATATCGCCATCGCTGACACCCCACAGTTTCATTGCCTGCCTTATACCTTCCTGATAATGGTCCTGTGCATTTCCCGAACCTAATCCACGTACCGCAGCTTCTGCCTGCAAGAAGTATGCTTCTGCTGTTGACATAACGAGCTCGGCCCTTATATCAATGCCCGAATTCTTGGCAGCAATCACTTCCTCTGTAGGTATTGAGAAGAATTCATAAGCCACGTAGGGATAAGTTTTCCCGTTTATCCTTGTTGGCTGGCCTACATAATATGTATTGGGGGGCATTTCAACCGTAACGCTCTCGTCAGGGTTATCTGTTCTTACATAGGATACACCTGCATCATCCAGCACGCCGCAGATGAAATCAACCCTCTTTTCATGCAATGCTGCTTCCGGTCCTGAAGGATAATCAAAAGTAACGGTACCACCCGGTGCCGGTTGAGCATAGAATGGCAGACGCGGATCGTTATTGTCCCTTAAAGCATCGACAAGTGTTTTGCCAAGTGTCCAGTTTGAGCCCAGTCCGAAATTATACCAGACATCGCCATAGCAGGCACTTGACCACTGTGATATTTCCATATCCTTAGGCATCATCACGTTATCGCCCTCTGTTGACAGAAGAGGAGCAGCCAGGGCTTCAGTTATGGCAGTTTCTGCAAATGTTGCTCCATCAGCTCCGTAAGCTCTCAGAGCAAGTCTCAGCTTAAGGGTATTTGCCAATTTTTTCCACTTCTGGAGATCTCCGCCGCAAAATATGTCGTTCTCACCTAAATCATCTACTGCGACACCTGTTCTTTCCTCGCTGCCTATGGTGGCCATAGCCTCATCCAGTTCGGCTATAAGACCTTCATATATCTGGGCCTGTGAATCAAATTTAGGCAGTGTAATATTAGGATCTGTTGCTTCCGAATAAGGAATCATACCGAATACATCGGTAAACATCTGGAAATACAATCCTTTCATTATCTGCCCAACGGCATACATGTACTCGTTTTCAAATTCACCTCCCGTCTCTGTCATCCTCATGAAGTTATCCAGGCCACCGATATAACCGGCCATCCAGTCCCATGCTGCGTCGGTGTAGCCACTGCTGTATGAATAACCTAATTCGTCTGACCACCAGCAACCGCTAAAACCGAAGCATACATGGCCTGCATACCTGTCCATATGTATCAGATGTGCCCTCCAGTAAGGATACCGGTTCGGTGCCATGAGGTTAACCTGAGGTGACGTGATGAAAAATTTCGCACTAACCTCATCCTGTGTAAATGAATCAGGCTTTGTATTTATTTCATTGAATTTTTCGGTGCACGCCCCCGCAAGAAGCGCAATACCAAAAACAATGAATATTTTATATATGTTCTTCATTTTACTTCTATTTAAAATTTAACATTTATATTAAACCCTATACTCCTAGCGGTTGGAAGGTTATATGAGATAATGCCCTGTCCGCTGTTACCTGTACCAAGGCTTGCCTCGGGATCAACATCAGGAATATCTTTATAGATAAAGAAGAGATTTCTTCCTACAAGGCCTATTGAAGCACCCTGTACAGGCATATTAGCCAGTATTGATGAAGGCACATTATATGAGAGAACAAATTCCCTGAGTCTTACATTGGTCTGCTCGAAGATATAGGCGGAAGCAATGCCAGAACGGGAACCCCAGTAATCACCCGCACTGATAGTGGTGGTATTGGGTATGTAACTGTCGTCAGCCTGTCTGACAACACCGTCAATGACGATTCCTTCTTCCCTGTACTCCAGTGTCTCTGTAGAAACGCCTGAAGCTGCAAGTGCTGCACTGGTATGTGAATAGATTTTACCGCCTATTCTTGCATCAACCAGGAAGCTTAAGGAAATATCCATGAACCTGATGCTATTCTGTATACCTCCTATGAAATCAGGCTGTGAATTACCAAGGTATACTTTGTCCGGTGTGGACTGGAAACGTCCCTGAGCATCAACGATCAATTCACCGTCTTCAGTTCTCCGGAAATCGGTTCCATAAATATCACCATATCCTCCGTCAACGGTAGACTGTATTCTCAGGTTACCCGAGTTAGTGGTATTGTAAACGTGACTTTCAAGGTCTTCGGTAAGCTCAACAAGTGTATTCACATTCCTTGAGAAATTCAATGATACATCCCATGAGAAATTACTTGTTCTCACAGGTGATACTCCAAGTAATATTTCAATACCCTTGTTGGAAGTTTCACCGATATTTTCCCTGAAATAGCTGTAGCCTGTAGCTGCAGGCACAGGTACATCATATATCTGGTCGGTTGTCCTTATCTGGTATAAGCCAATATCAAAAAAGATCCTGTCGAGGAACATCCTTCCTTCAATACCAAACTCAATGGAATTGATATTTTCAGGTTTCAGGTTCTCATTGAATTTAATACTGGGCCTTGAAAGCTGTGTTAAACCAAGGTAACCGTCGGAGGCTACATTATAATAGGTGTATATCTGGTAAGGACCTGTATCGTTACCAACATTTGCCCAGCTTCCACGTACCTTTAAAAGGTCAAACATTTCACCTGCCGGGTCTAAGATCTCATTCAGCAGCACGGAAGCTGAAACTGAAGGATAGAAATAAGATCTGTTCTGTTCTGGCAGTGTTGATGACCAGTCGTTACGTCCTGTAACATCAACGTAAACCATGTCATTATAAGCAAGTGAAAACTGTCCGTAAACAGAATTAACGATATGCTGATTCAATGGTCCGTAGCCTGGTCTCTGTATCACGCAGTTTGCCACTGTTGCCCTTGTTGGTATCTTGAAATCTTCACCATAGATGCTCTGGGACCTGCCGGTACGGTAAGAGTGGTTACCACCTGCCATAAGTGTCACGTTAAAGTCTTCCATAATGTCCTTATTGGCGGTAATTAGGAAGTCAGCGTTGGTTTCAGTACTCATCGAGTTACTGAAATTAAGACGGCCCGACATAAAGAAATGGTGGCCGGCCTGGTTAACAGACTCCCTGTGTATTGATGTAACATCAGTACCTATCCTACCGAAGGCGGAAAGCCAGTCGGTGAACTGGTAGTCCATCTTAACAAAGCCAAGGATTCTATCCCGTGATTCTTCATTACGGTCATTATACAGTATCCAGTAAGGATTGGCACCCAGGGAACCATATGATATTGAATTGATTGACTCCTCGGGTTTCTGGTAGGTCTTCAGGTCTTCAATATCAACATTTCTCGGCATAGGGTACACATAAGCAAGAACACCTTCGCTACCCTGGCTACCCCTGTTGTTTATCTGCTGGGTAAAATATGTTGCCTTGGCATCAACCGAAAGCTTGTCGGTCAGACTAACATTTGCCCTGATGTTAAAGTTATGGCTGCCAAGATCTGAATTGGGCAACATTGATTCCGTCATATTGTTTGTATATGAGAATCTTGCGGAATAGGTCTCTCCGCCGCCATCCAGTGACAGAGTGTTGACATATTTTCCTGCTGTCCTGAAGAAATTCTTAACATTATCAGGCTGTGCAACATAAGGTCTCTGCTCACCTGTGAAGTAGAGTTTGGTACTTCCATCAAGCCTGGGGCCCCATGAACCGGTATGATTCTTAAGGTCATCAAGCTCGGTGGGCACATTACCCTGTGTTCCCTGTCCGTACTCATTCTGGTAATCAGGAAGAACCATCGGGTTATCAAATGTGATGTTTGAGTTTACCGTTACACCCAGACCTTGTCTTTTGGCACCACTTTTTGTGGTAATGAGAAGCACTCCATTACCCGCCCTTGATCCATACAATGCAGCAGCATTAGGACCTTTAAGCACGGAAATTGATTCAATGTCATCAGGGTTGATGTCAGTAATACCACCACCTGTGATTGTACTGCTGTAAACACTACCACCACTGTTCATACCACTGTTATCGATGGGAATACCATCCACAACAATCAGCGGCTGGTTGTTACCGGTAATGGAGTTGTTACCACGTATAATGATACGTGATCCTCCACCCGGGCCACCGCTACCTTGAGTTACAACCACACCTGCAACCTTACCCACAAGTGAATTTGCAGGGTTGTGATCTTTAACAAGTGAGATGTTTTCAGAACTAACCTCTGATACGGCATAACCAAGAGATTTCTTTTCCTTGGATATACCCAGAGATGTAACAACCACCTCATCCATGGCCACAACGCTGACACTCATAACTACATCTATATTAGTCCTTCCTTCAACCGGTATCTCCCGGGTTTGCATCCCGACAAAGGAGAAAACCAGTGTTGCATCTGAAGACACTGTTATAGAATAGTTACCGTCAACATCTGTGGTGGTACCATTAGAAGTACCTTTTTCCAGAATGGTAACACCCGGAATGGGTAAGCCATCATCAGATGAGGTTACGTTTCCTGTAACAGTAACTTGCTGGCCGTATACAAAGCCTGCAAACATAAGAAGTGCAAGCATTGAAGCCAGGTACTTACTGATTTGTCTAATTTTTCTTTTCATAAAATTAGTTTTTGGATTGATTAACAATAGTTTTTCTTGGGAATATTCATATATAAAAATAAGTAATTGCTTTTTTAGATTTTTAAATTATTAGTGTTAGTTATTAAATTTTCAGATTGTTAAATGAGCTTTAGTTCTATAAAGTTAATCATTTAGAGTGCAATTTAAAAAAATATTTATAATTGAATTTAGATTGTGGTTCTTTTATTTATGAACTTACTAAACCAACTATGTTATAAAAATATCAAAGATAGAATTTCCCCTCTATCATAAGCTGTATTAATCTGAATTTTTCATCGAAAACAGTAAGGTTTGCTTTATACCCCATGGCAATATAACCCTGATCATGAAGCCCAATAACTCGTGCAGGGTAAGTTGATGCCATGCGTAAGGCCTCATCCATCTGTATACCAACATCCTGTACACAATTTTTAACTGCCTTCAACATTGATAGTGACGATCCTGACAGGGTGCCATCGGGCAAGGTAAACCGGTCTTCCTGCCTGGTATGGAGGTAGGCACCTCTTTTATTCTCCTCAACTGCATCCGAAACGAGGTAGAGTCTGTCCTTCATTATTTTTTTTGCAATTGAAACGGCATTATAATCCACGTGGATTCCATCAGCAATAATACTGGCATAGACACTTTCTGACTCAAAAGCCGCACCGGGTAATCCGGGGTCCCTGTGATGGAAGGCTGACATGGCATTAAATAAATGGGTAACTGTTTTGACCCCCCAATCGAAGGCAGCTCTGGCTTCCTTAAAAGTTGCATTGCTATGACCGGCTGCCACAGTGACTCCATGACCTGTTAAAATCCCAATAAATTCAGGATCGCATAACTCGGGTGCCAGTGTAATCATTTTAACCACGCCTTCCGCTTCATCAAGCAATTGTTTAATTTCTTTTTTATCAGGACGTTTTAAATATTTGGTATTATGTGCCCCACCCTTCTCTTTATTGATATAAGGACCTTCGAGGTGAAGTCCTAATACTGCAGGATGGGTGTTTTCTTTCAATATTTTAATGATCCTGCGATAAGCATCGAATGAATTTGTAGGTGTAACAATTAAGAAAGCTGCTGTTCCGCTTCTGATGATACTATCCGTAATTGAATCCAGTGCTTCCGCCGTAGGTTCCTCTGAGAACAAATAACCCCCACCGCCTGCAATCTGGAGATCAATTAAGCCGGGAGCTATAAAACAATCCCTGTAATCCATTATTTCTGCGCCCGCGGGAATAGCATCCTGATCAACGAGGGCTTTTATAATATCGTTTTCAATGATAACCGCTTTATCCGTGATCTTCTCTTCACCTGTAAAAACAATACCGTTAATTAATGCATACATTTCGTCTTTCATTAAGGATAAGTATAAACATAATCAATAAATATTTATTTTCAAGCCTCCCGGCACATGTATAAAATATTTCCCTGTATGAAATTAAAGCTTGAAACGATTATTTATCTTTATGAACATTAATGATTGATTATTTTTGATGACGTCAAAAAAAAACTTTAGAATTAGCTTATGGCCATATTAGGTATTGATCTGGGTGGCACAAAGATCACGTCGGTTCTTTTTACACGGGGAGGCGATGTTTTGCACAGGTCAAGTGTTACCCTTGATAAGCGTAAAGGTTCTGAAGTTGGGGCACTTATCACCGAACAAATAATACAAATGGTGGATTTGTCTTTATCGGAAGAAGAAAAGATTAAATCTGTCGGTATATCCGTTCCAGGAATAAGTTATTCTGAAACAGGAACTGTATGGGCTCCTAATATACCAGGCTGGGACAATTATCCTCTGCTCGGTGAGATTAGAGCAATTACGGGAGATATTCCTGTTACAATAGACAATGACCGGGCCTGTTATATACTTGGGGAATTCTGGAAGGGTAATGCAAGATCTTGCAGTCATGCTATTTTTATTGCAGTCGGTACAGGCATAGGCGCAGGGATACTGGCAGACGGTAAAGTACTTCGCGGCAATAATGATATTGCCGGCAGCGTTGGTTGGATGGCTCTCAACAGGCCTTTTAAAGAAAACTATATTGATTGTGGTTGTTTTGAATACCATGCTTCTGGAGCAGGTATAGCCAAAGTAGCCCTAGAGTACCTTGGGAAGGATAAAAGCTATGGTGGAGAATTGAGAAATAAAATATCTAAGGAGTTAAGCTCTCATGATGTTATGAGAGCTTACAAAAATGGTGACATCCTGGCAAAGAAAGTCGTAGCCGAAGCCATAAAATTCTGGGGGATGGCAGCTGCAAACCTGGTAAGTATTTTTAATCCGGAAAAGATAATTTTCGGTGGTGGTTTATTCGGACCTGCAATACCTTTACTACCTGATATTAAAAAGGAAGCCGAAAAATGGGCACAGCCTGTAAGCATAAATCATGTTACTTTTGACACTTCAGCTCTGGCAGGCGACGCAGGGGTCTATGGTGCTGCTTACCTTGCATTGAAAAGCCTGCCTGGAGAATACAGACATAAAAAAGATGTATAATAGAAAAATAATCTTCTGGACTGCCTGCCTTGGAATGCTCTTGTTCGGCATTGTGTTTATAAGCCTGGGATCTATTGCGCCTGACCTGAAAGAAAAACTCAATCTCAGTGAGGTAGAATCCGGCACACTTTTTTCAATCTTGCCTTTGGGAGTTTTAATAGGTTCTCTGGCATTCGGTCCTATTGTCGATAAATTTGGCTACAAAATATTGCTGGGCACATCTTGCATTTTAATGTTTGCCGGATTTGAAGGCATTGCCCTTGCCTCTTCGAAGGAATTTATAAAAATATGGATCTTTTTTATCAGTCTTGGAGGAGGCGCAATAAATGGTTCCACAAATTCTCTTGTTTCGGATATCAGTGAAAAAAACAAAGGTGCAAATCTAAGCCTGCTTGGTGTTTTTTATGGCCTTGGTGCACTGGGAATACCCCTCATACTGGGCTTGCTAATGGCCAGGTTCAATTATGAAACAATTTTTATCGCAGTAGGTCTCCTTGCTTTCCTTGTGGCGGTTCTTTACTTCCTGCTCACATTCCCATCTCCGAAGAACAAAGAAGGATTACAATTGAAACAGAGTCTCACCTTGATGAAAGACAGTGTGCTATGGCTCATTGCATTTTTCCTGTTCTTCCAGAGCGGATTTGAAGGTTTAATTAATAACTGGACCACTTTATACCTTACGGAGACTATGTCAGTTGAAAAAAACATGGCTTTATATGGACTTACTTTGTTTGTGGCTGGAATGATGTTGATGCGTTTGTTACTTGGCAGTGTGTTCAGGTCGCTCTCAACTGAAAAAATTATGTCAGCCTCCTTCATATTGATAATCACCGGACTTATTGTACTCAGAGTAAGCTCTTCTTTTTACCCTGCTGCTGCAGGTTTAGTTGTTCTGGGGGCCGGACTGGGAGGTGGGTTCCCGATCATGCTTGGACTGGTAGGAGAAAGATTCAGCAAACTATCAGGAACAGCATTCAGTTTTGCCCTGGTTATAGCACTGGTTGGCAATACACTCATTAATTATTTCATGGGAATAATAGGAGAAAACTTTGGTATACGTCATCTTACATCTATGGCTATAGGAGAGGCAGGCATTATGATTATATTATTCATCATTATAATATTAAGAATAAGAAATAATAACCGTATAAAGACAAATTAAAATGTTAGCAAAACAATGGCTGGAAAATGCCCGTAAGGTAATGAATAGCATTGAGGAAACTCAAATGGATAATATCCGTTTAGCTGCTGAAGCAATGGCTGAAACAATTGAATGCGAACGCTGGGTACATACCTTTGGATGTGGACATGCTACTTTGCCTATTGAAGAAATGTATCCCAGGATCGGGGGCTTTGTAGGATTTCACCCTATGATTGAATTACCCCTGAGCTTTTTTACTCACATAACCGGCGAAATGGGTGTTCACCAGTTTGTATTCCTTGAAAGAGTCGAGGGCTACGGGGTAGAGATCATGAAAGGATATAATTTCGATAAGCGGGATATTATATGGCTTTTTTCACACTCAGGTATTAACAATGTAAACATTGACATAGCACTCGAAGCACGTAAAAAGGGCATGAAGGTGATAGTCTTTGGTTCCGCAGCAGAGGCTAAAGGTAAAAAGACCAGGCATTCATGTGGTAAAACAATTTTTGAAATTGCTGATATAATCGTTGATACATGTGTTCCCCTTGAGGATGCTTCGGTGAGCCTAAAAAATCACCGTGACAAAATCGGACCTGTTTCAACCATGGCTTTCACTACATGCGTGTGGATGACTATCACAACGGTAGCTGAAATACTCGCCGACAAAGGGATTAAATTATACATACATCCCTCGCATAACGTACCGGGTGATGATACAGCAAAAATGCGATTGGACAAGGCCCTGGCAGAATATAAGAGCAGGATCACCGGTGTTTAGCGCAGAATTCCTCTTTAAGGTATTATTATATGCTATCATCATATATGTTTACCATCGAGCCTGGTAAGGGCATATATTCCTGCGCCCTGCAAAGAGGTATAAAACAAGTATATAGTAATTAAGTCAGATGCTATGTAGTGTAGCTCGAAGAGTTAATAAGATAATACTCTATCTCTACAAGATAAATATTAGCAATAAAAAATTTATCCTGATAAAAAGCTAGCGCAAAATCTATTTGCTGAATTAATTCAACTAATCGGCTGCAATATTATTAGATATCCTTTCCCCTCCGGAACATCAATTATATCATCCGGATTCCATGTATTTTCGTCCTGAAAATTTTCAATATACGGTGCATACAATTCTGCTTCTGACTTATTAAGCTCTATAGCCTCCCAGTCAATATCAAGTCTTACTTTTTCTCCACCTGTATGCCAGGTTGCTATAGAAACCAGTGTTTTTACGCCTTTTCTTACATAAGCAGTTGCCAAGGTTTGCTCACTATTGGTTTTAACAGGATTATCCGAAACCCAGTAACCTATCATATCACTTTTCTCTATACCAAAATCATCCCACAGCTTCCAAATAGGGCCAATTACTTTTGCACCCCTCCACGGTAGACGGCCTGTCATACCATACAACATTCCTCTCCATGGATTGCCTCCGTCCTGCAACATCTCACCCATGACTCCATAAGGAAGACCTGTTACTTCAACCATCCAGAAATCTGGGCTGCGGTCATAATCAAAATACTCACCAAACCATAAACGGTCAATATAGGGCATGTGTTCAAGGTACAGATTAGCACTATTGGCAAATCCATCCCTCTCATTATACTGATTGGCCGAGTGTAAGTCCAGGAATGTCCCGGGATTACCTCTTTCGAGTACTTTGCGCATTCTTTTCATAGTAATCCTGTCAAAAGCAAGGTCGTCAATATAGATTCCGTCAATGCCGATATTAGTTACCAGCCAGTTAAGACCTTCAATATAATAGTTATGCCAGCGTGAAACTCCACTGTTTATTATTGCGGCATCTTTCTTATTTGCAGAAAACCATGCGGCTATATAATTCTGATCAAGGTGTTCCTGCAACCATGAGTATCCTCCACCTTCTCCTTCTGAAAATATTTCAGTTCCCAGGCTTCTTAATGCAAATAATTCATGGCAGCTGTTTGAAAGCTCTCTCAGTGTATAATAAAACTTAACCTTCATGCCTTTGCTGTGAGCCTCATCGACATATACTTTCATGAGCTCGGGTGTAAGAAATGGGTAATTTATGTAAGGATTAATATCAGTTGCATGATGTATATTCACAGTATTTGCACCATAATATGCTATACTGTCAAGATCGAAGTGACGATGGTAGAAACGATGGCTCCATTGTTTTTTAGTATCAATAGTTTTAAACGGAGTTATCGCCATATTAAAGTAGAAATGAAATACATCTCCCATATCAACCGCTCGTTGGCCTGAATACGAACGTATTACTATCTCTTTGTTACTCCGTTGTATGTTTATTCCTCCCTTACCATTATTATACCACGAAGGAGGCATCAATAATGGCTTCTTATGGTAAAAATTCGTATTAAGGGGACGCTCATAATTTATATCCCTGAAGCGAACCTGTACTCCGGCATTTTCTTTCCCTATCCATGGTCCGTCCTGGTTTTTTTCAACACCCCATTTCCAGTTTATATCTTCAGTAAGGTAACCACCTACTTCGCCCAATCCCATCATGTATTTTCCTATCTCCTCTTTAAGCGAGATATCAAGGTATATATCATTCACCTCTCCTGCAACGGTAGGCATAAGTGTTAATTGATAATCAATATTTCCATCAAAATCCATGGATCCCTTGCAATCGAGGATATAACTGTTTTTCTTACTCAGGCTTTCCCATTCCACATTTCCATGTGTTATCTTTTTAAAATCAAAATTCAGAACCTCCCATTCAGATTTATCTGCAGCATCCACAACGAGCCTGACCGGCAAATTGAGTAGTTTGTTTCCATCTTCCGTGAATCCGGTAAGTTTCTCGGAAAACCAGCTTATAACCTGTTCAGGCAAACCATTCTCAGCAAGATAAACAGTACGTCCAAGGCAATCAATACTTCTTTCTTCCTTATTGACTTTCAGCGGGATAAAAGGACTTACAACTTTATCGTCCGTACCCAGTGTTGAATTAAGCCATCTTAACCTGGAATGTCTCCATATCTCATCATCTCCCTTTGATTCTATTATATTACCAGAAACATTGAGTATATTACCAGAAACATTGAGATCAATTTTCACATTTACAGTTTCCATCCCGTCTGCATACAGTCTTAACATACCACTATAAGATCCCGGCTTAAGCCCTTCGGGTATTTCAACCCCAATCCATAGTGGCCTTAACTCACCTGCGGGTACAAATATTGATTTCTCAAAATAGTTTCCCATTACATCAATGCCTTCAGTATTGAAGCATGTAAAACTACGTTCCGGTATTTTAGTACCACTTTTCTCATTTATAAGATCCTCAAATTTAACACTGATATTTTTTACCGGACTGTCATAAGCATATGCAGCAAGCTGGAAAGTGTAATACTCCCCATTATCAGCTGTACCGCTGAACTTCCCAATAACAGGATTATTAATCCATTTGTATGGTATATATAAATTTGATCTTATTGGGTATTTACGGTCTTCGCTAAAAACAATATATTCTTTATCACTATTTTCAGCCACTAGTGATTCAATTTCTTCAGGTGTGGCCATTATTTCCATTGGATAAAAACTGTTCAGCTTGTTAATAGATTGAAGCTGAATCAGTTCAGCTTTTTTCAGCTTTTTGTTCTGTTTCTTCTTTGCAAGTTTATTTTCAGCTACCCAGTCCGGATCAGCAGTATCCTCATAAGGGTAATAATTAACCTGTGGATACGCAGATCCCGTCTTTTTATATGTGAGGTAATAAACGAAATAATCTCCAGGTCCTGATACAGGCTGAAAGACGAATTTGCCATGGTGCCTGTTGTTTTCAATAACGAATACATTTTTAATCTGGTTTCCATTTGTTGCACTTACAACTACTATATTTTTTTCTTCTGGACCTATTTCCCGCATGCGCCACGGTATATCTACCAGTACAGCATCAACATTATTACTAACCCTCACCACAGCTCTGTGGTTGCCCAGGGAATCAACATGTTCCCAGCTGGCAACATCGTAAAGTTCCGGTGAAAGGATAGATCTTTCCTGTGAATGACAAGGATAAGCCAACAGGACAATAACAACAATTAATAATAAGACAATTTTTCTCATCTGCTCTTTTTTAAAATAGTTTAATAATCAAATATTATAATAAAATCTATTAAGAATGTTTCATTTTCTTATATCCATATATACTTTTTCTGTTCTCCTGGGCCAGTAATTATTTCTGGTATTTATATCAGCAGTTTCAATATAAGGATCAAGTATTATGTTATTTACTTCTTTATCAAAGATAAATACCTTGGTCACTTCCTTCTGGTTTTTTATCCATATTTCTGCAGGTATTCTTATCTCTTTGCTTGTACCATCTTTATACTCGAATTTAAGTATTAGGGGCATTATCATTCCCCCATGTGACTTAAACGTTATCTCATAATATAAATTCTTTTTATCAAGCAGTTTTAATTCCTCCTCAGTAAGTTTATTTTTAAGTAGTTCCAAACTGTTGAGTTTTGTTTCCGATACCAATGGTTCCGGTTCATTGTACACATCTCGCAACTCTTTGTCAAGATCTATTTCAGATTCCAACAATTCCCTGTCTCTAATTGTAGCTATATGTTCAGGTGTATTGTTTATTTTATACTCTGCTGCTTCCCTGGCTGTTTCCTCATCATAAACAGGAATATAAAGTTTAACATCTTCTATCCCGATATCCACATGCTCAGTAGTAAAATACCATCCTCTCCAGAACCAATCCAGATCGATTCCTGAAGCATCCTCCATGATTCTGAAAAAATCAGCAGGCTGGGGATGCTTAAACATCCATGTCCAGGTATACTCTCTGAATGCTTGATCGAAGAGTTCCCTGCCCAGTATTGTTTCCCGCAATATGGTCAGCCCGACTGCCGGTTTACGGTAACTATTCATGCCTGACTGTAAAAGAGCATCAGCACTGGTCATAATAGGTGCAATGGTGCTCTTATCATCATCCATATAACCTATCATTTCGGTGGGTATGCCCGACCAGTACTGATTAATATCCCACTTACGTTCACCCAGTCCCTGTAGGAAAACGTTAAAGCCCTCATCCATCCACGACCATTGTCTTTCATCCGTATTAACAGTCATGGGAATATAATTATGACCTACTTCATGTCTTATAACTCCTATCATACTGTTTCTTGTTCCCTTGCTATAACTTCCGTCCGCATTGGGTCTTCCTCCATTAAAGCTGATCATTGGATACTCCATACCCAGACTGGCGTCAATAGACTGAACTACAGGATATGGATAGTTGAAAGTGTAGCTGGAATAAACTCGCAGTGTATGTGCTATTGTTTTAGTTGAAAATTTACTCCACAGTGGTGTACTTAGAGGTGGATAGAATGACATGGCAAGCACATTATTATCTCCTATTTTTACATTCATGGCATCCCAGACAAATTTTCGTGAGCTTGCAAAAGCAAAATCCCTGACGTTTTTTGCCTTGAAGTGCCATATCTTGTTTTTTACGGGTTTGGATTTTCCATTTTTCCTGGCTTCATTTTCAGTGATAATAAATAGAGGTGATGATGATTTTCTGGCCTTTTCAAGCCTCTTAAGCATTACAGGGCTTAAAACCTCATTACCGTTCTGCAATTCTCCTGTGGCAGCTACAACATGATCATCCGGGACAGAAATAAAAACATCAAAATCTCCAAACTCAAGTGCAAACTCAGGACCAATAAACTGTTTAATCTGCCATCCATAATCATTAAATACACATAACCTTGGATAAAATTGCGCTATTGCATAAATATGGTTACCGTCTTCAAAAGGATCATAACCTGAACGGCCCCAGTTTTCTTTCATATTATTGAGCCTGTAATACCAATCAACCTTAATCGTTGTTGAATCCCCTGGATCTAAGGGTTCGTAAAGTAAAACCTTCATTACAGTATGATTCTTAATTGTCTCCAGGTTGACTCCCTCAGCATTTGAAATCGATATGATCCTGAACCCACCATCAAAGGGATTATTCATTTTCATAATCCTGGAAATATGCTCACTTTCGCTCATTTCGGAAGTGGCAATTTTGCTACCATACGAATCCTTCTCCCTTATATTCTGATCAAGCTGAAACCACAGGTAGCTTAAGTTTTCCGGTGAATTATTATGATATGTTATTGTACCAGTTCCCGATACTATTTTTTCATCCTCGTTAAGTGTAATTTTCATTTTATAATCAACCTTCTGCTGAAAATAATCGGGGCCGGGCCTTCCCGTAACGGTACGGTACCTGTTAGGTGTAGGCAGCTCATCAGTAAGTTGTCTGAAAATATTTCTGTTTACATTATCCTGAGAATAAACACACCAGGAAATAAACATGAAAACATAAATAAGTATTGATGCACTTTTCATAAACCTTAACATTATTATTTCATTTAATTAATTAACAATCTGCATCCACTTTCATTAACTATCTTTGCTTCATAGCCCTGAGGTAATGAATAGCTATATCTTATTATATTCCTCCCGTCCCGTTTCCATTCAAGTTTTATCATTTCATCATGCAAAGACATGGTCCCGATGCAATAGTCCATTTCGATATCGGGAATGGAAAAAATAATTTTCTTGTTCTTATAATCTATTGTTTTTATTCCCAGCACATCCCTGTAAAAAACATTAACCACATGTGAAGCAAATCCATGATTACAGCTGGCAGTTGGTGAGATATTTTCCCATAGAGTCCCGGTTTTATCTGCCATTTTATTATCAACAGTTTTTTATTATAAATTTACTACCGTAGTAAGAGAATCTATGCATGCGCTATATCAATAATTGGCGAAATCCTCTTGTAAAACCTTAAGCTTTTCATTCTTATTTTATTACTGATAACCCTGGTCAGGTTTTAACTCTGATTTCCTGAACGATTCATTCATCTGTAAGTCGAATTTCATTCGCATAATTTCATCATATTCTATTAGAAGATCAGACGATTTAAAATCAATTAGATGACCTCCTATTTTCAGGTTGTCAGATATAAAATGAAAGTGAAAACCAGCTAAAGTTACTTCTCCCACATAATAAGGGCACCAAAAACCTACAATAGTTCCGCTTATATTTTCTGCCTTAAATTGGGGCCGTTCAGGAATTATATCTGCAAGTGTTTTAGTATATGGCTTTTCTTGCCTGGGAACTCCGACACAAATGATCGAATCAAAATTTCCCGTAATTTTAAAGGCATATAAATAGTTTTTTGATGGAAGTTTGCTTTTGATAACTTCTTTAAGCTTTTCATAATTAACCAGTTGATTTTCCTGAAAAGAAGAATCTCTGACAAAAAAAGTTGTAGTTACATAAGGCGTTGTTAATTCGAGTGGTGCTTCCCTGACTTCACCTGTTTCTATAACCTGATAAACTTTCCCGTCAACCATTACCAATTCACCAGCTAAGTCCGAATATGTTCCAACGCCTAGATCGCCTTTGGTTTTCAATTCTTTAATAGTCAAGTCACCACTAAAATTACTATTATTTAGACCTGCAAGAACTGAATACTGATACAATTGTTCAATTTCATTCTCATGACTTTCTTCTATAATTCTTTCGTCTTGACACCCAATGATCAGCATGATAACAACTAAATAAATATACTTTTTCATTTTTAAATAACTTTTAAGAATTAACTATATATTTAAATTTTAAAAAAATAATTTTGTTGGCTACTTTCTAAACCGCTTTTCTATAACATGTCCAATTATAAATATACCACCCATTTCATAAAAAGCATATTTCATATTTCTTTTTTATTTTATAAGAAGAATTTCCACTCCTTCTGAGATATTTACAACTGCATTAATGGACATTATAAAGTTTTAATACAACAATAAAATAATTAATGCTTATTAGTATTTTAAACTTTTCCATTTATTTACAGACAAGTCAACGTCATTCGCTAGCCGAAAAGTATGAATTATTACACTCGGGCGAGGTCAGGCCTCTGGAAGACTCTTTTTATACAGTTTTTCTTATGCTATTAACCATTTCATTCTCCTTGTTCAACTTTTATTTTCATTTGTGCTTACCCGTTTCTCTGCTTTCCCAGCCACTTTTGCCTTCGTCCATGTAAACTTCTTCCACTGTTTTTGAAACCCGTTCATCAACTTCTTCCACAAGATGAACCCTCAGAGGATTTGTTAGTCTTTTCTGCCAGTCAAGCACTGGAGCATAAGGAGCTTTGTCTCTATCAATCTCATAGATTATATAGGCCCATTTTTCAAGAAAAACATTGCCCTTCAGAGCGGGAATCATCTGTTGCATGTTGGAGGACAGGAAGCTTAGTGACAGTGCGCGTGTCCAATAGATCCACGGACCTGCTGTGATATAAAAGAAAGGATTAAGCAATCGTGGTCGTGATTCCAGACCACCGTTTGCATAATTTAGTTTAATACCAGCAAAGCCGATACCTGTATCCTCATTATAAAAAGTAATCCATGGCAGATCCGCTTCCATTTTCAAATCCATGAGATCAGGCATGCTTCTTACATCATAGGTAATTACTTCATCCCTTATAATATCATACCAGGCAGCATGTGTCATAAGCTCTCGTTTAAAAACTATCTCCCCGTTTCGCAATGCAAGGCAGTTAATAGTCTTATTAATACGCATAGTAGTGGAGCTGATAAAGTAGGGTACTCCAGGATAAAATTCATACCTGACGGCAGCATCTACTTCTGGCACACCTCTTAAATGATCCCAGACTTCACTGGTTGCAATAACCGGGCCGGAAACAGATTGGATATTTTTCGGTGGTTTCCAGTCGGCCGTGTGCGACCATGCCCGTGGAGGAGTATATATGCCCGGGTTCCAATGAATTGCGCCATTGGTCTCCATACGGTGGAACACCGGCGCATCCAGTGTGCTTTTCAGTATGATCTGGTCGATATGACCAGAATTCGGATGTAAAACAACAGACATCAGTTTATTGTCAATTCGAAGACCAGGTTCTTCTCCCTGAATACGCAAATCGGTTTTGTACATTTTTGTCATTGCATCTTCATTATTATAGTAAATTAAAAACACACGACTGCATTTGGCAGGTACATTGGCAAGGAATGCCACTCTTGCTGTAATGGTTGGTAGCCAGAGGGGAACCTTGCGGGTTGGCTTGCCATCTGCATCCGGGGCCAGATCGTCTTCTTTCAAAAACTTCTGAATATCATATACCTGGCATGGTACCTCAGTTAAAGAATTAGTTTCCGGTTCTACAGCTACAACACGTACTTCACGCTTAAGATGCTTCGCTTCATCAGGATAGAAAGCAAGAAGTACTTCAACAGGTTCGGCCTTTCGACTGATTCCTGCTGTTTCGCTGAGAACAATAGCCTTGTAGTTTTCCCATGCAGGATCAAAAGTACTGGCTTCTTTCGGTGCCGTTACTGTGCTGGTTGCTGACAGATAAACATCGTTTTTCGACCCATGAACTGTTTTTTTCATTCGAACCGTAATATTAATCTTGTAGCTCTTTCCCGGCTGCCATTTCACCCATCCTATCACAACAGGATTTTTATACAAAGTAGCATCCTCAGACAAACCATAACCCGATGGGGGCCTATGTGTCAATAGAGGTCTGCTCAGATCATTTATATCATCAGCTCTGTACAAGTTAGTTGCGCGAAGCTCCTTTCCATTAATATAAGCTTCAATTTCAATTATAGAAGGGCTGGGCAACTCTAATTCTGCTTTGAAATGATAAAACGGGATAGCCGGGCAGGGATATCCAAGTTCAATTTTTCCTGTTTTCAATTCTTTGTCAGTAGCATGTCCTGCGGTACCTATCGTAAGGAAAAACAAACCAATCAAAATATTCACGAAAAAAAATTTTTGCTTTTTCATTTATTTTCTTTTTTTAAATACAATACACAAACTGATTTTACCACGTCACGAACTAACGTGTCGTAATCAAATTCCTCTTCCGCAAGGCGTTCAACCCATTCTTCCAGTGCCCGCCACTTGCCCAGAGATAATATGAAAAGTACATGGTGCTTTTTTGATATATGGGTACCCAAGGCTGGAACTCAGCATAATAATGATGAGATGAAGCATTTGACGGATGATTCATCCACATGTGCAAGAATAACGGCTCGGTAACAGGATACGCACCAACAAAAGTGATATCTTCTTTAGTATCATACCCGGCATTCCACCCTTCTTTCAGGTAAAGTATCCTCCCCCAATATTTCTCCGGTTTCATTCTGTATTCCTGTAATCCGTTTAGAGTGGGTACCATAAATACATCGTCGGTCCAGTGAGTCTTTCCAAGTATAAGCATGGGCTGAGGACCAATTACATTAGCTTCCGGATTTTTAAAATTAAGAGCAAACCGGACTTCCAGTAATGGTGAATTTCCATACAATGTAAATGTTTTTTCGAGCTTGTTGCCATAAAAATCAGCTGTCATCCGTACGCGAACATAATCACCTTCTTTTTTAACAAGCTTCGCATCATATAACTTATGTGTTTCCATACTGGCCTGGCCAAGGAAATCTTCAAAACCTCCATATGGATAAAACCCTCTCCGCCTGAAAGGGCGTTTATGGTCAATTGCTTTTTCTGGCCACAACCTGAACAATACATTATCATCGCGTGTTTTAACAATATACTCAATTATACGTGCACCTGTAGCCAGTAGTGTTACTTGAACACTATCATTTTCCATTCTGTATTCATCAATCCCATCACCGTTTAAATCAATCTTATACACATAGGGTTCGCCTTCCGGTTTTCCAACACCCAGCTGGCTAATATTCTCAACTCCCAATGCAGTAACTTTGACTTTATAATTACCAGGGACAACTTTCAAATCAAATGATAGATCCTGAAATTTGCCTGTTTTTGCTGAACATACTCTCTTTGTTTCATAGACAATCTTTTCGGGCCTGTCTTTTTTGATTACCTGCAACTTCACAGGAAATAACGAGTCCCCGGAAAAGTTGTGAATAGTGACCGGATATCTGATACTGGGTGCTTGTCCGTACAATAACTGATGAACAGAAATAACACGAGGCATATCCATCATTGTTAATGTACTTTTTTTCTTATCCCCCCACATGAAGTGAACTGCTATTGGATTTGTTTTATCCATGGCATCATGTGAAAGCCGTATTCTGAATTTAAAATTCTTCTTGCTTTGCGAAGGGAGAATAATATTAGAATGCGGTTTCCCCTCAATTTTCAATTCGGGAGGAAGTTTGATCTCCATGCTGCCGGAGACAGAAAAAGAATAGGTATTGGTAATGGTAACGATCAGGTTATAACCCTCCACAACAGCTCCTATATCTATCCTGTCTCCAAAGTACTCTTCAAGGAAAACACGGTCTAAAAGTAACATTTGCAGACTGTTACGATAAAGTTCGGCCCCCATCATCTTGCCCTGTCCCAGTACGGCAACTTCGCGCCGTTCAAGAATAGCTTCCCACATTCGTTCTTTTGTGAGGCGATCACCTTTCTTAACAAAAAGAACCATACAGGAGGCAGCATCATCCTCAAGCGGACCTGTCTCAAGAATAAAGGGTACATCTTCATTGTCAATTTGCTCCTTATTACCATCAACGGCAATATAGCCATCATAATGATATGGATCGCTTTCAGGATCGTAGACAGGCCTGAAGATATAACCGTCATGTTCTCCGGCAAAATTGATCCATCCTTCCTTACCTCCTATGTCTTGCACCTGCAGACCGTCATAATTTTCACAACCGTACATAGCAAATGCACCAACATCCGCTACAACAGGATTGCCTGCCTTGGCAAGCCATTCAGACAGTTCATCCTTCATCAAAAAATCCATATAACCGTTAAATGTAAACCAGGTATTCCCTTCATTCATACCTTCTCCGATAATTTCCAGCGGATGTCCAAACATACAGGTGACACTTTTCAGGAGTGACTGGGCGCCAAACCAGCCACGATGAAGATCATATTCTGAAAGCAGGTTTTCTGTGTTCTCAATGAGTTTTTTTATTTTATTCCTGGATTTTTGAGATTGAGAGAGTACAACAAATAGTTTTTGTTTGCCATTTACAAGATAAAATAATTTTATTTCCCTGAAATCTTCAGCATTAAATTGATGACTTTTTAATTTTTCCCTCCAATTATTGTCTCCGGGCAGCTTTTCAGAAAGTTTTTTTCCAACATCCGATTCCTGGTTTACAAAAATTAAAATGTTCCTGTCCTCCTTCTTAAGAACCTCTTCCAGCTTTTCAGGTGACGGTTGATCCAGCGAAACATAATGTTCTGTTAATAAGCCATTAAGGAATCCTTCCTGTAAGGATAAACCAGGTAATTGCAAATCCTCCGCTATGTCAATTTTGCTCTGTGCAATGGTATATTCCACGTTGGGGGTGGTTATCTTAAATAAATTCCCATAACGGTACCATTCACGGTATATATCCTGCCAGTGATTCGTATATCCGTTAAACTGTATTGCTTTATTCACCGTATTTTCCACAGGATGAAATGTATTATTATACTTATAATCATCCAACAATTCTTGGGCAAATATTGAATTGTTTATCGAACTAAAAACAAGAATTAACAAAACAACAACTGTATTTATATTCTTTTTCATACTCTCTGGTTTTTAATAAAATTATTCCTTTACAGGCACCAATTCTATTACCTTGATCTTTGCTGGTCCAAGTATTTCCGTTCTCTCCAAAGTACCGTTAAATTCTCCTATTTTTTTTGTTGTTTCCGGTCTTATTTCTTTAATTTGCCATGTTTTCTTATACAAACCATATTCTGAAGGATTAATACTATATGGAAATTCTATTTGCCTGTCAACATAATTAGCTATAAAAATAGCCATTCTGCCATCTTCAGATTTCCATAATCTTGCTTCAGCGCATGGGATATTAACTGAACGAAGTTTTTCATACATACTCCAGCCAATTCCATCAATTTTAAATGTTGACATATCTTTTGTAGGAGATATAGGTTCTAGTAACTGACCATACACAAGATATTTCAATGCTGCGATTCTTAATTTTCCACATTGTTTTAGATATGCGACCTTATCTGCGTATTCAGGCATAAAGAGTCCCATGTCCATCCATCCATTCTGTCTGCCTTCAATAAAGGCTTGTCCCTGAGCATAGCGAAAGTAATTATCACTTTTTGTATAATCACATGTGCTACCGAAAAAGATAGTGTATCCTGAATACACAATTTGCATCATGGGAATTTCTCTTTCCGAAGGGTGTGACCAAAAAAGGTTACCATCAACAAGGTCAAAGAAGTTTTCTGTCGATCCCTCGGTTGTCATCACCATCTCTTTTCCATCTTCCGAAGTCATTTTTTTAACTTTCTGTAAAAGGACTCTATTACCATCGACCCAGTAACTGCCTCCTCCCAAAGGATGGTGATGAGATTTATCGAAGCATAATTCATGATACAGACCGGAAATCTGGTCAATATAAATCCCTGTCACATTAAATTTATTTTGTATATCATCCACAAGAGAAGCTATCTGGTCCTGCCAGAATAATTGGCTTGCACACATCGATAACAGGCGACCAGAACGATCAGAATAATAATGAAGCCGCAAACCTCCTGCTTCGTCTTTAACGGCATGAGGTTCAAATTTATCGAAATCAGGAATGTTCATATCCGCACTGGAGCCATTGATATAGGGCATTACCAGGATTCCGTGATTATTAAGGTCTTTGACCCGCTCCTTAAATTTCTCCATTGCAGGAAGAAAATGAGGATATTGATTGTCAAAAGGAGTTTGGTGCCACCGGTACCATTGTATTCCAACAGGGACATCCAGTTTTTCTGCAGCGTCCAGGAGCGGTTTGTTCATTTCATGTGGTGTGCCCTTTGCATCATTCCATATCCAGCTGTCAGTTACCCACAAGCCAAGATTTAATATACTTTCAGGAACATCGATCCGCTGTAACAGGGGACCTTTTTGCACCCACTTCTGTTGTAAAGCCCAGGGGCGATAACGCTTTGCAGCTTCCAACCAACCACCCTGATACACACCAAAAGCAACCGGATAATAATCAGGATAATCAGATCCGCGGACGCCCATATCGTCAGGATAATGTTTTATATATATTCTTTCTCCCGGTTCAGGAACAAATGTTTTGTGCCTGCGTCCATAATAAATGACAGGATACCGTTCTCCTGTGAGTCCCTTCACAGGCTCTGCAACAAAGTCTTTAGCTCTTGCTTCAGTATCCATACTGCCAAAATATACGGCATTATTTTTTTTATTGAAAGACATAAATTGCATGGGCCATCCGCCTCCTGGATACCGACTTGATACCTTGCTGTCCCATGACTTTAACAACTCACCACCACGTGCAAAGGAAGGCCGGGCTATATCATATTCTCCCGATTGAGGAAATCCATTAACAATAGGGTAATGAACAGACCATAAACCCCAAAAATCACTGTTATTTTCGACCAGTATTCTCCATAGGGCAACCCCGTCATTTTTTGGTAATTCAATAATAACCCGTACTGTTACCACATTGTCTTCTTCCCACCAACGAAGGTTATTCCATTCCATGACAGCACGTTTGTTTCCGTTGGCCAGCTGCTCTATGAAAGCATAGTTACATGGTTTATAATTGTTGGTAATCGTGTAGATTTGTCTTCCTGCTCCAAAAGCCACTTCCCACAAAAGGTGTTTACCATCCACCTTTTGAATGTGATTATAGTTCGTTTCCATATCTACCATAGCAGACAATCCCATTCCGACAGATTCAAATTCAAACCGTACATGGTCGTTTGACAGAACAAGTCCTTTTGAAGGATTAATTTGTTGTTGTGACAGAACAGGAAAGACAGACAAAACTAAAAAAGTGACGAATAATATATAATTTTTCGTTTTCATATCTCTGTATATTATTTATAACATTTTAATACATCTATTTTACAATAACATTAATAATCTTTGCTTTACAATTAGGTTTATTCAGTCAAGAGGTTCAATTTCAATAACCATAACTTTATTTGGTTTCATATTTTCAGTCCTGGATATTATTATATTCTCTTCAACAGTTAGTGGAATCTCCTTTTCTGGTGTTATCTCCGTAAGTTGATACCTGTCTGCTTTCAATCCATACCTGGAAAGATCAATTGAATAAGAAAAAGATATTTTACTGTTCACATAATTTACAATAAAGACAGCCAGGTGTCCGTCTTCAGCCTGCCATAGCCGGGCTTCCACCGAAGGAACAGTGCCCGTGTGCGTTCCTCCTCCCCTGAATTCTTCCTCAAATACAGGTATTTTATTCTCAGGATATACTGGTCTCAAAAGACGGCCAAACGTATGGAATTTCTGAGTTACCATCCTGTATTTTCCACATTGTTTAAAAAAATCAACCTTTTTTTTGTATTGAGGTTCTTTGAAGAGATCAAAGTTCATCCAACCGATCTGAACACCATTTATAAATCCCTGACCAACCCAAAAGTTAAAAAAACGGTCGCTTTTTTTAAAATCGCAACTACTTCCATAGAACAATGTATATCCTGAATAGACTACCTGCAGCATAGGAATTTCATAATCTGTAGGTCTGCCTGTGAACAAATTGGCAGTTACAAGGTCATAGAATATCTCATTCGCTGACTCCGAAGTAATTACAATGTCCCTTCCATTTCTGTGGGCTACATTTAATACTTTGCGGTAGAAATCACGCCATCCGTCAGCCCAATAACGACCACCACCCATAGTATGTCTGTGATTCTTATTAAAACATAATTCATGTGAATTACATGAAACTTCATCGATATAGATACCATTGACCCCATAACAGTTTATAATACTATCTACAAGAGAGGTAATTTCATCATGCCAGTAAACCTGATTGGGACACATAGGTGTGAGTCGGCCGGCACCATCCCAGTAAAAATGCTGGTGCAATCCGCCGGATTCATCCTTAATAGCATGTGGATCAAATTTATCCCAGTCTGAGATCTTGCTGTCGGCACTTAAACCGTTTATATAAGGTACAATAATGGCACCTGCATCAATAAGCTCTTTTACCCGTTCCTTAAATCCGGGTAGGGCAGGCAGGTAATGTGGATATTCATTATCAAAAAGTACATGATGCCAATTGTACCAATGTAATGCTATCGGGACATCTAATTTTTTCATGACCTCAAGGAATATTTTATTCATCTCGTGAGGATCTCTTGATTCTTTCATCCATTTATCAGGTGTCCTTTCACGCTGTTCAGGCGGCTTGTCCCAAACCCAGCTATCACGTATCCACAAACCAATATTTGTTGCAGCTTCAGGAAAATCTGCTCGCTTTGATATCGTACCCTTGCTGGTCCACACCTGATCAAGAGCCCAGCAACGATACCTCTGTGCAGCTTCAAGCCAGCCTCCCTGATAAGGTCCAAAAGCAACAGCATAATAATCAGGCATATCCGATCCTGCCATATTCATATTCTCCGGATACCGGATCAGTGACAATTGTTCTTTTTGCGAATCCACATAAAAATCTTTAGCCCTTGATTCACCATCCATACTGGAAAAATATACTCCATTGGAGCCATTATTAAGAGACATAAATTGCATTGGGAAAAATCCGGATGGAGAACGGTTTTTTAAAGACCTATCCCATTTTTTGATGAGGTGACCGCCACTACCTGTGACTGGCATAGCTACATCATACACTCCTGCACGGGGAAAACCATTCACTGAAGGGCATGCCACTTCCCATAATCCCCAATAGTCAGAAAGATTCTGGACAAATATCCGCCATTCTGCAATACTATTATCCTCTTGTAATTCAATCATCACCTGTATCGAAACAATACTATCCTGCTCCCAGAAGCGTAAATCATTCCATTCAAGTATAGCTAACTGGCCTCCATTAGGCAGTTTTTCTATCCGGCCATAGCTACATGGTTTATAATTATTACTAATGCCCGGCCTCTGGGTGCCTTTTCCAAAAGTCACTTCCCATAACAAATGTTTTCCTTTTACATTCTGAATATGATTGTATCCTGTTTCCAAATCAATCATTCCTGACAATCCCATTCCGACAGGTTCAAATTCATACCTGACATGTTCATTTTCCAGGATGAATCCTTCTGCCAAATTGATTGTTTCCTGGGCATTCAGTCCTTGAAAACTGAATATCCCATAAATCAAAATAACTAAAACAACATAATTTTTCATACGCTTAAAATTAAATATTAATTTTTCTTATGGCTGGTCACAAAACATTTTATGTTAAAATTTAAAAACATAGATAGATGCATGTCATTTAAATTCAATTAAACCAAAAAATCCGGGTAAATGAAATTTTGGTTCAGGATAATCTACAGGCGCCCATGTTAGCCAATGGGGGTGTGAAGTTTTATCGGCACATTTATAAAAATTAGCTCTCCAGTGAGTACCGGTAACGGGTTTATCAACTTCCATATACTTTTCAAGGATATTAAAAGGCAAACGGTATTCGACGGTCCAGGTAACCGGATCCTGTAATTCCTCACGGACATCTTTTTTTAATGAAAAGGAGGTTTCAATACGTCTGCAATCGGTTAAATCAATAAAACCCTGTTTTTTAATTTTTCGATTATGATACTGAAAAAGAAAAATACCTTTACTGTTCATTTCGAGGTTAAAATATCCTTGTTTTACATCGGTGTGGGGAGTAAAGAAAAACTCCACACAACTGTCTTCCCAGACTTTTCCATGGGTTTCTGTTGCAACGCCACGAACATACTGATCCTCTACGCGGAATATAACATAAATGTACTCATCATCATAACATAATTTGACTTCTGTTTTTGGAAAGTGGTCTGGTAAGCATCCCATGTAATTCTCCAATTTTACCGATTTTATTGTTTCCCATTGAGCTTTTTGCCAATTAGCATTAATTTCCATTGAACCGGCAAGCCTATGCACATAATAGATATATTCCTTCTTAGTGGAATCTGTATAAAGGGTTTCTAATATGTTATATTCTGAACAAAGTAATTTTGGTATCGAAAAAGAAATAATAGTTAATATGATGAATGTTTTATTAAAAGCAAGCATATTTTTCAGGGTTACTCATTTAACTGTAATCATAATATTTTTTTATCTATAGCAATTCTTTATTTTTCTCAAGTATCAGTAGCCATCCCCTGCCGGGTTTCACAGAAATAGTTCCATTTAAATCAAATGAAGTTGCGGATTGGAAATTTTGAATTCCAGGAGCATACAGTCTGGCTTGTTCCGGTGAAATACTCAAAGATTCCCAATCAATTTCCAGTTTTACCTTTTCTTCATTTTCTGCCCAACTACCAATTGCAATCATTACACTGTTCTGCTTTATATAAGTTGTAGCAAGGATTTTACTATTTCCTGTTTGCACGGGGCAATCAGGCGACCAATAGCCTACCATACGGCTATTCTTAATACCGAATGAATCCCATATTTTCCAGATAGGTCTCGGATCTCCGGCCCATGGCAATCTCGCTGTCATACCATAAACCATGCCTCTCCACTTATTACCACCATCCTGTAGCATCTCACCCATCAATCCATAAGGGATACCTGACATTTCTATCAACCAGAAATCGGGTGATGCATTTTTATCGAAATATTCTCCGAACCATAACTTGTCAATATAAGGGAAATGCTCCAGGTAAAGGCTGGCACTATTTACAAATCCATCGCGAACGTTAAACTGATTAGCAGAGTGAAGGTCAATAAGTACTTCAGGTCTGTTACGATCCAGCACTTTCCGGACACGCTTCATAGTAGTCCGGTCAAAAGCAATATCATCGATATATAATCCATCAATAGCCACGTTCGTGGCAAGCCATTTCAATCCTTCTACATAATAGTTATGCCAACGCGACATTCCCGAGTTAATTATAGCTGCATCCTTCAGGTGAGGTGTGAACCATGCAGGGATATAATCCTCTCCAACATGTTCCTGCAACCAGGAACAGCCTCCTCCTGGTCCCTCAGAAAATATCTCACGGCCAAAACTGCGGATAGCAAACAATTCCGGGGCATGGTTTGACAATTCCCTGATAGTATTATATATTTTCACTTTCAAGCCTTTTTGATGGGCTTCGGCAATATAATTATGCATTTTTTTCTGTGTCAGGAACGGGTAGTTAATGTAGGGGCTTACTTCATTACCATGATGAATATTGATCACAGTAGCCCCGGTCTGCTTAATTGTATCTACAGGCCGGTAGCCATGAAAATACCGGTTTCCCCAATGGTCATCCATATTAACCGGTTTAAAGGGAGTTATCCACAGCAATAGATCAAATAAAAGTGGTTTCCCGGGTTGAAGTGTACGGGATCCTGAAAAAGCCCTCACCCGAATCGTTCCATTATCAATACGCCGGATATTAATGCCGCCTTTACCGTTGTTATACCAGGAATCAGGCATATTAAGCGGATGGGTCAGATAAAAATTTGTATTCAGTGGTCGTGCATAATTACTGCCTCTTAATGAAAACTGAATACCTCCATTGGTATTTCCCAGCCATGCTCCCTCCTGGTTGTGTTCCTTATTCCATTTCCACTGTATATTTCCCGTTAGGTATCCACCCTTGTAACCAAGCCCCATCATATACTTTGAAAATTTTTCGTTTATGGGAATTATAAGTTCTGCATCCCGCAGAGATATTTTTTCACCGGTTTCCACCTTGATACTGAATCGTGCAAATCCATCAGCTTCAAGACTTCCCTCAGTTGTGACGTTTATACCATTTTGTTGTGTTTGTGCAATCCATCTGATAATTCCTTCCTCAATCTCTATTAACTGAAAGCCCTGATGATTACTAATCAGGTTTTTATCGTTTTTACCTGTTATTCTAAAGCTAACAGGTTTTGACAATAGAGAATATGCATGGCTGGTAAGATGTGTAACCTCCGGGGCAAAGCGGGATAATATCTGCCGTGGCAAACCATTTTTCCCCAGTATCAGATCTCTGCCGAGGCATGAAAGGGTATCGCCATGTCGACTCAGGGGGATAAAAGGATCAACCAGCTCATAATCCAACGCCCGTTTTGAATTAAACCAGCGTAGCCGGGAATGCCGCCATGGTTCACCATCACCACGATCCTCCAAAATTTTAGGAGTTATTTTCAGGACAATATTCACTTCAGCAGGATCGAGTCCTGCAGGATGCACAGTGAGAGTTCCGCGATAACTACCGGAAGACAGATTGCGCGGAACATCAATGCCTATCCATAAAGGTTGTACATTCCCTTTTTTTACTTTACATAACTTATCGAAAGGTTTACCATCCCAATTGATTCCTCCCGTATTAAAACATGTAAGATTACCGGCTGGAATAACGGCTGATCCGTTTTCTGCCTTCAAATCATTAAAAAACACTTCTATATCTGAAATATCAACCGATGCAGCAAATATCCCGATTTGAAACGCATAATATTCATTTCTGCTGGCAGTTCCTTTAAAACCGGATGATGCTCCTTTAATAATCCATCGATAAGGAATATCCTGTTTCATACGGATTGGATATTTTCTGTTTTCAGGAAAGAGCAGATAGGATTTGTCAGAATGTTGATTAATCAAAGCATCAATCTCTTCCTTTGTAGCTATAATTTCCATCGGGAAGAAACTGTTGAATTCATTAATAGATTGAATTTCAACAGCTTTTGCTTCAGGAAGTTCTGAAACCATTTCGGGTTGACAGAGCCTGTTTTTTTCTATCCATTCAGGATCTGCCTGGTCGACCGGTTCAAAATATACAGCAGTGGGGTAATGTGATCCTTCCAGCCGGTATGGCATATAATACAAATAATACTGGCCGGATCCGCTTGCCGGCTGGAATACTATTTCGGCTGATGCTCTGCTGATATTATTTTTTATTATATTTTTTATCCGCTTCCCGGCAGTATCGGTCAAAATGATACCCTTTTGTTCAGGATGCTTATCTCTACGGCGCCATGGTATATGTACACGTACGGCATCAGTTCGGGAATTAACATACAGAACCACCCGGTGATTCCCCAGCTGACTCGAATTCCATGAACCTGTTCCATATGGTAATATCCGGTCGGGCTTATAGCCGGAAGAAGATGTCTGACAATAGCTGTTAATTAACAAGTGTAAAAATAAAAATACAATACTGAAATGTTTCATTTCAATAACAGTGTATTATGTGTTTATCAATTATTTACATATAGAATTATTTCTTATAAATTATTATTATTCTTTCTTAACAAAAAAGTTACTATTAAGGCTATATGCCATTTTTATCTTGGACTATTTTGTTTCATTGACCACTTGAAGGATACTGAATACCAGGTTACGGTCGGTATCTCTATAGACCCTTTCCCAGGGAGTTGATTCCTGCACTTCACTTTCTTCGCCGAATATTTCTTCAGCCCTATCATACTGTTTATTTATACATGTCACAGCCCACCGATATGTTTGACTACCATGAGTTTCATTTTTCCACTCTTTTATCAATTGGTCAGCTTCTTTCATATTTCCTGTTTTTCTTAACGACAATATTGAAAGCAGGTCTTTGGATTCCCAGTAGTTTGAACTCGTGTCTATTGATGAAGCCGTCTTCTGGTAATACTTGTATGCTTCATTGTTTTTCCCCTGCATTTCTAAAATCTTTGCCGTTAAATAATTCTCCACTCGTTCATCGGGATCGTAAGGTTTTCCCACACCAATATTTTCAGGCCATAAACGTGCCTGGTCTACATGTTTTATAGCAAGGCGGTACTTACCCTTTTTATAATTATCTATGACCAATCGCAGGTGTGCTTCACGGTATATCTGGTGCCCCGTTGTATATCCCTCGTAAGGCAGTACCTGTAATTCGTCAAGCAGTTTCAAACACTGAATGTAATGTTGGTTAATCAAGTAGATTTTAGCTAACTGTTGTCCCAGGTAATAATTATCCTGAGACCTGTGGAAATAATCTTCTGCTACTTCTTGAGCTTTTATAGTTTCTCCATTATCCAGGTAATACAGGCTAAGATCACGACCTGTTCTCCATTCATCAGGAGCAAGTAAGACAGCTTTTTTCAAATCATCAAGCACCAAATCCTGACCTGTTCCATTAAACAATCTGGCCCTGGCCAGGTAAAAAGAATAATAGTCAGGGTCATTACTGCACGCTAGGAATAGTTCGCGGGCTTTTTCAATTCTTTGCTTGCTCCAGTAAACAAGCCCCTGGTAATAAACGGGTTTCCATGATTCAGAATGGTCAATTGCCCATTGGAGTACCTGGGTTGTTTCTTGCCGGAAGGGAAAGATAAGTTCAGGGGATACGCAATTAGCTTTTTCAAGATAATATGTTGCCTTACTGCTATTTCCATCCTGATGGTTTAACCACGCAAGCCAGTAATCTACGATGGGGTTTGACGGTGCCTGATTGAGAACCTGCATTGCTTCCTGAGGCAGGTTCAAATCATAATACCACAAAGCCAATTCAAGAAAATATTCATGTGGTAATTCAGCAGTAATTCCCTCCACTAACAAAGATTTCATACTGGGATCTGCCAATCCTGATTCGAAGCGTGCAAAATAGTTTAATGGATCAAGTTCCAAAATCTCCTTACGCTTTTTTTCTGCCTCTTCAGGTTTATTTATTTTTCGCAAGATAAGAGATTCCATTTGTTGTGCCGGGATATTGAATTCGTTGTATTGCTGACCTTTTCTGGAATAATCAAGAGCGGTGCTCCATTCCTGAAGTTGTATATATATTCCTGCTAATTCAGTATAGGCAGAAGACCTGTATTCCTGTGAAGCGGAGGCTATACAAAAACCGTCCAGGGCATCAAAGGTATTTCCAATAGTTTTATTGATCACCCCGTAAAGAAAATTAGCCAGCGGATCATAAGTATTTACCCTCAATGCTTTAGTGGCATATTTCAATGCTTTCTCATATTCCATACTACGGTAACACATATGAGCCATCCCGTTAAGTGCAGGAATAAACCAAGGTTCCTTATCGAGGCAAGCCTGATATTTTATCCTGGCGTTCTGGTACATGCGTTGACGTTCCATATCTTTACCCAAAACGTATAGTCCATACTGTGACTCCCAGTCTATATCTGCAGGTTCTACTGGCCTGGAAAGATCCTGGTTATTTTTCCCTCCCGGTCCTATTATATACTTATTATCCAGACGGATAGATAGATCATTCGGATTACCCCTGTAATTGAAGGTTCCTTCTATAACCTCCATGGGATCAAGTTGAACATGTGTAGAGTGAACAATGGTATCTTTATGAATGAAAAATAGCTGGTTATCCAGCGGTTCATTAGCACAAAACCAGAAATTAAGATGATTGTTATCCTTAACAAAATTAACAGCACCCTTCGGAATTCCCCGCCGTAAGCCTTGCGTATTTTTTATAGGTAACCAGTATTCAGTCCATGTATCTGCCCCGAAAGGTACAAAACCACGGTGTTTAAATGGTGTATATGTACTGCTCGATGCTGCCTGGTTGAACAAGCGGCCCGCCTGAAATTCTATATATTGTCCGTCGGTATCAGTAAGAATATCCTCCCATATCATTCCCCAGCGGGACAGACTCCACATAAACATCTTTTTTCCGGGTTTTTCATCATACAGTGCATAATGACCATATCCGAATTTATCATCATGCCAATAGCCACCAAAGAAATTTGTGTAAGTACCAACTACCTGATAGGATTTGCTACCACCGAAATTATTTTTCCTATACCATGATATTTCTCTATTATGACTATCCACGGGCCATGATGATGCGATGCCATCATGACCAATATCATATTTCCCAGGATATATAAACTCTAAGTTTCCACGTGCTTTTACGGATGCGTTCATCCAGTGATAATATGATTGTTCAAGTGGTGTGGGATTTACCCAGAGAATGTTGGTTGTAAACCATGCTTTATCGGGAGGAACAGTAATTTTAACCCTCCATTGAGTGCGGGAAGCGAGGTCTATAGCCCCAACAACACAACTAACACTTCCATCCGGGTTAGATTGAGTAAGATAATTAACCGGTGTGGAACAAGTAGGAGCATGGCCAATGGTTCCGAAATTTAGTTCTATACCACCGGATGTCCATGGTCCTCTCATAGCAATATCCCTGAATTTTACCACATGATTAAAATAGATAAATTCTTTCCCTGTAGATTTTTCAATGGCTCCCCAGATTTTACCGCCAATTTCAGGGGTAATAAAAACCCTGATGTAATCATTTTCCAATTCCACCATTTTCCAATCTATTGGTGACGCGTCAATGGAACCGCCATCAAAGCGGAAATAAGGATATATCCTTCCTGTATTAGGAACCGGATCAGGATCGTTAAATGAATAAGTAGGAAATTCTTTCTTATATTCCTTAACAGTTGCTTTTTGAGCAAAAGATTGTGATGAACTCACAGCAAATATTAAACTGAACCATAGAAAAAAGCTTTTCTTGATAGTCATACCTTTTATTTTTATTCTAAGTAGATAAATTTGAAATTCACAGGGTTTTAAATAGAGCAATTAGATTTCTTGTACATTTTTATCCAAATACTTATGATTGAACTAGTTTTAAGCGTGAAAGGATAAGTTTCTTTGAATAAACTAAACAGTTAATTGCAAGTAAAGTAATACCGCAATAATTAATCCCCTTTTCAGCTAATTCTTTTTATTATAAATAATTCGTTTCTTATGTCTAATTAACCATGGATCAGACTTCACTCTTGTTGAAAATATTTGTTCCATATTTCAACAGGAACATACTCAGCACGATAAGGAATAAGATGATTATCGAATAATTCCCATAATACTTCCCCACTTTCCGACGTAATTAAAACCAAACCTCTTTTTGAACTAGTCTGCAAAATATTTCCATTGGGTAACAGGTAAGCACTACCCATACGATTTGAATGCATGTGTTTAGGTAATGGTGCATTAATTTTAGTTATTGCTGACATTGTTAAACTATCCAAACTAAAGGAAAGAGCACGAGATACTTTTTTATCCAGAGAGTTATCAAATAACATAATATCTCCTTCCGAATTTATATTTACTGCATGCTGAAAGGAGAAATATGAACTTGTATCCATTTTAAAATCCCCATTTCTCCCAAGTTTCCACATTAATTCTCCGGTTTTCGAATTAATTTTCCATATTTGATCTTCAATAGCTACAGAAAGCAAATAATTATTATCTCTGTCAAAATTAAGTGCATTTATATGAAACCGGTCATATGCGAATTTTTCAATATAGGGATCATTCTTCACGTCCCACACATCCCATGCACTCCATTCCCAAATTACTTTTCCGGTTGTATCCATAACCACTATACCATCTCCAACTAAAGTATCTATTCCAGAACCACCTATCTGAGACATGTCTAAAACCTTGCTCGCTCTGCACAAAGTGTGAATATTTTTATTTTTATCCATTCGAATATCATGATGAATGATCTTTCGTTTCTTTTCTTTGTCGTTATACAGATCAATCCTCCATAGCGTTTTACCTGTAAGATCTATTTCAACAATTGCAGCCCCTCCGGCATAACCAATTCTTCCCCTTCGCATAGGTCGCTTTATTTTTCTAAGATATTCTTTCTCCTTTTCCGACGCATCATCAATCACATCTTTTATGGGTGGCCGTAACACAGCAACAATGGTGTTCTGAGGTGTAAGAGTGGCAAGACGCACACCTATATCATCTATCTGCCAATACCAGCGTATATTGCCCAGTTTATCTACCATGCAAATATATCCAGGAATTTTGGATCCGCACAATAATACCAAACCATCTCCCATTGCTTTAGCATCATGGGGCCTATTGCTTTTTATCCACTCCCGTTCTAACCATGGTGATTGTTCTCTCGTGTCAAAAGAAAAAACTTCTGAGGAAATATTAACTAAGCGGTCAATAACTACCTGGTATTTATATGTAGTATTGGTTTCGAGCAATAATAAGTGAACAGTATTATTATTTCTTTTATTTGTCTTAGTTGTACGATACTTAACAGGAGAACCTTCTTTCCAATATCTAATGAAAACAGATGCCGGCTTGTTCAAAACTATATTTATATCCTCCTGAAACGCATAATTATTAGGAGAAATAAGTTTGATACTTTTTATTGTAATACTGTGGGAATAATACAACCAAAAACCAAACACGATTATAATTATAAGAAGTATTATCCAAATACTTCTATTTAATATAACTTTCCTGTTCATAAAATTCAGCTTTAGGAAATAAAATCTCCAAATTTACTTTATAAGCAATTATATAAAAACCACTGGCTGTAAAAGAAAAACTATAGTCAAACAGTGGATTAATTTTTACATTTTCCTCTTCAATTCAAGTAAAATTTTTAATAAGTCAATATTTAATGAACATATCTACTTGAATTAGCAGCAGCCATTTCTTCGTGCAAATAAGTCTCAACCAATGGATACGGAAAATATTTCATTTCTTCAGTAACAGTTATGGCTGTTCCAATTGATTGAAGGTAATCATTTGTTGTTTCCACCCATTTCCCAAAACGAATTAAATCATTGCGGCGATGGAACTCGAATACCAGCTCAAATCCACGTTCATCCAATATTTTTTGTGCCATTTCATCTTTGGTTGCTGGTATTGGGAATCCAGGATCTCCATATTCCGTTGCTCCTGCTCTTGCACGAATCTCATTCAGATAAGGCAAAGCTGATCCTGGTCCGCTTAATTCATTTTCTACTTCCGCTTTACACAAAATAACATCAGCTAAACGAAATACATAATTCGTTCTACTATCAAGATATGATTGTTCAATCATCTCATAAGAGTATTTTTTTGTACATATATTTTGCATAAGCTTCGTAGTATCATTAGGAGGTGTGGTCTGTCCTGGATCTGGAACCATGTAATAAAAACCATACGAGGTGGTTTCATCCCGCTGAGAATAACCTTCGTAATTGTAATAAAAGAATTGTTTTCTGGGATCTGCATCATCATATTTTCTCCAGAATTCCAGAGACACTGCATAATATCCCCATCTGTGAGGTACTTCAGGATTATCGCTAGCAGCAAAGTGATTAGCAATCTCACCTCCGTTAATAGAGGATTCATGCAAGATGCCGAAAATCATTCCCATATCTGCTGGATTACTCCCAGAAAACACATTTTTAAAATCGGGATTCAATGCATACACACCCTCATTTCTTAGTTGCAGAACCATATCAATGTATGTTTTTGCATTAGTGTAATCATGAGCTCGCAAATAGACTTTCCCTAACAAGGTTGCTGCAGCTCCTTTAGTGGCTCTTGCTATACCATCAGGAGGCCACTTATCAGGAAGATTATCAATTGCATACTTACAATCTTCAATAATTACAGCATCTACCTCACTAACTGGAGAAAGAGGCATATTATAAGTATCTGCAGGGTTCGTCATTTCTGTCAGCAATGGTACAGGTCCGAATGCATTGGTTACATCAAAATAGGCCAGTGCCCTCAGAAATCGAGCTTGACCTATAATCTGCTTTTTCTTGGTCTCATCCATGCTTACATTTTCAATTTTTGATATCAACACATTAGCATCACTTATTGTTTTGTAAATATTACCCCAGTTAGAACTAAAATAATGATTATGAGGATCGTATGTTGACAGACCCATCTTATGGATATCTCCTCCGTAATGGGAATAACCCATATCACAACCATAATCAGTAAGCGTTACAATATAGCCAGCCCTATAAAGATATGAATCTCCGGCAGCTGGTCTCAAATCTGAATACACTCCAACAAGAGCAGCATTAATGTCGCTCTCTGATGAATAGGCATTGCCAGTTGTCAAATCACTATACATTTCCGGTTCCAATTTTGTACAACTTCCTGCAATTACCAGTACTACGATAAAAAATAAATATCTCATATCATTAAATTTTTTCTTAAACATATTAATTTCGCTATTAGAATTTAACGTTTATCCCAAATGTAAATGTCTTCATAGCAGGATAAGAGTTCCAATCAAGGCCTGCTCCTCCATTCGCAGATGTTGTACTTCCTCCAATACCTGATTGAGGGCCTCCTCCAAGTCTGGTAGGCATAGTAGAATCGCTCTCGTATCCTCTGGTATTTACATCGGGATTCCATCCGGTATAATCAGTAATAGTAAGTAAATCTTCAGCCATAAAATAGATTCTTAACGATTGTACAAAATTCCAATTTTCCAGAATTGTATAACCTAATGTGAGATTTTTTAAGCGTATAAAAGAAGCATCTTCGATAAAATGAGTATTTGTATACGAACCATATTGAATATCCTGGAATCCATTACGAGGAATATCTGTATCGGTATTTTCAGGTGTCCAACGATCAAGCGCATCTGTTGTTATACTTCGTTCCATTATTATTCGGTTGAAATTAAATAAATCGTTACCTACAGAACCGTGAAAAAATATGGACAAATCGAAATTTTTATAAGAAAATGAATTATTAATCCCGAAAATGAAATCAGGGTATGCTGACCCAATGATGGTACGATCAGCTGATGTAATTACACCATCGGGACCTTCTCCTTCCGGACCGGAAATATCTTTAAATTTAGGATCACCAGCTACGGAAAGTGGTTGTGGGCCATATTCCTCGCCTTCCTGTATAACTCCAAGATAAATATAACCAAATAATGATCCTAAAGATTCTCCTCCGCGAATGACAGCATACTCTTTATATCTACCTCCCAAACCAGTAGTAAAGTATATGTCATCTCCTTCTCCAGTAATTTTAATTACTTTATTCCGGTTGGCTGAAACGTTAACCGTTGTAGACCATCGAAAATCTCCTATAAAATTCCTCGAAGTAACACTAAGGTCGAATCCTTTGTTTTCCATGGATCCTACGTTGCTCTGTCCTGAAGAAAATCCGCTATAGCGTGGCAGATTTATCCTAACCAACAGGTCTTCAGTTTTTTTATAATAAAAATCCAATGTGGATGAAAAACGTCCTTCAAAGAAGCCCATGTCTAACCCCACATTGTACTGTGAGGTGGTCTCCCATTTCAATGCCTTATTTTCAGGGTTACTTGAACTCAAATGAGTACCTGTAACATTCGTTGTTTGGTTAAAAGTATAATGTGTAGTATTAACTAATGCATAAGAGGCATAGTTACCAATTTGATCATTTCCGGTTTTCCCATAACCCAGCCTGAGCTTAAGATCTGAGAATACTCCCATATCCATAATAAAAGGCTCTTGGCTGAGCCTCCAAGCAAAGGCACCGGAGGGAAACATTCCCCATCGATTTTCTTCACCAAACCGGGAGGATCCATCATATCTCAAAGTAAAAGTAAAAAGATACTTATCTTTAAACGAGTAATTTAATCGTCCAAAAGAGGAAATTAAAATATTCTCATATTTATCTCCAGCGATACCTGTAATTATTGAACCTGCATCAGGGTTATTGTATGAAAATAAATCCGTGGGATATCCTTTGTTATGCATTTCACGATGTTCAGCTATGAATTTATCATACGAATATCCTCCCATTACACTCAAAGAGTGTATTCCACTGAATTCGTTCTCATACGTTAAATAAGAAGTATAAACCTGGTGAGAAGATGCATAATCAACTAAATGAGCTTTACCATTATCGATACTACCAACGTAAGTCGATGATTTCAAATACCTTCCGTGAAAATGGTGATTAGTTTCATAACCTCCCATGAACCTAGCAGTAAGATTTTTTATCGGTCCAATATCCAACGACATATTTGCGAGAAGATTATCCTCTTTCAAGTCATTATCTCTACCCATTAAATTAGCCAACGGATTATCACCTCTTCCTCCCGGCGGTCGCCCAAATGTCCCATCTGGATTATAAGGCTTTATGACAGGACTATAACTTAAAATAGGACCTAATACATTAGATGTCCACCCATATCCACCAAAATATTTAAACTGTGATTCTCTATGTATAGCAGATAAACTGGCTCCCATTTTAATAAAATCATTAATTTGCTGATCTACATTTATACGTCCTGTAAAACGCTGAAGATTCGTGTTCTTCAATACACCTAAATGACTGTAATAATCCAAACTACTCATTATTTTTAATTTGTCACTCCCACCGGTAGCCTGTAGGTAATGATTCTGAATCTTTCCGGGTCGGGTACATACATCAACCCAATTTGTATTCACATCTGCAAGTGTTTGCAATTGTGATTGCGTATAAACAGCATATTCTTCATTTTCCTGTCCTGGATATTCTTTATGGAGCTCATTAGCCAACTCCATGTATTGTAAGCCATTGAGCATATCAAATGGATTAACAATATTCTGTACTCCTGTATATCCATTATAAGATACATTAAGAACTCTTTCTTTGCCTCTTTTAGTTGAAATTAAAATCACTCCGTTAGCTCCACGAGCACCATAAATAGCCGTAGCAGAAGCATCTTTTAATATCTGCATTGACTCAATATCATTAGGATTTAAGTTAAGGCCAGTTTCACGGCTCACCGGAAATCCATCTATAACATATAAAGGTTCGTTACTACTACTAATTGAGTTTGATCCACGGATCCTGACAGAAACGCTTCCACCCGGTTCATTCGAGTTACTTTGTACTAAAACCCCTGCTGTACGTCCCTGTAAAGCTTTTTGTGCAGAAACTACAGATCCTCCCAGAGTCATATCTTGCTCGGATACTGATGCAACAGCACCGGTTAAATCACTCTTTTTAACTGCACCATATCCAATTATTACAACTTCATCCAATCCATAAGTTTCCTCTTCCATTACCAGGTCGATAGTGGATTTAGTACCTACTGTAACTTCTTCCGTTTGCATTCCCACAAACGAAAAAACAAGTATTGCATCATCAGAAACATTATTCAATGTATAATTTCCATCAGCATCAGTGGTAGTACCATTCGTGGTTCCTTTTACAACAATGGTTACTCCTGGCAAGGCTTCTCCAGTAACATCAGTGACAGTACCTTTAATGGTTTTTCCTTGTTGATTCCGTACTTGCATATTTACTAAACTCCCCAAGTAATTGCCAGGAGTCAAAACAATCTGTCTGCCCATTACTAAATAATCAACATCAGTACCATTGAATACACTGGTTAATATATTGTCAATGTTTTTATTTCTCATATGTATATCAACCTTTCTTTCAACATCCACCAGTTTTTTATTACATAAGAAATAAAATTCACTCTGGTTTTCAAGTGCATTTAATACATCCTCAACGGAAACATTAGTAAGGTCTAGAGTCAATTTTGCTTCCTGCGAATAAGAATCCTCAGCATAAACCTGTAGAGCAGTAATGAATAACAATATCAGAAGATTCCTCATGATTTTTATGATTTTTAAAGAGCAAAACTCTAATGTTTGCTCGCTTAATACAAATATTTTTTTCATACTTTTGTAATGTTTAGCAGGTTAAGGTTAATTTATCATGTAGCTTGCTTAATTATAGGGGAAAGCGCAACCAAGCTTTCCTCTTTTTTCAAAATGTCATGTGTATGGTTTCATAATAATTATGTTTAGATTATTAACTTTTTATTAAATAATTCTATTTATGTTTATAATACAACTCTATTGTTTTCTTTTTATACATATCATCCTTTTTTTTTGTTCTATCCTCAATCCTATAATCAATTGGTGCTGAATGCTTAAGAAGTTTTAAAACTTCATCCAGTGTTTCATCCTGAAAGGTTGCTATATACCTGTAGGTTTTCAATTCATCATCTTTTATAACAATATTCACATTGTACCAGCGGTTTATCTTTCTGACAACTTCATCAAAAGTTTCATCTCGAAAAACAAGCTTGCCATCTTTCCATGCTGTTATTTTAGAAGTGTCAACATCTATTATTTTATTATATGAATAATTATTTCTATCATTTACAAGCATTTCACCGGGATTAAGATATTTTTTACTATTCCTTTTACCATCAAATGTTGAATAACAACGAATTTTGCCTTTTATTAAAGTAACCTTATTTAGCATGTCTTCTGGGTAGGAATTAACATTAAATGAAGTACCATATGCAGCAACTTCAATCTCTGTTCCTGATACTATAAAGGGTTTTCCTTCATCTGATTTGACTTTAAAAAACGCCTCCCCTTTTAATTCTACATTCCTGGTTTTATTTTTAAACTCAGTGGGAAATTTTAGAAATGAGCCACTATTAAGCCAACCTGAAGATCCATCAGGTAATGTAAACATGGCACGTGCACCCAATGGAGCATAAATCTCTGAAAAAGCAGTCTCAGAATAGGTTGTAAAAATATTATTGCTTAAAAGAAAATATAAAAGTAAGGGAATAAATAAAATTGCAGCAATTCTGGTAATATTATTTATATGCTTTTGGACTGTTTTTTTTCTTTGGAGATGTTTATTTTCATCAAGGTACATTCTATGATATATGCTTCCATGTATTTTTTGTTTATCATTATCTTTTTTAATGTCTTTTTCTAGAGGCATCTCATTCCAATAATCATAATAATTACGTCTTAGTTCTTTTTCAGCTGAGATGTCCAAAAACCAATTTAGAATCTTTTCGTAATCATCCCTATGTTGTTTTTCAATACCATCCAAATATCTCTTAATAATCTTTAAATTTACACTCATACTACTATCTATTATACTATTATCTATTATACTATTATATTTATCTTTGAGTTTTAATAATCATTTAATAATCAGTAATTTTAAACCATCTGTATAAACCCAGAACTTATTTCCGGGTTTATGTTTATACAGATGGTGTTAATCAACCCAAAATTATATTGATATTCACTTTACTTTTACATTCTATTAATATAAGTTCCACCTAATATAAGTTCCACCAACTCTACAAAAATCCCGAATCTCTGCCTAATTTATAATCATTACAAATAACAAATTGTAAAATAAAGTGCTAAGAATTAGTTGATAAATATCAATACATCGTTTACATCTAAGGAAGACCAAAATATCATAACATCGTTTACATAACGATCGATTAAGTTCTTTGAAATATTGTTTTTTCGTCTCCATAAACCG
>JAWLEO010000028.1:0-52680 GCA_041686075.1 Bacteroidales bacterium | reverse complement strand
GGGCAGGGAGCAGGGGGCAGGGAGCAGGGGGCAGGGGGCAGGGGGCAGGGAGCAGGGGGCAGGGAGCAGGGGGCAAGGGAGCAGGGAGCAGGGGGCAAGGGTGGCGGAGGGAATGGTGGATATAATACATCACAAAAAGCCGCCCGGGGCGGCTTTCATTGGAGTTATATTTTTTTATATTCTCTTACTCTATCGGGAGTATAACAGCATCTATTATGTGGATAATTCCATTGCTGGCTGAAATATCAGCTGCTTTTATGTTGGCAGTATTACCTATAGCTTCTATTGAAAGGTCAGGTTTTACATTAAATGTTTCGCCAAGCAGGGTCTCTATTGTTCTTACTCCCCTTGGAGGAACAACACTGTTGGAAGCACGACGTCCTTCGGTTACATGATAAAACAGTATATCAAGTACAAGATCGGCAGGCAGATCGGAAATGTCTTCTATTCCCTGGGCTTCGTAAAGAGCCTCAAAAGCATCATTTGTCGGGGCAAAGACGGTGTATTGGTCAGTACCATCGAGGAAAAGATCAACCAGTCCTGCATCGAGTTCGGCATCAACATAACCGAGAGCCTCCACCAATTCACTAAACCCTGCCTCAATTGCTATGGCGGCGATTGATTGATCAGATGGAGCAGGTGCGGCAGCTGACATTGCACGGCCTTTCTTCAAGGCGGCATCGTCAGATCCAGGAGCAATAGCTTCTTTCTCACATGATGAAAATGTCAATGTGAGTGCGCTTACAACGGCAATTTGAAAAATCAAATTACGCTTTGTCAATTTGTTAAGTAAATTTCTCATGATTTTAGATTTTATTGTTAATATTTATTTTATTAACACACGGGTTTAAACTTTGTTCATTTTTATTTAAAAATAATTAAACATAAAGTTTAGTTATCATAAACAAAGCAAATCAAGTATTAATTATGATTTGTTATTTTTACATATGATAAGCCAAAAGTTATTACCTGTTATGAAAAGATTTTTGATTGCCCTATCTGCCATTCCCTTACTACTTAGCCTTCACTCCTGCCAGGATGAAAAGCCTGATATCAGCACCCCGAATGTTGTGATCGTCTTCTGTGATGACATGGGTTATGGTGACCTGGGCACTTACGGGGCAAAGGGCTATGATACTCCTAACCTTGATAAGCTGGCCGTCAACGGTTTGAGGTTTACAGATTTCCTTTCAGCACATGGTGCCTGTTCAGGGTCCAGGGCGGCCTTGCTTACCGGCTGTTATGCCAACCGGCTTAACATGCCGCAGGTCTTCGGCCCCAACTCACCGACAGGCATCAACCCCGATGAAATGACCATAGCGGAATTACTCAAGCAGAAAGGATATGCAACAGGCATTTTCGGTAAGTGGCACCTTGGCGACCTTGAGCCCTTCCTTCCGCTTCAGCATGGCTTTGATGAACACCTGGGCCTACCCTATTCAAATGATATGTGGCCTGTTGACTATGACGGGGGTCCGGTTACAGAAGAATCCCTGAAGCCCGGCAAGGCTAATTACCCTCCCCTGCCTCTTATCGAGGATAATGAGGTTATTGAGTACCTTGAAAGCCTGGAAGACCAGGACAGGCTAACCACACGTTACACCGAGAGAGCCGTCAGCTTTATCGAAAGGCATAAGGATGAACCCTTCTTCCTGTATATACCCCATTCGATGCCCCATGTCCCACTGGGTGTTTCCGACAAGTTCAGGGGTAAAAGCAGCCAGGGGATGTATGGTGACGTGATTATGGAAATAGACTGGTCTGTTGGCGAGATAATAAAAGCGCTTGAGAAAAATGCTTTGATTAACAATACCCTTGTTATTTTCACAAGCGATAACGGGCCCTGGCTTAATTACGGCAATCATGGCGGATCCACCGGCGGACTTAAAGAAGGCAAGGGAACAAGTATGGAAGGCGGAGTTCGTGAACCCTGCATCATGCACTGGCCGGCTATGATTGAGCCCGGACAGATTACAAACAGGCTTGCTTCTACAATTGATATACTTCCTACCTTAGCAGAAATTACAGGCACACAGCTGCCCGATCATATTATTGACGGTGTAAGCATTCTGCCTATCCTGCGCGGAGACGAAAATGCCGAGCCAAGGAAATCATTTTATTATTATTACCACAACAATGATCTTGAAGCCGTGCGCATGGGCCAGTGGAAACTGGTCTTTCCCCATGATCACAGGTCATACAGGGATGTACTACCCGGAATGGACGGGTTCCCGGGGCCCTACTCCCGTGGCAGGGCCCAATATGCACTTTATAACCTTAGAAGGGATCCGGGTGAAAGGTATGATGTAAAAGAACAACATCCTGAAATACTTGCCCAAATGGAAAAACTGGCAGAAAAAGCCAGGACTGACCTTGGCGATAAGCTTACGGGCAGGGAGGGTAAAAACAGGAGGCCAAGAGGACGAATCGATTAGATTCAAACTCTCTAAAATAAATCTAAATAATTTTGCGCATAAGTAATATTCTCTTTAACTTTATAATTAGTGTTATTCCCGGATCTACAACTATTATTCCGAGAATAATTTTCGTTTTTTAAAACTTAACAAATAAAAAAAAATAGGAGGTTTATTATGGCTTACATGATTACTGAAGATTGTGTTTCCTGCGATGTATGTGTTCCTGAATGTCCCAATGAGGCTATTTCAGCGGGTGATACCATTTATATTATTGATCCCGATAAATGCACTGAATGCGTAGGTTTCTTTGATGAGCCCCAGTGTGCTGAAGTATGTCCTGTTGATGCATGTGTCCCTGACCCGGATCATAAGGAATCGCATGACGAATTGCTGGAAAAGAAAAAACGTCTTCATGGAGAATGAAGCCCTATTGTACCAGAAGCTCGATAACAAAAAGGTACAATGCAATCTGTGTGCACACCGCTGTAAGATTGCCGCCGGGAAAAAAGGAATATGCATAATAAGGGAAAATAAGGATGGCACACTATATACAAAGGTATATGGAAGGACCATCACTCAGCATGTTGACCCCATAGAGAAGAAACCCTTGTATCATTTCTATCCTGGCTCGGAAGCATTTTCTGTTGCCACACCGGGGTGTAATTTCAGATGTCGTTTTTGCCAGAACTGGGATATCTCACAGATCATTTCCGGTGAAATCCTGGGACTGGGACAGGAAGCCACACCTGAACAAATTGTTGATAATGCACAAAGAAGGGATTGTAAAATAATTGCTTATACCTATACAGAACCAACAATATTTTTTGAATACAGCTATGACACTGCTATAAGGGCGCACGAAGTAGGGCTGAAAAACATTTATGTATCAAATGGTTTTATGACGTACGAGATGCTGGATATGATTGGCCCCTACCTTGACGGTATAAATATTGATCTTAAAGCCTTCAGGGATGAGACATACCGGAACATAATAGGCGCCCGGTTACAACCTGTTCTTGATAATTTAAAGAAAATCAAACAAATGGACATCTGGCTCGAAGTCACCAGCCTTATTATTCCGGGTATTAATGATGACCCGGAAGAGATTAAGGATATGGCTAATTTTGTGGCCAATGAGCTGGGTGTAGACGTACCCTGGCATATAAGCCGCTTCATGCCTGCTTACAAAATGAAGGATGTGCCTATTACCCCGGCACATACCCTGCAGATGGCAAAAGAAATTGGTTTTGATGCAGGTCTGCATTATGTGTATCCCGGCAATATCAGAACATCAGGAGATTCTAATACTGTATGCCCTGAATGTGGTTATACGCTTATTAAAAGGTCCTATTTCGCAACCACATATAATCACATTGAGAACGGCAAGTGCCCGGAGTGTGGTGCGAGGATAGCAGGTGTAGGTTTGTAAGAGTTAACAATTTATAGTATGCCCCAGTTAACAACTGATATAAAATGGTTGAAAGAGTTGATACCCGATGGTATAATGACTCCTTCATCAACACTTATCAGCGGCCCCGGTGGTACAGGCAAACCACTGGTCGAATTTGCCTTTGTTGCATCATGGTTGAAAGCGGGGGGTTCTTTAATAGGCCTTCCCCTGCAATACCCTTCAGGAGAATGGGTAAAAACAGCCTTGTACAAGCTATATGGTATTGACCTTAAAGAATATACAGGGAAGGTGGCTTACATTGATTTTGATCCTCATGCCGGAGGATGTGAAAAAACAGGGGACTATACCCTGAGGGCTAACGTATTAAAGCCAGAGATATGGGACGAAGCAATTGAAAAAGCTGAAAACTCACTCATTAAAACCAGTGCCGGTACAATGGTCTTTGGGTCGGCATTAAACCTTTTGCTTTTTTCAAAAACATATCAGGAAAGCATACTAAAAAAATTAGAGGACATTATCAAAAATGACAAAGGCCGCACCTATGCTTTTGCCGTCAGTACAAGTGCTCTTGCAGATAAAATAAAAATACTGGAGGATGCCGCTGACAACCTGATGTTCACCAGAATGGAAAAGCCCATGAGACTTTTTCTGAAGATTACCAGGATGAGAGGGGTCGAATTTTCCTCTGAGGAAGTAGAAGTACCCATACCGAAAGAATTACTTAAGGAAATAAGCAAAATAGCAGACGAAACACGAAAAACCAGGATTCCTGAAATAAGAAAAATTTAAATTCTAACAGGGTATCCAGAATAATTAATCCATTCAGCCAGGGAAAAATTCGTATTCATTTCATGTAATTATTTATCTTCGGTAAATAATAATCTTTGGTAAATGAGTGCAAAAAGCGATCCGCAAAGAGAAGAAAAAAAGAAAATATTCAATATCTCCCTGGACCTGATACTCAAGCTTGGAGGTTTATTTCTTGTTATTTTCCTATGTTATAAGATAGTACAGCCCTTCATAAATGTCCTGCTCTGGGCCCTTATTATAGCCATCATATTGTTTCCCGCGATGGAATGGCTAAGTAAATATTTGTGGGGCAATAAAAAACTTGCAGCTTTACTTATAACCATTGTCGGAATGGCAGTGCTTGTATTACCCAGCATATGGCTTGTCAACCAGCTTGTTGACGGTGTCAAATACCTGGTGGACATTATACCTGAAGGAGAATTGCAGATCCCGCCACCCAGCGAATCTGTTGCCGACTGGCCCATTATTGGACAATGGCTTCATGATGCATGGCTGCAGGCATCTGAAAATCTTGGTGAGTCAATCAAAGGCTTTATGCCACAGATAAGTAATTTTGCCGAAAAACTGCTGGGAACCATTGCCGATACAGGCATGGGTATATTACAATTTGCATTGTCCATTCTGCTGGCAGGTATTTTTCTTGCCTATTTCAGGAATGCTTCCCAATCGGGGAAGAATATCTTTGAAAAAGTCGCCGGCGAGCGGGGAGAAGAATTCCTTAATGCTTCGCTGACTACCATACGTAATGTTGCAACAGGTGTACTCGGGGTTGCAATAATACAGACCACCCTTATGGGTATAGGACTGATATTAGCCGACATACAATTGGCTGCGGTATGGATCATTGTCTTACTGATAATGACTATTGCCCAGATACCCGCAATTCTCTTTAACATACCACTGATCATTTACCTCTTTGCTTTCAGGGATCCTCTGCCGGCAGCTTTATGGACCGTATATTTTCTTGTAATGGGACTTATAGATAATATACTCAAGCCCCTGTTTATGGGTAAAGGGGCCGATGTTCCAATGTTGGTTATTTTCTTTGGCGCCATCGGCGGTCTTATAGCATTTGGCTTTGTAGGTCTCTTCCTGGGAGCCATTATTCTTTCACTGGTTTACAAATTGTATGTTACCTGGGTGGTGGTGTAGCAGGGAGCAGGGAGAAAAATCATCGAACTATTTAAAATATTATCAGGAGTTCCAGTGTATTGATTTGTATTGATTGTTTTTTGTACTTTTATCCGTCAATATTTTGAACATAATACCAAAACTGATAAAATAATGAAAACACGTCTTCTTATTCTTTCAGGGATAATCGCCCTGATACTGGGTGCCTGTACTTCACAGCAAGAACAGAGTGAATTAAAGATTGAATATGAAAAATACCAGCTTGATAACGGGTTGGATGTTATCCTGCACCAGGATAAGTCTGATCCAATTGTGGCTGTGGCAATACAGTACCATGTTGGATCGAACCGTGAGAAGCCTGGCCGCACAGGCTTTGCACACTTATTTGAACACATGATGTTCCAGCAATCAGAAAATGTTGGCCAGGACCAGTTTTTTAAACTTATCCAGGGTGCTGGCGGGACACTGAACGGCGGAACAAGCAATGATGGAACAATATACTTTGAGGTGGTCCCTAAAAATGCCCTTGAGATGGTTTTATGGGCTGAGAGCGACAGGATGGGATACCTCAGTAATACTGTTACAAAATCGGCCTTTGCGAATCAGCAAAACGTTGTGCAAAACGAGAAAAGGCAGAGTTACGATAACAGGCCTTATGGTCATACCGGTTATGTGATAGATAAAAACATGTTTCCCGAAGGTCACCCCTATTCATGGCAGGTTATAGGTGAGATGGAAGATCTCTTCAATGCCACCATCGAAGATGTAAAGGAATTCCATGCTAAATACTATGTGCCAAATAATGCCACGCTGACCATTGCGGGTGATTTTGATAACGAAGAGATAAAACAGCTGGTTGATAAATATTTCGGTGAAATACCAGGCGGCGAAAAAGTAAGCGATTTGCCACCGATGCCGGTTACCTTATCCGAAACAAAAAAGCTATACCACGAAGATAATTTCGCACGCACACCGGAGCTGACGATGGTATGGCCAACAGTGGAACAATATCATCCAGATTCATATGCCCTGGATTTCCTTGCCCAGTTACTTGGCAGTGGTAAAAAGGCTCCTTTTTACAAAGTGCTTGTGAGAGATAAAAAATTAACCTCAAGAGCAAGGGTATACAACCGTTCACTGGAATTGGCCGGCAAATTCTACGTTTCCGTAAACGCCTACCCGGGACATTCCCTGTCTGAAGTTGAGGAAGCAGTCTCCGAGGCATTCGATCTTTTCGAGGAGGAAGGAATAACTGAAAATGACCTTGAAAAGATAAAGGCAGGACTGGAAACAGGATTCTATAACGGTATGAGTTCCGTCCTCGGTAAGTCATTCCAGCTTGCGAGATATAATGAATATGCGGGTGATCCCGGCTTTGTAACTGAAGATCTGCAGAATATACAGTCCGTTACTATTGATGATATAATGAGAGTGTATGAAAAATATATCAAGGGAAAACACTTTGTGTCAACCAGCTTCGTCCCCAGGGGACAGGTTGACTTAATTGCTGAGGCATCAGTCGATGCAGGTATTGTTGAGGAGAATGTACTTGAAGCAACGGAGGTTGATCAGTCACAGGTTGTTGAGGATGAAATCATTGAAAAAACAGAAACAAGCTTCGACAGGTCTGTCATACCCGCAATTGGACCTGACCCCGCAATCACACTTCCTAAAACATGGACCGGTGAACTGGACAACGGTATAAGAATGTATGGCATCAGACATGATGAATTGCCATTGGTCAGATATACTTTTGAAATTGACGGTTCACATCTCCTGGAAGAACTTGATAAGGCAGGCACTGCCAGTCTTATGGCGCAGCTTATGAACGAAGGAACAGCCACTAAAACCCCTGAAGAACTGGAAGAAGCCATTGATCTTCTGGGTGCCTCAATTAATATCAGGGCGGGCAGCGAAGAAATAGTGATTTCTGTTAATACCCTGTCACGGAATTTTGAAAAGACAGTGGACCTTGTGGAAGAAATGCTGCTTGAGCCAAGGTGGGACAGCACTGAATTTGTACTTGCCAAAGAAAGGGTGATGAATTCATTTGCGAGGAATAAAGCTAATCCCGGATATATGGCATCTCGCACACTTGATAAACTCATGTATGGCGAAGATCATGTTTTTTCAGTTCCGTTAAGCGGTACGGAAGAAACGGTGCCAGGAATTACAATTGATGACCTTAAAGAATTTTATAAGTCCAAACTGTCACCTTCTTTAACAAGGTTTCATATTGTAGGAGATATAGACCGCGAAAGAGTGGAAGCCGCACTGTCTTCACTGGAAAGCAGGTGGGAGAAAAAGGATGTGGAAATCCCTGAATTTAATATCCCGGCTAACCCGGAAAAGTCAAAAATATATTTTGTTGATTTCCCGGATGCCAAGCAATCTGTTATCAATATAGGCAATATAGCCATTCCCCGTAAACATACTGATTTTTACCCGGCATATGTTGCCAACTACAAGCTGGGAGGGTCGTTTAACGGCATTGTGAACCTCATCCTGAGAGAGGAAAAAGGTTATACCTACGGTGCCAGAACAAGCTTTTCGGGTGGTTCCTGCACCGGTAATTTCTCGGCAAGCTCGAGCGTTCGTACCACCGCCACATATGAATCTGTTAAGATATTTAAGGATGAAATGGAAAAATATCGTGACGGTATTGCCCAGGATGATATTGATTTTACAAAGGATGCGCTGCTTAAATCAAATGCAAGAGCCTTTGAAACCCAGGGATCCCTTATAGGTATGTTGAGCCAGATAAGTAAATATGACCTGCCGCATGATTATATCAAACAGCAGGAGGATTTTGTGCGTGGCCTTACAATAGATCAACATAAAAAACTGGTTAATAAATATATCGATCCTTCAAGGATGTATTATGTGATTGCCGGTGATGCCAGGACGCAGGTTCCCGAGCTTAAGAAACTGGGCCTGGGTGACCCGGTAATGTTGGAGCTCTGATGAGGTTGTTATCCGTTGGAATATTGGAATATTGGAATGATGGGTTGATTTAATCACCTAATCTTGTTCTTTTAACAAAGGAAGAATTAAAAAAACAGATATTATGGCTTTTACACTGGAAATTGGATCTAGGGCCCCGGATTTTAAACTAAAGGCAACCGACGGCAATGTTAAATGGGAAGGAAAGGATGCGCACTGGATGCCACCCGATGCCTGCGACCTTGTATAAAACATGCTGAACCGACTCCGTTATAAACTCCGTTACCGTCACCAGGTTAAATCACAGGAATATGCGATTACCCGCAAAAACCTGATTTACAAGATTATGTCCGGCTTTGGCCAGGAAGCGCGGGAAACACGTGATATGGCCCAGTTATTTTTCAGGATGCTTGAGAAAAAACTAAGGTTAAAGGAAAGGGACGATCCTCCTTCCGAAGAAGAGGTAAAAGCAGCGCTGGAGCAGCTTAAAGATATTGGTAGAATTTCGGTTTTTGCTTCGGTTTCTATCCTGCCCGGAGGAGGTATCTCTTTAATCGGACTGGAATTACTGGCAAGAAAGTTTGGTGTAAAGAATTTTACCTTTATACCCACTTCGTTCCGGAAAAAACAAAACGCCTGATATATCGGCAGCAAGTGACCATTCAGGTGGTTGACCGCCCTGGTAATTTATTTTACCCAGGTGGTTCTTGTGTTAAAGGGGTTTTGATTCTGATCAAGAAAAGTTTCAAGATATACCAGTTCCTTCTTTCTTATTCTATCAATAGAAGCGGTTTGCACCACACCTCCATCAGGAGTGAAAACCAACTGCGTTTCTCCCACCAATTCCCAGGTGCCTGTTTCATCGTCAATGAGAGGAAATTCTTTAATATATGTGCCATCACTGAAAAATTGCATTGTGCCATCGGTATAAGCGGCTTTGAAGCCAGCAACAAGAGTTTTTACTGCTTCATCTTCACTTTTCGTGGTGATATTTTCAAATTTCCATACGCCATCGGTCAGGAGCGTTACTCTATCCTTCTGACAGCCGCTGAGGCTAACCAAAACAGCTGCCATTATAATATAAATAGAAAATCTTATTGCCTTTTTCATTTTATGTATTGTTTTAATAATTGCTTGCGGCTCAAATTTAATCATTTTAAGGTATAGTTTAATTGTTGAAGTGTTAAATCGTTGAATCGGGATATTAATAGGTCTGGGTAATAATTCAACAAGCTTGGTCAACAGTTTGAATGGTTTGAGAGTTTGAATGTTTGAACTTACTTTGATTTATTAAAAATAATCAAGCATTTTGTCAATTAACTCCATACCTGCCCTTGTTCCTTCATCCTGAAAAATAACCTTTCCTTCTGTATCCAGGAGTTTTATTTCAATACTTGCATCAACGGTTTCTTTTATGATTCGTGTCATTGAGCCCAAGACCGGGGCCTTCAGTTTGCCCGGCATATTATTAACAGCCCTTATGACCAGCTTATGTTTCTTATTCGCCAAAGTGATATCCAGGATGTTATCATTGTAGCTAAGTGATTGAATTACAGCCTTCGACCAGGTGGAGAAATTATACAACTGTGTACCATAACGCAGGTAGGAAATGAAGCCTATAAAAAAACTTCCCACCCAGGGTATTTTTGCAACTGAAAAAGTAAATGAGGCATCTGATGATTTAAATGTGTTACAGTGTAGCCATATCCAGGATTCGGGGAATGATTTACCCCAGTCTTTTTCAATATAAGCTCTTCCCTTTTCAAAATCGATGCTTTTGCCATTTACCTCAATCTTTCCGTCAAGAAAGTGACCTGTTGAGACAATACCGTGTTTGCACTCCATAAAAGGAACAAATGAATACCAGCCCATAATACCGGGCCTGGTCAATGTGGAGGGATAATTATTATAAGGACCAAAAGATAGTTCACCTTTTATACTTGTGCTATTGTCATCAAGATTCAGGCTTATGCCATGGGTAGAGAATGATGACCTGTCAACTTGAATTGATAAAACCCGCCCTGAGGCCTTAAAACTACCTACTGGATACTTGTAATAAAAGGCTTCACCCGTTAAACCGTTAAGAACCTGTACGAAAGAATGACTGTCATGTTCGGATAATGAGATACCTGGTATAATGGCATATACCTGCTTTCTGTCAGCTGAAACATGCTTGAAATACCAGCCCTCAAAATAGTTTTTCCTACTTTTTGATCCCTGGAAAACCCAGGGCTTGAATACTTTCATATAGCAATATTTTGTGATAAGCTCTAAAGGTAAACGTTTAATCGTTGAATTGCTTAATTGTCGAATTGTTTTTGATAATTCTTCGACTCTTATTAAAAGTACTTTTCATATCTTGTGTAGAATAAAAATACCAGCCATGGAACCAACCAGGACATTCGACCTGCTCGACAGGTATATGCTTCATTTTGCCGATAAGCATGACGCATTGGTGGCAAAAAAAGACAAGAAGTGGATATACTTTAGTGCACGGCAGTATAATGAAATCTCAAACCATTTTGCATACGGACTTCTGGAACTGGGATTCCAGAGAGGCGATAAAATTATTACCATAACAAATAACCGTCCTGAATGGAATTTCGTTGATATGGGAATGTCAATGATTGGAGTGATACACGTTCCGGTTTTTACATCCATGACCTGTGACGAATACCGTTATGTGTTTGAACATTCTGAAGCACAAATGGTTATTATTTCTGATAAAAGGCTTTATAATGCCATTAAGCCGATCTGCGACCAGGTAAATAGCATCAGCCACGTGTTCACTTTTGATGAAATTAGTGGCATACCCAACTGGTCGGAAATAGTTGAAAAAGGAAGCAAGTGTAATGATTCAGTTATTAAAAAGGCAGAAAAACTTAAAACCACCATTCTACCTGAGAGTCCGGCATCGCTCATCTATACCTCGGGAACAACGGGAAAGGCAAAAGGGGTGATGCTGTCACACAGGAACCTGGTGCATAATTTCATAGCTGCCTCACAGGTGTTCAGGCTTACACCGGAAGACAGATACCTGAGTATTCTTCCATTATGCCATGTTGGTGGCCGTATGGGTAATTACCAGACCCAGTACTCAGGTACCTCAATATATTATGCGGAAAATATGAGTACCATTGCCGCCAACCTCAGGGAGATTGAAGCATCAGGCTTTGACGCAGTGCCACGGATACTCGAGAAAGTATATGATAATGTTATAGCAAAGGGTAAAGCTCTTAAAGGATTAAAGAAAAAAATATTCTTCTGGTCTGTTGATCTGGGACTTAAATTTAAACCTTTTGGCCAGAAGTCATGGATTTACTACAAGAAACTGGCTATAGCCGACAGGCTGGTATTCTCAAAATGGCGTGAAGCCCTCGGTGGTAAAGTCAGGCTGGTAGGATGCGGGGGTGCAAGCTTGCAGGCCAGGCACGAAAGGATATTCTGGGCCGCAGGCCTTAAAATACTGAATATGTACGGCCTTACTGAAACATCGCCAATTATTACAATCAACAGGCAGGAACCACCCCTCTGCAGGCTGGGATCGGTGGGTGCTTTAATCGATGGCGTGGATATGAAAATTGCTGATGATGGTGAGATTTTATGCAGGGGGCACAATGTGATGCTTGGTTACTATAAGGATAAAGAGCTTACCTCACAGGTTATTGACCAAGAAGGATGGTTTCATACAGGCGATGTCGGCCATATCGAAGATGGCACCTTCCTTAAGGTTACAGATAGAAAGAAAGACATATTCAAATTGTCAAACGGCAAATTCATTGCACCGCAAATAATTGAAAATAAACTCAAAGAATCACCTTTTATTGACCAGGCAATGGTTACCGGGGAACATCAGAAATTTGCCAGTGCACTGGTGGTGCCAAATTTTAATTACCTTAAGAACTGGTGTATCGCCAATGGCCTCTATAATAATGAAGAAATAAATGAGCTTATTTGCCTGCCCGGCGTACAGGAGGTGTTTTCGGAAGAAATAAAGATGCTTAATAAAACACTGACTGAATGGGAGAAAGTGTTGAGATTCAGGCTAGTGTCTGATGAATGGTCTCCCGGAAGCGGTGAATTGTCAGCAAGCCTGAAACTTAAAAGGCAGGTTATTGAAAGCAAATATATTGATATTATTAGCACAATATACAGGAAAGTCTGAGACTTGTCTTAAAGACCCGGGATTACAATGGAAATTATTGAGGTTCAAAATAAAAAGCAAGCAAGGGTATTTCATGATGTTGCCAGGTCTATATACAGGGATGATGATACATGGGTATGCCCGCTTGATAATGAAATAGAAGCTATTTTTGATCCCTACCGGAATGTCTTTTTTAAACATGGTGAGGCTGCGCGATGGATTTTATATAATGATAGTTCCAAACCAACCGGACGGGTAGCTGCTTTCATAGATGAAAACGCAGCATGGCAACAGGACCAGCCTACTGGAGGAATGGGTTTCTTTGAATGCATAAATGATAAAGCAGCTGCCCATAAATTGTTTGATACTGCTGTCAATTGGCTGAAAGAAAGGGGAATGAAGGCAATGGACGGTCCTATTAACTTCGGGGAGACCGACAAATATTGGGGACTCTTAGTCGGTGGATTTACACACCCTTCATACGAAATTGCATATAATCACCCCTATTACCGTGATCTTTATGAATCTTACGGTTTCAGAGTATATTATAAACAGGAAGGATTTCATCTTGACCTTAAAAAAGAATTGCCCCCGCGCTTTAACAAAATTGCTGAATGGATTGCAAGAAAACCTGAATACTCATTTCATCATTTCACCTGGAAAGAAATGGATCGTTGGGTAAATGATTTTGTGGCTGTTTATAATGAAGCATGGGCCTCATTTAAAACAAATTTTGAGCCCATGGAACCGGAGTACATCAAAAAAACACTGAAAAAGGCGAAAGCTATTATTGACGAAGAATTTATATGGCTGGCTTATTATAAGGATAAACCTGTTGCTATCTACCTTATGTGGCCGGATGTGAATATGATCCTGAAACACCTGAATGGCAAACTTAACCTGCCAGCAATGATTAAATTCCTGTACCTGAAGAATAAAAAGACAATTACACGGGCAAGAGGCGTTCTGATGGGAGTGATACCAAAATTCCAGGGCAGGGGAATTGAGTCAGGTATCATATTGAAAGTTTCGAAGGTAATGGCCAAAAAATCACATTATAAGGAGATAGAATTCTCGTGGGTTGCTGACTTTAATCCTAAAATGAGAAAGATATTTATGTCGGTAGGCTCACTGCCTGCCAAACATTATATAACTTACAGGTATATGTTCGACCCAGATGCGGAATATAAACGATACCCCATACCAGGCAGTAAATGATTAATAATATTCCATTGATAACAATACTTGAGAGAAAAATTTCAAAACCAAAATAAATGCATTACGACATAATCATTATCGGTGCCGGACTCGGAGGCCTTACATCAGGTGCAAAGCTGGCAAAGGAAGGAAAGAAAATACTGTTATTGGAGCAGCATGACAGGCCAGGAGGATGTGCCTCCACCTTTCCCCGTCGTGACTATACCATGGAGGTGGGACTGCATGAAATGGACGGACTGCACCCGCGCGATCTTAAAACAAAAATCTTCAATGACCTGGGACTTTTCGGCCTCGTGGAATTTCTTCCCCTACCTGAATTTTACCGGTTTTTTAACGAAAGACATGACATTGTTATACCACATGACCCCGTTAAGGCCGCTGAAATCCTTATTGACAGTTTTCCTGATCAGGAAGACGGGATAAAAAAGTATTTTGAACACGTCCTCAATGCACGTAGAATAGTGGCAGCCTCAAGAGGTAAAAAAGACAGGAGTATAGGAGAATTCCTCGATGAAATAATAAGTAATGAGGACCTGAAATTAATTCTTCTTGGCAACCTCGGATATTTCCACGACAACCCCTATACACTCTCATACAATTATTACCTTAACGCACAGGGCAGTTATTACTGTGGACGTGCAAATTTCGTCAAGGGCGGATCGCAAAAATTATCTGATGCACTGTCACTGATAATAATAAACAATGGTGGAGAAATCAAACTTAAACATGAGGTTACGGGTATCTTATATGAAAAGGACAAACCTGCAGGAGTAAAATACAAGAAAGCAAGTTCTGATGGTAATGTATTCTGTGACAATGCTGATGAAATAATAGTGAATTCTTCATTACCACTCCTGGCTGAAAATTTGATGCCCCCGGCTAAGGGAAAGGAACTGAGCCAGGTAATAAAAAATATTTCAATAGGAGCATCGTTGCTTACAGTCTATTACGGTTTTAAGCCCGATCTGAAATCAGTTGGAAATAAGCATTACTCAACTTTTATATTTGATAAGTCGGTAAAGAAACAGGCTGATATTATTTCTAATAACCATTCTGATTTTGATAGCAGGAGTTTTACTTTCGTTGACTACAGCCAGGTTGCTTCAGATCTTGCGCCTGAAGGCAAAAGCGTAGGTGCTGCCTGCTGTATTGATTATCCTGCAGACTGGGAAGATTTAAGCCCTGAAGAGTATAATATGGAAAAGATCAGAGTGGCAGAACTTATTACTTCAAGGTTGGATGCACTGGTCCCGGGTTTGAAGGATGCCATTGACTACATTGAAGTTGCAACATCACTAACAGTAAAACACTTCACCCGTAACAAAGATGGGGCAGTATATGGTTTTGCTCAGAACCCGGGCAAATCAAATGATTATTTATCTGTGCTGCCCGATAATCTTCATATTGCTTCAGCATGGGGCAAATTTGGCGGTGGTTTCTCCGGTGCAATATACAGCGGATATATGACGGCAATTGATATTTTAAGGAAAATCGATTCTACTTAATCAGCCCCAGCTTTCTTGCCCTTTCTTCCCAGTTCTTCCGTGCCAGTACTTGCATATCCTCAACATTGTCCATCTCATCGACTATCTCAAGACCTATCAGTGTTTCAAATACATCTTCCATTGTTACGAGTCCGCTAACTGTTCCGTATTCATCAACGACCATGGCAATGTGTGCCTTAAGGTCAATCAGTTTATAGAAAAGTTTAATAATCGGCATTTCTTCGTTTACTATTTTTATCGGGCGCGATATGGACTTAAGGGGTTTTTGACCCTCATCATCGATTATCATTTCCATAATCTCATCCTTTAGTACGAAGCCCGTAAACTCATTTAACTCATTTTTGTATACAGGGATCCTTGAAAAAGGTATTTCCTCGTGATCTTCATAGAACTTTCTTATTGTCATATTTTCGTCAGCAGCTACTACAACTACATGTGGTGTCATGATGCTTTTTACTTTTATAAACCTGAATTTCATCAGGTTCTGTAGCAGTTGTGATTCTTCTTCATCAATAATTCCTTCCTCAATAACACTCTCGGTTATAGTCCTGAATTCGGTTTTGCTGATAAGAGGGTGTTTCGACTCGTCTTTACGTAGCTTTTTGGTAATGAAATTCGTGAGTATTATGAAGGGGTACATCGGTGAATATATCATTATCCTCAATGATACAACCGTGAACTTACCGAGCTTTTTCCAGTATGTAGCACCAAGTGTTTTGGGTATTATCTCAGAAGCAATGAGTATTATCAATGTAAGCACCACTGAAGTCAGTGTCAGGTACTCGTCGCCCCATATCTTTTGTGCCTGGGATCCCACGCCGGCTGCTCCGAAGGTATGTGCGAAGGTGTTCAGTGTGAGTATAGCCGACAGAGGCAGGTCAATGTTTCTTTTATAGCGGCTTAAGTATAAAGCGTATTTCTTTCCTTCCTTGATCTTAATGTTAAGAAAAAGAGGTGTTGTGCTGAGTAATGAAGCTTCCAGTATTGAACACATAAAGGAGAAAAACAGTGCTATTGCCAGATATGTTAGTAGTAAGCCCATAATTGAGGATAAAGATAAAAATAAATGGAATAATGGAATAATGGAATAATGGTTCTTCCACCTTCGCTTTTCAGGCTCCGGCGGACAAAGGGAGAACCGCGCCAGCGGGGTGAGTAAAGGCTAATAATAACCGCTGCCATCCCAGCAGTGGGTGCACAACTTTTCTTTGGGTAGTCCTATAGCATCAACAAGATCATTCATATCCTGGTAAAGCAATGAGTCCATTCCCATATTCTTTGCTATCCGGTCTACCATCGCCCTGTATTTATCGGACCGCGGGTCAGCGTATTCGTAAAGGTCTTTTTCCGATCCCTCAAGTTGTTTAATGGCTTTCCTGCTTGCCAGTTCAAGTGTTGAACGTGACTGTGAAAAATTCAGGAAATTACATGGGAAAGTAAGGGGAGGGCATGCTATTCTCATATGTACTTCCCTGGCCCCGGCTTTTCTCAACTCGATGGTATGGTTTTTCAATTGTGTGCCCCTGACAATTGAATCATCACAGAATATCAGTCTTTTGTTTTCGATCAGTGATTTCACGGGTATCAGTTTCATTTTTGCAACAAGATCACGCATTCTCTGGTTCTGGGGCATAAAGCTTCTTGGCCAGGTAGGTGTGTATTTAGAGTATGGTCGTGCATACGGCAATTTCCTTTCGTTGGCGTAACCAATGGCATGCCCCACGCCTGAATCGGGTATACCCGCAACAAGATCAGCCTCCACATTATCGCGACGTGCCAGGGCAGCTCCACAGCGATATCTGCATTCTTCCACATTTATACCTTCGTAGTAAGATGACGGGTAACCATAATAAACCCACAGAAAGGCACATATCTGCATCTTCTCCCCTCTTTTTCTTATTGTCCGGTAACCTTCGGCGGTAATTTCAACGATTTCACCCGGGCCAAGAAAATATTCCTCATCAAAACCTGTATTGGGAAAACATGTTGTCTCGGAGGCCACGGCATAAGCATTATCTTTTTTACCTATATAGACGGGGGTACGCCCAAGCTTATCACGTGCAGCGATAATCCTGTCACCGGTAAGAATAATAAGTGAGATGGAACCTTTCACCCTATCATATACATTCTCTATTCCCGAGACAAAATCGTTCTCTTCACATATCAGGTTAGCCACAACCTCGGTGGGATTAACATTCCCCTCAAAATTTTCTGTGAAATGTTTTTTATTCTTCAGGAAATAGTGTTCTAGCTCTTCAATATTTACCATCCTGCAAACCGTGGCAATGGCAAAACGCCCCAGGTGCGAATTGAACATTATGGGTTGAGGATCGGTATCACTTATTATACCTATTCCCTGGCGGCCGCTGAATTTATCCAGGTCGTCTTCAAACTTGGTCCTGAAGTATGAATTTTCAATGCTATGTATCGACCTCTGGAAACCGTCTTCCGGATTATAAAAGACCATACCCGCCCTTTTTGTCCCCAGGTGTGAATTATAGTCAGTACCATAGAAAACGTCCCTTACGGTATCTGATTTCGAAATTGCCCCGTAAAAACCACTCATAGCACTATTATTTTTTATTTATTTGAGGTCAATAAAATAGGCAATGAAACGTTTATTATTTCCAAAATAATAAAATTGTTATAAATTTTTTATGAACGTACAGCTTCACATAATTCATTAAATCATTATTAATCCATTATTACATTAAATTTGTAAATTTGTGCGCTTAAACAAATTAAAACAGGGAGATGGAAAACGATCAAAATATAATTGAAAAGGAAAACGGAGGTCAGAAGTCTGGTAAAGCAAGGATGATATTAGCCGTTATTGCCGGGGTTCTTGGTACCGTGCTGGTTGCCATGGTGATATTGTATTTCATTCAACGTAACAATATGTTTGAAATGGAAACATTGCTTACCGAACAAAAGGATTCGCTTACCAATGAGCTTATCATGCTAAAGCATGGATATGACACATTGAAAACCAATAATGATACCTTGAATGCCAAGCTTGAAGGAGAACAGAAAAAGATTGAGCGTTTACTTGCATTAAATGCATCCAATGTACAGACCATTAGAACTTACAGGAAAGAGATTGCAACCATGCGTGAGATAATGAAGAGTTATATTGTCCAGATAGACTCCTTGAACACAAGGAACCAGCTTCTTATTGCCGAAAACACTGAAATAAAACAACAGATGAGTCAGGTGGAACAAACAAATGTGGAGCTTTCAGAGGAAAAAAATGAACTTACTTCAAAGGTTGAGGTTGCCTCTGTCATTAAAGCAAGGGAAATCAATCCGATGCCCCTGAACAAAAAACGCAAGGAAACAGACAGGCTGGAGCGCTTCGAAAAGTTAGAGGTTGCCTTCATACTGAATGAAAACCCAATTGTTGAAGCCGGTAAAAAAACTGTTTACATGAGGCTTACCCGTCCTGACGGACTGGTAATAACCAATTCACCAGATAATCTTTTTGAGGTTAACGGAGAAAGAATGATATATACTGAAAGCCGCACCGTTGAATACCTCAACAAAGATGTTGAAATGAGCATCTTTGTAGATAATAACGGTGATTTTATAAAGGGGACTTATACTGTGGACCTGTACCTGGAAGGGCATAATATAGGCTCAAGCAGTTTTATGCTTGAAAGCCGGCGTTAAGTCATCATCAGCTCACTAATGATATTGTCTGATATCATCTTGCCCTGATCTGTAAGGGTAAGTTGACTGCCATTTTTTCTCATCATCCCGTATTTTATGAACCTTGAGGCAAGGTTATTGAGATAGTCACGTGATTCCTTGTTGATATTCTCTTCAATAAAGTCAAGGTCTATTCCCCACATGGTTCGCAGTGAGGTCATCACATACTCATTGTACCTGTCTCTGGTGGTTAACATTTCGATGGTGCAGGGTATTTCATTATTTTTTATCGATCTGAGATATTCGCCGAGGTCAGATACATTCCATTGCCTTGAACCGCCATTATAAGAGTGTGCCGATGGCCCCAGCCCAAGGTATGGTTTTTGTCTCCAGTAATTTGTATTATGTTGCGATATATAACCTTCTTTACAGAAATTCGATATCTCATAATGTAGATATCCTTGTTTATTACAAAGCCTGGTTAAAACACGGTATTGATTTTCACTTTCCCCCTCATCAATTTCTTCAATTTCACCTGCCGTCTTCATCTTACCAAATACTGTATTGGGTTCTATGGTGAGGTGATAGGCTGAGAGATGTTTAACATCAAAATCCAGTGTTTTTCGCAGGCTTTCTGTCCACTGCTTTATAGTCAGCCCGGGTATACCATAAATGAGGTCAACAGAAATATTTTCTATTCCCGACTCCAGTATGCTTGCCAGTGCTTTTTCCGCTTCATCAGACCTATGCCTTCTGTTAAGGAATTGAAGCACCCTGTCATCCCATGATTGTATGCCAACACTGATCCTGTTTATGCCGGCTTTTTTCAAATCCATGACGTAGGATTTGTTTATATCATCAGGATTTGCTTCCAGGCTTATTTCCTCAATGCCGCTAAGATTGAAAACATCATCCAACTGTTTCAGTATGTTTTCAATCTGCTTTGCTGATAGAACCGATGGTGTGCCGCCCCCGAAATATATTGTTTCAAGCTTATTTTGTTCAAGGTAATCCCTTTGCAATAATATTTCGTTGCCCAATGCAGCAAGAAAGCTGTCGGTCATATCCGTGTCCAGCGTTTTATAAAAGTCACAGTAATGACATCTTCTCTTACAGAATGGGATGTGTATATATACACCGGCCATATTTATTCTTAATAATGTGAATTAGATTTACGTGCTACATTCACAAGATTTTGTATCGTTTTGGTATTAAAAAGCTTTTCTATTTTTCCTCTTGCTTTTACATAATCATTATGAAGAATACATGGTGATCTGTCCTTATCAAAGCTTGCACAGTTTTCATTATACAGGACACACCTGTGAAAAACATCTTCACCATCAATAGCTTTTACCACTTCTATCAGGTATATGTCTTTGGGGTCACGTGCAATGCAAAATCCACCATGTGGTCCTTTTGATGATACAAGAATCTTACTTTTAACCAACTCCTGAAGTATCTTTGCAAGAAAGGGCATTGGGAGTTCAAGATCCTCTGAAATTTTCCTGATACCTATACGTTCTCCTTTTTTACTTTTCCCGGCAAGATACACTGTTGCCCTTATCCCATACTTACATGTACTTGAAAGCATTCTAAATTTCTTTAATCCTTTTAAGAGGGATTTTATCTACTCTGTGTTGATGCCTGCCCTCGTCAAATTCAGTGTTTAAAAATGTTTTAACTATCAATATAGCTTCAGATTCAGAAACAAACCTTCCCGGTAATGAACACATATTAGCATTATTATGTGCCCTGGCCAGACGACTCATTTCTTCATTCCAGCATAAGGCGGATCTTATTCCCTGGTATTTGTTAACTGTCATAGTCATTCCATTACCGCTTCCGCAAATAGTAAATCCTGTGTCCATTTCGCCCGATTCAACAGCCCTGGCAGCCCTGTGAGCATAATCAGGGTAATCAACACTATCTTCAGAAAAGCAACCAAAATCTTTTACTTCATAACCTGATTCAATAAGGTATTTCTTTATCTTTTCCTTTATGTAATAACCCGCATGGTCAGCTGCCAGTGATATTTTCTTCTTCATCTTAAGATATGTTACAGTAGCCTTAAAGATACCAACAAAATAAGCATACTAATAATTACTTGTCTTTTTTTTTATAATAATTTCGTCAACCTTCTTTTTATAATAATGAAGTTTATGCTGTTTCTGTATTATTAAACACACTGTTCACTTTTTTGTTAAAATAGGTTGAAATTTGTCTAATAATTACTTCAAAAAGTCCTTTCGATCTGCACTTATACAAAAACATCGTTTAATCTTCGTTTTTATTATTTTTTAAAAGCAAAATTTCAACCTTTCTTAAACAACGAAATAGATTAGTTTTATTACTTTATTTTATCAGTATCTTTGTATGAACAATTGTTGGTAAAATATATAATAATCTGTAAATCAAAAACGGTATAATTTTTGGGTTGTTGAAAAGGTGTTTTCCCTTTATTAATATCATTATTTACAAGATATTTCTGTATTTTGTTTAAACAGTATTAACAGGCTATTATTATTATCATATAGGCAGACTTATTTTTAAAATTAATATGTTACTATGTTCAAAAGACATGACATTATTAAAAAAGGATTTATTGACGAAGAAATTCACCCGGAAACAGATATAATATCAGAAATTGATAAAATGAGGAAGGAAAAAAATGCTGTAATCCTTGCTCATTATTACCAGACAGGAGATATACAGGATATTGCTGATCATGTTGGAGACAGCCTCGACTTATCAAAGAAAGCAGCCGATAGTGACGCTGATATAATTTTGTTTGCCGGTGTTAAATTCATGGCTGAAACAGCAAAGATATTATCACCGGAAGCAAAAGTACTATTACCTGATTTGAATGCAGATTGTTCATTATCTGAAACATGTCCACCGGAAGAATTTAAGAAATTTCTTAAAGATAACCCGGGTCGTACAGTTATCACCTATATTAATTCATCAGCTGAGATAAAAGCTTTATCCGATATAATTTGCACTTCAAGCAACGCTTACAGGATTGTGGAATCACTGCCCAAAGATGAAAAGTTGATATTTGCTCCCGACAGGAACCTGGGTAATTATGTTAAAGAAAGGGTTGACAGGGATATGATCGTATGGGATGGCGCATGCCATGTTCATGTAAAGTTTTCAGCGGATGCAATTAAGAAGCTAAAGGATAAAGAACCCGGTGCAAGCATAATTGTACATCCGGAGTGTGAGCTGGACGTACGTCAAACTGCAGACTTTATCGGTTCAACAGGTAACATGCTGAAATATATTGAAAATGACGATTCAAAAAAATATATCGTTGGCACTGATCCGGGAATAATACACCAGATGCAAAAAGTCAGGCCCGATAAAATATTTATTCCGGCTCCTTCCAAAGTTGTACCAAGAGGATGTAGTGAATGTGACTTTATGAAACTTATTACAATGAAAAAGATATACCTCACTCTGAAATATGAAGAGCCGGAACTGATAATGGACAAAGAGCTTATGAAAAAAGCCCGTAAACCAATAAGAAGAATGCTGGATATATCAGATAGATTAGGAATTTAACGTATGGCAAAGTATATATTTATATCGTGTTTAATCATTGCACTTTCTACTGTTTTAAACGGACAGGATTTGAAGCTTGAAGATGGGTATCACGTTTTTAAGTATCCTAATGGAACTGTTTCGAGTGAAGGATATATAAAAGACGGTAAACCTGATGGTTACTGGAAAAGTTATTATGTTACAGGTGTGATTAAATCTGAAGGTAAAAGAAGAAATCATTTGCTTGACAGTGTATGGGTTTTTTATTCACAAACAGGCGATACTCTTGAGAAGATAGATTACCTGTATGGTAAGAAAAGTGGTTATTACCTTAAATATAAAAGAGACAGGAGTTACGGACTATATGTGTGGTCAAAGGAATTGTACGCATCCGATAAAAGACAGGGAACGGCCTATGTCTATTTTCCTGACGGTTCGGTAAAACAAACAATACCATATGTTGATGGTAAAAAACAGGGCCTGTCAAAAGAATATAACGAAGAAGGGGAAGTTATCACCCTGTACGAATACAATAATGATTTTATGATAAGCAGGGAAAGGATAAACAGGAAAGATTCAGAGGGTGTAAAGCAGGGCCCATGGAAAGAGTTTTATGAAAATGGAAATATAAAGAAAGAGATGACATACAGGGATGGTATGTTGCACGGCTATTATAAAGAATATAAAGAGAATGGCATACTTACTGTTACAATGCTTTATGATAATGGTAAGATAGTGGAAGGTAATGTAGAAGACAGCCCGGAAATAGAGATAGAGAACCGGTACGATTCAGATGGTAACCTTATCTTCAGCGGGCCTTATAAGACAGGCACACCCGTTGGAATACACAGGGAATATAACCCGGATGGAAGTGTTAAATCTTCTGCTATATATAATGACCGTGGAATAAAAGTTTCGGAAGGTATAGTTACTGAAGACGGCAGGAGGAACGGTGAGTGGAAAAATTTCTATGAAAATGGAAAAGTAAGTGAAGAAGGGGCATATGATAATAACAGGAGGACAGGAAAATGGACTTTTTATAATGAGGAAGGCAATATCATTCAAACGGGTAATTACAGGAATGGAAGACCGGAGGACTTATGGAAATGGTATTATCCTGATGGGTCGATATTGAGGGAGGAAGAATATTACCAGGGAAATAGAGATGGTAAATTCGTGGAGTATTCCAGGGATGGTGAAATAATAAGCGAGGGACAGTACCTCGATGGGGAAAGGAACGGTAACTGGAAAGTAACTATCGGAGATCACAGGGAGGAAGGGAATTATATCATAGGTTTGAGGGATGGAATGTGGAGATACTACGATGATGAAGGTAATCTGCTTTACCGGGGAAGATACATTCAGGACAATCCTGACGGCTATCATTTTTATTATTACGAGAATGGAAGAATAAAAGAAGAGCAATATTACGATATGGGGTTAAGGCACAAGACATGGAAAAAATATGACGAAGAAGGCTTGCTGGAAATGACAATAACCTATAAAAACGACATTGAAACAAGAATAAATGGCATAAGGATAAAGCTGCCTGAACCGGATGTAATAATTATAAAATAAGCCTTTTAAATGGGAGAGGAATTCAATTTAAGAAAGGAATCAATAAGTCCTGCCGACCAGGAGATGGAAAAGAAACTAAGACCACTGTACTTCAGAGACTTTAAAGGCCAATCGAGGATAGTGGATAATCTTAAGGTTTTTGTTGAAGCAGCGGCCCAGAGGGCAGAGGCCCTGGATCATGTGCTCCTGGACGGTCCGCCGGGACTGGGTAAAACAACACTGGCTTATATTATAGCCAATGAGCTGGGTGTTGGAATGAAAATTAGTTCGGGCCCTGTTCTTGACAAACCCGGGGATCTTGCAGGCTTACTTACGGGATTGGAAGAAGGAGATGTGCTTTTTATTGATGAAATACACAGGCTTAGTCCTATAGTGGAAGAATACCTTTATTCGGCAATGGAAGACTACAATATCGATATCATGATAGATAAAGGGCCGAGTGCAAGGTCAGTGCAGCTTAAGCTTAATCCTTTTACACTTATTGGGGCAACAACACGCTCGGGCTTGCTTACAAGTCCTCTAAGGGCGCGCTTTGGTATAAAAATGCACCTGGAATATTATGATGCAGACATATTATGTGGCATAGTGCAGAGATCGGCCGGAATACTTGATGTTGACATAAAAGACAATGCAGCTGCAGAAATAGCTACGAGAAGCAGGGGAACACCAAGAATCGCAAATGCCCTGTTAAGAAGGGTTAGGGATTTTGCCCAGGTGAAAGGGGACGGGCAAATAAATATAGACATTACAAAATATTCTCTTGAAGCACTTAATATTGATAATCATGGACTGGATGAAATGGATAATAAGATATTAAGTGTAATAATAGAAAAATTTGAAGGAGGCCCGGTTGGACTTAATACAATATCAACAGCAGTGAGTGAAGACAGTGGAACCATTGAAGAGGTATACGAGCCGTTTCTGATAAAAGAAGGGTATATTAAAAGAACACCCAGGGGACGAGAGGTTACAGAACTGGCTTACAGACACCTTGGTAAACAAAGATTGGGCGGAAGCGGATTATTATTTTAATTTTGCAATGTTTAGTGTAATAATTATATTTGATAACTTTTTTGAATAAAAGTTATTATTTAAAATCTTGGTTATGAAAGTTTTCTTGAAAAGATTCGGATTATTATTTGTTCTCGCCGGAGTAGTTGTCCTTGCATATTCTGAATTCAAAGGACTGGAAAGCAATGCTCTCCTTATATGGAGTTTAGGCTTGCTTGTTGGAGGCTTAGTGCTTTATATTATATTAAATACGATTATAGAATAATAGTATCTCAAGAAAGTAACATGTCTCTGCTTAATTGAAGACATTGCTTATTTTTTCAAGTGACTTTCTGTCGAGTATCTTTATTTTCCTGCCACTTAATTCTATATGCCTGTCTGACTTAAATTCACTTAAAAGCCTGATTACAGACTCGGTGGCAGTACCGACAATATTGGCAAGCTCTTCCCTGGTAAGGGTTATCTGCAGGTAATTATCTGAATCAAGACCGAAGTCGTTGATAAGATGGAGAAGCACTTCTGCCAGTCTTTCCCTCACCGTTTTCTGTGCTATGTCGGTTATATATTCGTTCGCTATACCCAGCTCATGGCATGTTAGTTTCATCACTTCCATTGCAAAAAGGGGATTTTCTTTTACAAAGTCGATAAGGATGTGTGCAGGAATGAAGCATACCCTGGCATCTTCTATGACTTTGGCTGAAGTGCATGCGGGCTCGTTGCTCAGTACAGAGCGGTACGAAATAATATCACCGGGTTTTGCAAAACGTATTATTTGTTCCTTACCATCAATGCCTGTTTTAAAAACCTTGATAATTCCTTTGTTGATGCAATAAAAACCACTTATCCTGCTGCCCTCAACATAAAGAACATCTCCTCTCTTGTACTCCCTGAATTCTTTTTTAAAATTGAGTATTTCTATCTGTTCTTTTGAGAGGTGCCTGAATACAGAACTGCTATAGATTGGGCACTTTTCGCAAAAAGGTATGTATATCTCCTTATCTTTCATTTCTGTATTATATAACACAAAGATGGCAATAAGGTTTGATAATATTAATTACTTTTGCGGATATTTTATAAATCTATGTTTAATAAAATGGAAAAATCAACAAGACTGCAACTGGAAGAAGATTTGTGTTTTAACGTAGAACTGGACGGTCTAAAATTCAAGATAGATTCTGACGAAAAATTTGGGGGCAAGAACCGTGGACCACAACCCAAAAACCTTATGCTTGTGGCCCTTGGTGGATGTACAGGAATGGACGTTGCATCCATTATGAAGAAGATGAAGTTGTCTTATGAAGGGATGGAAGTAAAGGTCAAGGGAGTTATGACCGAGGAACATCCAAAGCATTTTTCGAAAATGCACATAACCTACATAGTAAAGGGGAAGAATCTTGACAGGAGTAAGGTGGAAAGAGCTGTTGAACTTTCACAGGATAAATACTGCGGAGTAACTCATGTCTACAGGGCCAGCATGGAAGTGACACATGAGATCATTCTTCATGACAACAAAATATAGGAATTAAAAGGCTGATCTGAACTGGTGCAGGAAGCGAATGTCATTTTCATAATATAGTCTCAGGTCGTTTACCTGGTATTTTAGCATGGCTGCTCTTTCAATACCCATGCCGAAAGCAAAGCCGGTGTATTTTTTCTTGTCGATGCCACAATATTCAAGAACATTGGGATCAACCATCCCACAGCCAAGAATTTCAAGCCAGCCGGTGTATTTGCAGACATTACAGCCCTTACCGCCACATATAGTACAGCTTATGTCCATTTCAGCCGAAGGTTCCGTAAAAGGGAAATAAGAGGGTCTTAGCCTTATCCTGGTATTTTTACCGAACATTTCAACGGCAAAATAAAAAAGGCTTTGCTTCAGGTCGGCAAATGAAACATTCTCGTCAATATATAAACCCTCGACCTGGTGAAAGATACAATGGGCCCTGGCCGATATGGATTCATTTCTGAAGACCCTGCCGGGGGATATGGTTCTTATGGGCGGATCTTCATTTTCCATTACCCTAACCTGCACAGAGGAAGTATGTGTGCGTAGAAGAATGTCTTCAGGGTCACTATCCTCTTCGGATTTTCTTTTAATAAAGAAGGTGTCCTGCATATCACGCGCGGGATGCTCGGGTGGGAAATTCAACTTGCCGAAGTTATGATCATCGTCCTCGATCTGGGGGCCTTCAGAAATAGTAAAACCGAGTCGCTGGAAAATCTCAATTATTTCGTTTCTTACGATTGAAAGAGGATGCCTTGCACCAATGAACATATTCAATGCCGGTCGGGTGAGGTCGGTGAAGGTGCCTTCCCGGGGTTTCTCGTCTACCCTGGATTTTAAGATGTTAACCTTCTCTGTGGCTTCCTCCTTAAGATCATTAATAAGCTTGCCATACATGCTTTTCTTATCCGGTGGCACAGATTTAAAGTCCTGGAAAAGGGAAGGGATAAATCCCTTTTTACTCAGGTATTTAATCCTGAATTTCTCTATTTCGCCGGGATCGTCGGAATGGAAATCTCTTACGGCTTTTTGTATTTTTTCAATTTTGTCGAGCATATAGCTATTTTCTTACAAGCCTTGCTTCAGTGATTATAACATCATCAATGGGTTTGTCGGTATCATCGGTTTGTACCCCTGCAATTTTATCAACCACATCAATTCCCTCAACCACCTCACCAAAAACGGTGTATTGCATATCCAGGTGTGGAGTGCCACCTTCAGTCCGGTATACATCGATATGATCGTCGGGTATTCTTACCGGTTCAAAATTTTCGAGATCTTCATAGGCGAGTATGGTAGCAGCTTCCTGTATCTCTGCCTCGCTTCTACCGTCTTCAGATAAGCGGGACTTTTGCCTTTCATCCTGTAAATGCCGGTAAAAAATGTTTTGCTTCAAGGATGAATTAATACGGTTTTCGATCTGTTCAATTAACATTTCAGATGTGATAGTATCCCCTTCTTCCGTAATCTGGTCATTATACTTCCTGCCCTGCACTATGTAAAACTGTGTCCCTGAAGATCTCCTTTCGGGATTGAACCTGTCGCCTGTCCTGGCTGCAGCAAGAGCACCCCTCCTGTGAAAATTTGTATCAATGATTTCAGCAGGTATGGTGTATTCATATAAGCCGCTTGTATCTGATGCAAGATCAGGGCGGGTTCTGTGATCACCGGCCTGTATCATGAAATCTTCAATGACACGGTGAAACTTGATATTATCGTAATAATCGTTTTTAACAAGCTTAATGAAATTATCACGATGCCGGGGAGTGTTGTTATACAGCCTTACCTTTATGAGACCTTCCGTTGTTTCAAGGTTTACGAAATAGGTTTTTTCTTTGCCTGCATCAGAGCAGGAAAAAAGGAAAATTGTGAAAAAAAGTGCGGTGAACAAAGTGTTTGAATAATGCCTTATCATGCCGTTTAATTTTGTAAATCTTCGTAATTTTACTAATTCTTATTCCCGGATAAAGCACAAATATAAATGTTGTTATTTAAAATCTTTAATAATTATAAAACATTGTGAGCAGGCAGGTTAAATATGTTTTGATATTAAAGCTTATTTTTTTGTTAATAAGCACCCTTATTTCCCCGGCCCAGAGAACAGGCCTGGTTTTAAGCGGCGGTGGAGCGAAGGGCCTGGCTCATATAGGGGTAATCAAGGCTCTTGAAGAAGAAGGGATAAGAATTGATTATATCTCGGGTACATCAATGGGAGCAATCATAGCAGCCCTGTATTCAATGGGTTATACAACAGATGAAATGAAGAATCTGGCCACTTCGGATGAGTTTCTGAAATGGTCCAGAGGTACAATAGAAAAGGAATTGCAGTTTACATATAAGAATGACGAGCCAAATTCAGCAATGATAAATGTTGACCTGAAATTCGAAGAAGAAAAAGCTGAAGCAGAACTGCCGAGCCACCTGATTCAATCTCCAGTGATAGATTTTTCAATAATGCAATTTACCTGCGGAGAAACGGCAGCAGCAAAAAATAATTTTGACAACCTGATGATACCTTTCAGATGTGTGGCTTCTGATATCTATAAAAAAGAAGAAGTTGTATTCCGTGAAGGAAACCTGGGAAATGCCTTAAGGGCGTCAATGGCATATCCCCTGTACTTTGAACCCTATGTTGAAGACAGTATCTTACTGTTTGATGGTGGTATTTTCAATAATTTCCCCTATGATATCCTGGTAGAGGATTTTCAGCCAGATTTCATTATCGGGAGCAAGGTTGCTAATATTTCGGAGCGCCCCGATAGGGGTGATGTCATGCTCCAGCTTGAAAACATGATACTGCGACCAACGGACTATAATATACCCGATAGCCTGGGCTATGTAATAGATATTGACTTTAAGAGTGTCGGCTTGCTTGATTTTGGTAAGGCTGATAGCATAATAGCCAGGGGTTACCGAAACACCAGGGAACAAATTAAGAATTTCAAAGATAGGACAGGCAGGATAACGGCTGAAAAGCTGGAAGAAAAAAGGAAGAAGTTCAGGGCAAAAATACCGGAACGTGTATTTAAGGATATTAAAATAGAAGGTGTTAACGAAAGGCAAAAGACTTATATAATTAACCTGATATCTCATAAGGAAGACTTAATTGGCATTGAAGAATTAAAGGAAGATTACTTCAGGCTGATAGCAGAGGAGAATATCAAGAGCGCATACCCAGAAGCCAGGTATGATGAAAGAGAAAAAGCTTTCAACCTATATCTCTATATAGAGCTTAAAGGGTCTTATGAATTGGAAGCCGGCGGATTACTCAGCCTGACCCTTTATAATCAGGCCTTCATTGGTTTTGATTACTACTCCTTGAGCGATATATATAACAGGTTCAGCGGAAAACTCTATTTCGGACGAAATTATTCGTCGTTCCGGCTATCACACCATATTTCTGTTCCCCAGAAGAGATTATTACTGATAGATATGAACCTTACAGGCTATAGCAGAAATTATTTTACCAGCGAAATAACATCATTGTTTGAATCGACCGTACCATCGTATATCATACGGAGAGAAACTAATCTGCGAACATCCTTCGGCACTCCGGTGAGCAATAATTCGTCAATAAAAACAGGGATTAATTTCAGCTGGATAAGCGATAAATACTACAGGAGCATTGAATTTGATCCTCAGGATGAGCAGGATCAAACAAGCTATTTTAACGGTACCGCAAAATTGTTTTATGAAACGAATACCCTTAATCGTAAACAATATGCTACCGAGGGGGATTACCTTTATGCAGGGCTTTATTATAACCTGGGCTTTGAAAGGTATAAAGAAGGCATAATAGATACTTTAAGCACACAGGATATTTTTAACCAGAAAAGAAGCTGGGTGGCATTAAAGTTCAGAAGCCAGAGTTTTTACAGGCTGTCAGGAAGGATAAGCCTGGGAGCATTGGTAGACATTGTGTTGAGCAATAAAGGATTGAGCAATAATTACACGGCAACATTGATAGATGCCTATAAATTTGAACCTACCCCAACAAGCCGGGCGCTTTTTGGTTATTCACTCCGGTCAAATTCATACGTGGGAGCAGGACTAATGCCGGTTTATAACTTTTCATCAAACACAAAATTAATGTTGGGAGCATACCTGATGGCACCGGTTAGGCGGATAGAAAGTACTGAGAGAGGTGTTGAATACGGTGAGTATTACAGCAAATTAAATAAGATAGTCAGTTTGGACCTTGTTTATCACACACAGGTTGGTCCCGTGTCGGCTGGATTAAATTATTACAGTGATGAAAGACAGAAATTATTCCTCTTTATAAATTTCGGCTATATTTTATTCAATAAATCAGGGCTTGATTAATAAGATACTATCTTTGCAGGAACATCGCGATACAGCTTCAGGTGAAAGATATAAATAAACTGGCAGGGCAGACTTTAGTATACGGACTTGGCACCATAGTACCCCGCTTTCTCAATTATGCAGTGCTGACACCATTTTACACCTGGATATTCACCAGGGGAGAGTATGGAATAATAACAGAGTTGTATGCCTACATGGTATTAATGCTTGTTGTACTTACCTATGGAATGGAAACAGCTTTTTTCCGGTTCGCACAGAAAAGCAGTGAAAATAACAGGGTCTTCAGTACAGCGATGATATCAATAGTTCTTAGTTCAGTGATATTCCTTTTCTTTTTCAATCTCTTTATAGATGAAGTGGGGCATGTGTTAAAATATGAGGATAGGAAGATGTATCTGAGATTGTTCTCTATAATACTGGCAACAGATGCAATAACCGCTGTTCCCTTCGCAAAGTTAAGAAGAGAAAATAAAGCATTGAAATTCAGCCTAATAAAAATAGTTAATGTTATAGTAACAATAGGACTGGTTTTTCTTTTTTTATCTGTGGAGCCGTCATTAAATGAAAAAGGAAAAACTATACTGGGAAGCTTCTATAATCCCAATTTTGGAGTTGGCTATGTCTTCCTTGCAAATGTAATCGGCAGTGTGATAATGCTTATTTTACTCTTGAAGGAAATAGTTAGCGTTCACTTAAAATTTGACAGGAGGCTGTGGGCAAAAATGATAAAGTACTCAGCACCGCTGCTTGTTTCGGGTTTGGGCGGATCAATAAATGATGCGCTCGACAAGATGATACTGAGGAGGATAGTCGACAGTGACAAACCTCTGGAAGTGGTTGGTGAATACGGCGCAAGTTATAAAATAGCTGTTTTAATGGCCTTGTTTATCCAGATGTACAGATATGCAATGGAACCATATTTCTTTGCCAGGGCTGATAAGAAAGATGCCAGGGAAGTGTATGCAAATGTTATGAAATACTTCGTAATATATACACTGATTTTGTATCTGGTAATTAATCTGTATCTGTCAGGCTTCAAGTATATAATTGCAGGAAGTCACCTAAGAGGCGGTCTGGCCATAGTGCCCATAGTAAGCATGGCTTATCTTTTATTTGGAATATTTGTTAATTTAAGCATATGGTATAAAGTTACGGACCTTACAAAGTATGGTGCCTACCTTACATTGGCAGGGGCAATTGTAACCATAGTTATAAATATTATTCTTGTTCCGATTTACGGTTATATGGCATCTGCGTGGGCACATATAGCATGTTACAGCGTGATGATAACGGGCTCATACTTGCTGAGCAGGAAGTATTACCGGATAGAATATCCTGTAATGAAAATATTATCATATATGATAACAGCTGTTGCAATAGTAGTTGTTATATCACATATTAATTATAACAATATATTATTGGAACTCGGAATTAACACGCTGGTAATTTTGGGCTTTGCAGCATATGCTGAATACAGGGATAAGGCAATAAGTACACTTTTTAAAAAGGAAATATAAAAGATTATAAAAATAGTTAATAAAGAAAAGCATAAAATGCCGCAAAGGTATGAGGCGCAAATAAGACCGAGAAGCGGAATGGCTTTCAAAAGTGGAATATATATTATGAATACACCGGAACAATAGACGCTGATTATCGGGGAGAAACAGGTATAATAATTGTTAATTTGTCAAATAAGGAATATACAGTAAACGATGGTGAAAGAATTTGCAAGGTGATTGTATCTAAACATGAAAGGGTTAAATGGAATGAAGTGGATGAGCTTAACGAAACAAAACAAGGAGATGGAGGCTTTGGGCATAAGGGAAGTAAATAAATATATGCTTGCAGTATATTTAGTGCTTGCAGTGATAGCAATGGGTTGTGCAGCAGGAAAAAGAGCAGCAGATGCTGATAAGCAAGAGGTCAAAAAAGAAATAAACTATAACTTATATGACCTTACCTATGTTGAAGGAATAAAGCAAAAAATGCTGGGTAATTTGGGAGAAGCTATAGATAAATTCGAGGACGCCATTGAAATTAATCCGGGCAGTGATGCCGCAAACTATCAGATAAGCCTTATTGCTGCTATGCGAAGAGATCTGGAAAATGCTAAGAAATATGGCAGTCGCGCAGTTAAACTGGACCCTGAAAACCCATGGTACCACATGAATATGGCTAATATATACATAGAGGAATCGAGATTGGATTCAGCTGCTGTATGGATAGAGAAAGCAGTAAGGGTAGATCCCAGCAATGAGAGTGAAAAGTACAGGCTGGGAAATATTTATATGCAGACCGGGAAGGAGGAAAAGGCAGAAAAGATATTTAAGGAGTTTAACAATAAATATCCGGGGAATGAGCAAATAATAATGGCATTGATAAACGTTAAATTAAAGATGGGAAAATACGAAGAAGCAGAAAAATTAATAATAGATGAACTGGAGAAGGATGCAGATAACTTGAGAATGAAAGGAATACTTGCGGAGCTATATGCCGAGAGAGGAAAGAACGAGAAAGCGGAAAAGCTTTATGTAGAAATTATGGAAGAAGATGAGTATGATTTGGTTCTGGATTTTTCTTACATGGAATTTTTACTCAAAAATAATGAGTATGAAAAGCTATTAAAAAGGGCGGGAGAAATAATAAATAATGAGGAAACAGAAATACAGGATAAAATAGGCTTGATAGCAAGTATAATGGAAGATAGTGTGCTTATAAATAATTACGGTGAAGAAGTTGTTAAAATAGGCCGTGAATTGAAGGAGAATAATGAAGATAATCCTGTAGCTGCTGTTACGGTGGCAGAGATATATAAGAAAATGGGCAAAATAGAGGAGGAAATACAGGTACTAAAAAATTATGTTGAAAATCACGAAGACCAGTATTACGTTTGGGAACAATTACTATTGAGGTTAAACGAAGTAAATGATGTTGAAAAGATATATATCTACGCCGGCAAGGCAGCGACATTGTTCAATAGAGCCCCGTTGCCAAAAATATTATATGCTTATAGCCTTATCGAAAAGGAAAAATATGATGAGGCAGAAGATGAACTGAGAAAGGTAAGAATACTGGTAAATAACGAGGAACAATACCTTGTGCAGATATTATCAATGGAAGCTGAAATAGCATACAGGAAAGGCAGTATAAAAGAAGCGACAAAGAAGTTTGATGAAGCACTTAAGATAGAGCCGGGAAATGCCTTGGTCTTGAATAACTATGCCTATTATCTGGCAGAAGAAGAAATTAGGCTTGGGGAAGCAGAGAAAATGATTAAGAAGTGCCTGAGAATAGAGGAAAACATCACTTATCTGGATACATACGCATGGGTAATGTATAAAAAGGGGAGATATAGAGAAGCGGAGAAAATTATGTTGAAGGTATTTAGGTCAGGTAAAATAAGCGACGCAGAGCTTTTGGAGCATTACGGATATATTAAAAAGGCTGTGGATGATTGTGAAGAAGCGGTGAAACTATGGCAGGCGGCATTAAGAATGGATAAAGATAAAGATTACTTAATAGAGGAAATAAGGAATTGCGTAGAAAGGGATTAAATATAGCGCTATTGGTTGGAATTATAATAATTTCATCATGCCACAGGTACAGGGTATATGAAACAACACCCAGAACAGGAGCTTATGAAATTGCTGCAAATAAACTTGTGAGAGGAGTGGAATTGAATAATATTATGAATGAAGCTGTTGCCATAAATAAGATTACAATAAATTACAGTGAAGGAGGAAGAAACAGGAAATTCAGGGCCAACATGAAATATAACGGCAATGACAGTATATTGTTAAGCATAAGAACATTTGCTGGAATAGAAGCGGCAAGAGTACTTGTTGAAAAAGAAAAAATTACAATTAATGATAAGATTAATAAAGTATGTTACCAGGGCCTAACGGAAATAATAGGAAGAAGATATGGACTCGATTTCGAATTAATTAAGATCTTATTTGGAGATATCGGAGAGCCGAATATTATTGGAAGAAAGGTGATGTGCGTGGAAGGAATAGCTAAAGTAAAGGAAGAAGAAGAAGGGAAGGATATGGAATATACTATTGACTGCAATATAAAAAAGCTAAAAGCCGTTAAAGGAACATTGGGGCTCAATGGAAGTAGAATAATAGGATTATTTAAGGATTATCAATATGAAAACGGGGTATTATATCCGGCTACGATTGTATGGGAAATGGAGGAAGAAGGTACATTAATAAATTTGGAAGTAAATAATGTAAAAAGAACAGAAAGGAATAATTTAATTTTCAGGGTGAATGAAGATTATGAAGTAAGGATAATCAGATGAGAGCAGTATTTGTAATAGTGATTTTAATGATGAGTTGTTACGTCCTGGAAGCCCAGACAAGGGCGGAACTTGAGCAGAGGAGAAGGGAAGCTTTAAATGACATTGAATACCTGGATAATATGCTGGATAAGACTTATGAAGAGAAGTCAGAAAGTATGAATGAATTGAATATGATAAGGAGAAAGCTTAATTTGAGGGAAAATGTTATAAACGGATTAAGAGAGGAGCAGGAATTATTGGAAGGTAGAATGGAATTAAATAAGCTGGCAATTGAAATGATGGAGGAAGACGTAGATATGCTGGTAAAGGAATATGAAAAAGCAATAAAACACGCCCAAAAAGTAAGCAAGGGTAATCCAAAACTAGCATATATACTGGCATCCAGGGATATAAATCAGGGATATAAGAGGCTTAAATATTTGCAGCAGGTTGCAAAATACAGGAGGAGAGAAGCTGAAATAATAAGGGAATTGAAGGGTGAAGTTGAAGAAAATAGAGATAAATTAGAAAAGGATCTCATAGAGATTTCAGAGTTACAGAAAAGAGAAGAAAGACAAAGAAACAGTTTACAGAGAGAACAAAGAAGCCAGAGGAACGTAATAAACAAGTTAAGCAGAAAAGAAAGAGAACTGAGAAAGGAACTGGAAGAAAAAAGAAGAATAACAAAAGAGATAGAAAATGAAATAGCAAGAGTTGTAGAAGAAGAAAGAAGAAGAGAGGAAATGATTGCGCTTACACCGGAGGAAAAACTTGTTGGAGAAGATTTCTCAAAGAACAAGGGAAAACTGCCGTGGCCTGTGGAACGGGGGGTGATAACAGGGCAGTATGGAGTGCATGATCATCCGGTTATAAAGGGAGCAAAAATTAATAATATAGGAATAGAAATAACAAGTGGCACGAAGGAAGTTGCTAGAGCCGTTTTTAAGGGAAGGGTTATGAGCGTATTTGGTATAAGCGGGGGGAATATGGCTGTAATAATAAGACATGGTAACTTTTTAACCGTATATCAAAATATTGTTAATGTTAAGGTTAAACCCGGGGATGAGGTAGAAGCAAAAGAATACATTGGAGATGTTTATTTTGAAGATGGTGAAAAGAGCATAATAAAGTTTATGGTGTATGAAGAAAAGAAAAGAGAAAATCCTGAAGAATGGCTTGCAAAAAAGAGGTGAATAATGCAACAAATTAAAAAAAAGTAAGTATAAATTTAGATAGAATAATGAAATGATAATGGATTTAAATATAGCTTCAAATGTAAATAATCTCCGGATAATTGAGGGAAAAGTTGATGAAATTATGCTTACCCTGGGTATAAATAAGGACGAATACGGAAGGATCATGGTGGCTACAATGGAGGCGGTGAATAATGCTATTGTACATGGCAATCAGTATGATAAGAATAAGGATGTAAATATAAGGTTTGAATACAGGAATAAGGATTTTATTGTGAAAGTGAAAGATCAGGGAATAGGTTTTAACCCGGATTGTGTTCCGGATCCAACATCACCTGATAATATAGAAAATTTGAGAGGGAGAGGCGTGTTTCTTATGAAAAATTTAGCGGACGATATAGGTTTTAATGAGATAGGAAACGAAGTGGTAATGAAATTTAAACTGGAAGCTGTTGGAGCCTAAAATTTACTATAGAAATGTAAAATTCAGGCTGGGAAGAACAAGAGATATAAAGAATTGGATAAAACAGGTCATCAGGTCTGAAAGTAAGGTACCGGGTGACCTGTCTTTTATTTTTGTAAATGATAGCTATATTAAGGAGATAAACAAAGAATTTCTTAAACATGATTGGAGTACTGATGTTATAGCATTTGATAATAGCCATGGAAATATTGTAGAAGGTGAGATTTACCTTGGAATAGAAACAATAATTGCAAATGCAAGGCTTTATAAAACAGGAATAAAGAAGGAGGTAATGAGGGTAATGATACATGGAGTGTTGCATCTAATAGGTTACGATGACAGAGAAAAAGAAAATAAAGAGGAAATGAGGAAAAAGGAAGATTTATACCTTGATAAGTTTGGTAAATAAAAGATGGAGTTTAAATATGACATTATAGTGGTAGGTGGTGGACATGCAGGATGTGAGGCTGCAAATGCTGCCGCTAAAATGGGAATGAAGACAGTTCTCATCACAATGGATATGACAAAACTTGCGCAGATGTCGTGTAACCCGGCAATGGGAGGAATAGCTAAGGGACAGATAATTAGAGAGATAGACGCGCTTGGAGGGCTGTCGGGCCTGGTGACCGATGAAAGTATGATGCAATACAGGTTGTTAAACAGGTCAAAGGGTCCGGCCATGTGGAGCCCAAGAGCACAATCCGACAGGATGATGTTTTCAAAGGTGTGGAGGAAGATGCTGGAAGAAGTTGAAAACTTGCATATATGGCAGGAGATGGCAAGTGAATTAATCATAAAGGAGGGAGAAATAAAGGGGGTAAAAACAAGCTTTGGAACAAAGTTTTTGGGTAAAGCTGTTATTTTATCAGGCGGAACATTCCTAAACGGTATAATGCATGTTGGATTTAGAACGGTAGAAGGAGGCAGGTCAGGGGACGAAACATCAAAGGGGATAAGTGATCAGCTGAGAAGGATAGGTTTTGTGGTGGAAAGAATGAAAACGGGAACAAGTCCAAGATTGGATGGGAGGAGTATAGATTTTAATCAGATGACGGAGCAGGAAAGTGAAACTGAAGGAAGGTCATTTTCATTTATGAATGATAAAACAATTATTGATAAGCCTAAAAGTTGTTACATTACGCATACAAACAGGGAAGTGCACGAAGAACTGGCAAAGGGATTAAAATATAGTCCTCTGTACCAGGGTAGAATACAGGGAATAGGACCAAGGTATTGCCCAAGCATAGAAGATAAGATTGTAACATTCAGTGGTAAGGAAAGGCATCAGTTATTCATTGAACCAGAAGGATGGGAGACAAATGAATATTATTTAAATGGATATGCATCAAGTTTGACACTGGAAACACAACTAAAGGCATTGAGAAAGATTAAGGGCATGGAAAATGTAGTTATCCACAGACCCGGATATGCAATAGAATATGATTTTTTCCAACCGACACAGTTGAAAAATACCCTTGAAACAAAGATAATCAGGAACTTATATTTCGCAGGACAGGTGAACGGTACAACAGGTTATGAAGAAGCAGGTGCACAGGGATTGGTTGCAGGTGTAAATGCTGTACTGAAAATAAGGGGAGAAGAAGAATTTGTGATGAAAAGGGATGAATCATATATAGGGGTGCTGATTGATGACCTGGTAACAAAGGGAGTAGATGAACCATACAGGATGTTTACAAGCAGAGCGGAATACCGAATATTGTTGAGGCAGGATAACGCTGATGAAAGGCTGACAGAAAGGTCTTATAAAATTGGGTTTGCAGATAAGGCAAGGGTGGATAGACTTGAAGAAAAGAGGGAAATGGTAAAACGCATTATGGAATTTGTAAAGAAAGAAAAATACAGGCCCGAAGAAATAAATGAATACCTGGAAAATATTGGGTCAAGTAGAATTAAGGAAGCCCAAAAGATGGAAAGACTGGTTCTGAGACCAAGGGTAAGTTTAAAAGATATTATGGAGAAATCGACAGAGGGAAAAAAGATTATTGGAGAATTTGGTGAAAGAGCTTTTGAAATAATAGAGTCGGCGGAAATAAGAATAAAGTACAGCGGTTATATAGAAAGAGAAAGGGGAATAGCTCAAAAAATACGGAGGATGAATGAGCTAAAAATACCGGAGGATATTGATTTTGAAGAGCTAAAATCAATTTCAACGGAAGGACGGCAAAAGCTGAGTAAATACAGGCCTGAGACCATCGGGATGGCAAGCAGGATAAGCGGAGTATCCCCTGCAGACATAAGTGTTTTACTGCTCTACCTGGGAAAGTGAATTATCAAGTGTGAATTATGATTTATGATTTATTAACTGGGAGGAGGAAGAATTTAGAAGTAATAACAATTAATTCATAATTCATAATTAATAAATAATACTTCAATTGTTCCACGTGGAACAATTTTAAAAATAGAAAAATGAAAATTCAAGGTAACATAATCGATCTTTTTAAAAAGGAAGTATATAAGGGATATCTGGAAATAGAAGGAAATAATATTAAAGACATTGTGAGGGAGGAAAATTTTGAGGAAAAATATATAGTAGCGGGATTGATCGATTCGCACATTCACATCGAAAGCTCAATGCTGATTCCTTCAAGATTTGCTGAACAGGCTGTAAAGCATGGTACTGTAGCAGTAGTATCTGATCCTCATGAAATAGCAAATGTTATGGGTATAAGCGGTGTTGAATTTATGATAGAAAATGGAAAGGATGTCCCGTTGAAATTCTATTTCGGAGCGCCATCATGTGTGCCGGCAACGGAATTCGAAAATAGCGGAGGTGAGATTGGTGTAGAGGAAGTGGAAGATTTATTGGAGAAGGAAGAGATAAAATATCTGTCCGAGATGATGAACTTTCCAGGAGTGGTGAATGAAGAAAGAGAAGTGATGGAAAAAATTAAGATTGCAAAGGAAAAGGGAAAGCCTGTGGATGGGCATGCACCAGGATTGAGAGGAGAAAGTCTTGAGAAATACATACAGGTGGGTATAAGCACAGATCATGAGAGCCTTAGCCTGGAAGAAGCAAGAGAAAAGCTTGAGAAGGGAATGAAGATACAAATAAGGGAAGGAAGTGCTGCACGAAGCCTTGACAGTATGCATTACCTGATTGCAGAATCGGTTGAAAGTCTCATGTTATGCTCTGATGATCTACATCCTGAGATGCTGGAAAAGGGGCATATCAATTTGCTGGTTAAGAGATTGCTTACAATGGGATATGATATTTTTGACATTTTAAAGGTGGTCATAATTAACCCCATAAAGCATTATGACCTGGATGTGGGGATGCTTCGCAAGGGAGATAAGGCGGATTTTATCGTAATAAATAACCCGGTTGACTTTAAAATCCTCGAAACATGGATAGAAGGTGAAAAGGTTTACGACGGCAAGAAGGTGAATTTTGAATCACCACCGGTTAAGAAAGTGAACAACTTTAAATCAGGTATTGTTAAGCATGGTGATATTGAAGTGAGAAGTAAGAAAGGAAGACTAAGAGTTATTGAGGCATATGATGGTGAACTGGTAACCGGGACTTATGAATGGACCGTCAGCACTGAAGATGAAATGCTTGTTGGCAATGTCGAAGAAGATATATTGAAGATTGTCGTAAAAGACAGATATAATGACTCTGAACCTTCTGTTGCCTTTGTTAAAGGCTTCGGATTGAAACGTGGAGCCTTTGCATCATCTGTTGCACATGACAGTCATAATATTATTGCAGTTGGTGCTGATGATACCTCAATATGTAATGCTGTTAACAGGATCGTGGAGATGAAGGGTGGACTTGTAGTATGCAACAACGATAAGTGTAAGGAAATACCTCTTGAAATAGGTGGCATAATGTCTGATGTTCCATGTGGAACAATGGCAGAAAATTATAAGAAACTAACTGATATAGTACAGGATATGGGTTGTAAGTTAAAGTCCCCGTTTATGACCCTTTCGTTTATGGCACTGTTAGTGATTCCCGAACTGAAATTAAGCGACAGGGGCTTGTTTGACGGAAATAAGTTTGAATTTGTGGATCTCTATATGATTTAAGATTTCGGTCTGGATCTTCGATCCGGTCGGTCAGGGACTCCTTTTCACTCCGTCTCGCCTCTTATCTTTCCCCTCCATTCCTTGCTACCAGCTACCAATTCATAATTAATCATTAATAATTAATACTTAATTTCGCCTTAGCCTCAGTCACGAAATTCTTTCGCCAGAATGAGATATAGAATTTCGAGGACTCGGTGCATAATTCCCTTAGCCTTAGCCTCAGCCTTAGCCTTTTTTATATATTTTTGTCACAATGGACGAACTCAAAAATATTGCATGTAACCTCCCCGACAGCCCGGGAGTTTATCGTTTCTATGATAAGGAAGGAAGATTGGTCTATGTGGGTAAGGCTAAAAGCCTGAAAAAAAGAGTGGCATCTTATTTTGGTAAATCACTGGTGGGTAAAACCAAGGTAATGATGAGGAGAGTGACCGAGATAAAACATACGGTGGTGGACTCCGAATCAGAAGCATTGCTACTGGAAAATAACCTTATTAAAAGACACCAGCCAAGGTATAATGTTATGATGAGGGATGATAAAAGTTATCCCTGGATATGTGTGAAAAACGAGCCATTCCCGAGGGTCTTTATGACACGAAATGTGGTAAAGGATGGATCAATATATTACGGTCCCTATACATCGGTCGTGATGGTCAGGACCCTACTGGATCTGGTTAAGCGATTGTACCCGCTCAGAACATGTTCCTATAAGCTTACCGAAGATAAAATAAATGCAGGTAAATACAGGGTTTGCCTTGAATACCACCTTGGTAACTGCCTTGCACCATGTGTGGGTAAACAGTCGCAACAGGACTATGACAGGTCAATAGAACAGGTAAAGGAAATATTGAAGGGCAACATCCATACAGTTACCAGGTACCTCAAGGAACTAATGAAACAGTATGCTGGTGAATTGAAATACGAAGAAGCACAGCTAATAAAGGAAAAACTTGATATACTTCATAAATATCGAAGCAGATCCACAGTAGTAAACCCCCGGATAAGCGATGCCGATGTGTTTGGTATGGATACAGAAGATGGTAAAATATATGTTAACTACCTGAAAATCATCAGGGGAGCAGTTGTCCAAAGCCATACAATTGAACTGAAGAAAAGAATCGAGGAAAGCAATAATGAACTTATGTCCCTGGCTATCACTGAGTTGAGAGGTCGTCATTCAAGCACTGCAAGGGAAATAATACTGGCTGTCCTGCCTGACATAGCGCTAGAGAATGTAAAATATACCGTGCCTGGAAAGGGCGATAAGAAAAAACTGTTAGAATTGTCAGAAAGAAACGCAAGAGTATTTAAATTAAATCAGGGTAAAGGACGAATCAAAAGCCCGGAAGACAGGAGCAGGAAAAATCTTGAAAGACTTAAAAATGATTTGCACCTGCCCTCACTGCCGGTCCACATAGAATGTTTTGACAATTCGAATATACAGGGGGCAGTGCCTGTTGCTGCATGTGTTGTGTTCAGGAATGGAATACCTTCAAAAAATGAATACCGGCATTATAATATTAAAACAGTGAAGGGCCCTGATGATTTTGCATCTATGGAAGAAGTTGTTTTTCGCAGGTACAGGCGAATATTGGATGAGGCTGCGCCTCTCCCTGACCTGGTGGTAATTGACGGTGGCAAAGGACAGCTTAATGCGGCCGTTAAAAGTTTTGAAATACTGGGTATCCGCGGCAAGGTCCCTGTTATAGGTATAGCGAAAAGGCTGGAAGAAATTTATTTTCCCGGGGATTCAGTACCCCTCTATATTGATAAAAATTCCGTTAGCCTTAAAATATTACAGAATATAAGAAATGAGGCTCACCGTTTCGGCATTAGCTTCCATCGTAATAAGAGAAGCAGCGGGATGACAAAATCAACACTGGATGAAATAAAAGGTATAGGTCCTAAAACAAAAGACATCCTGTTGAAAAAATACGGATCCGTGGATAAAATAAAATCAGCTTCCCGGGATGATCTCAAAAAGCTGATCGGAAAAGCAAAAACAGATAAAATCCTTGAATTTATCAGAAATTCTTCCTGAATGAACGGGGATTAAGCATATTGCAATCACCCGGTTGCCCTCCTTAGCCTTAGCCTTAGCCTCAGCCTATATCTTATTTTACCCTTGACGTGGTATAAGTGACAAATTCTTTCATAGATGATTTCATGTCGCTGTCATCGAAGGTGTCGAGGATGGCAAAGGCTTTATCCCGGTACTTATCCATCATGTTGGCAGCATAGGATGTGCCCCCCTGCCTGACAACAAAGTCTATTACTTCTTTTATTTCAGAAGAGCTTTTCCTTTTACCTCTTATAATATTCAAAATTCTTTTTCTTTCAGAAGATGTGCCTTCTTGCAAGGCATGTATCAGGGGCAATGTAATTTTCTTTTCTTTAATATCATTGCCTGCAGACTTACCTGTAAGCCCGTTATCCTGGTAGTCGAACAGGTCATCTCTTATCTGGAAAGCTATTCCGATATTCTCGCCAAGATCTTTCATTGTTCTGATCCTTTCGGGGTCGTCGGTAACAGATACCGTTCCACAAGCTGTGCAAGCAGCGATCAGCGCTGCCGTTTTCATCTTAATGATATCAAAATAAACATCTTCTGTGATGTTAAGCTTCCTTGCCTTCTGAAGCTGCAATAATTCACCCTCACTCATCGCCTGGACTGCTTCACTTACTATTTCCAGCATTTCAAAACGGTTTTTCTCAATGCTTATAAGTAAGCCCTGGGCAAGCAGGTAATCACCTGTAAGAACGGCAATCTTTGAATTCCATAGGGCATTTATTGAAAGCGCTCCCCGTCGTTCGCGGGCATTGTCAACTACATCATCATGAACCAATGTTGCGGTATGGAGTAATTCGATAAAGGTAGCTCCAACATATGTTGCTTCGTTAATTTTACCATTCAGACCGGCAGACAGAAAAACCAGCAAAGGCCTCATTTGCTTACCCTTGCGACGCATGACATAATTTAAGATAATTTTCAGCAAGGGTACATTTGTACGCAGCGTATTATTGAAATAACGTTCAAATTCACGCATTTCTTTTTCAATAGGCTTCCTGATCGTAGCAAGTTTAGACATATTATCATTTAAGCAATCACCAAATATAAAAAAAACTGGGTATAAGATACCTACTTATTCTCCAGGAGGTGCTTATTTATAAACATAACAGATTAAATGGAAACTAATTGGAATTAATCAGCTTAACTATTTAACATATTAACATATTTATATATATTTGCAATATCATTAGAAGCTTTCATTGATGGCAAATATCAAGTTAAATCCTGAACGACTCGAGCGTGCGGCCAATATGCTCAAAGCAATAGCACATCCTATGAGAATAGCTATAATAGGGTTTCTTGAAGAAGGTAAGGCTCTTTCAGTAACAGAAATACATGAAAGGCTGGGGCTGGAACAGTCAACCACCTCCCATCATCTCGGCATATTAAAGGATAAGGGTGTGCTGGTCTCAAAAAGGGAAGGTAAAAAGACCTACTATTCTTTGAAGCATGAAAATCTCAAAAATATCATCGATTGCGTAAGTATGTGCGAGACGGATTAGTTGCTTTCTTTAAAAAATCTCTTCTGGAATAATATTATCAAAACAACCCCTATTGTCACTGCACTGTCTGCAAGGTTAAATACCGGTCTGAAGAAAACGAATGATTGTCCGGGTCGTATTGGAGACCACTCGGGCCAGGTGGTGTCGATTACGGGAAAATAAAGCATATCCACCACCCGTCCATGAAGGAAGGAGGAATAGCCACCATCAGGTGGCAGAAAAACCGCCGGATTGTAATAACTTTCACTGAAAATAACACCATAAAAAGCACTGTCAATAATGTTACCTACCGCACCGGCAAATATTGCGCTTATGGCCAGTATAAGCCCGGGGTGCGCATTATGCTTTATCAGGTGTACTATATACCATCCAATGCCGACAGAAGCCACTATTCTGAAAAGACTCAGGATAAGTTTGCCGGCTTTGCCACCCATTTCCATCCCAAAGGCCATTCCGTTATTCTCTATGAAATGAAGAATGAACCAGTTTCCCAATACAAACTTTTCTTCCCCGATGACCATGGTGGTTTTTACCCATATCTTGAAGACCTGGTCGGCCACCAGTATCAGGAGTATAAGCAATATTGATTTTGTTTTTATTGACATACCAATACATTGAAGGCGCAAAATAATAAAAAAAAGTAACTTGCTCCCGTTGGTCGCGTAATTTGCTCGCTTTGCTCGCGTAACTTGCTCACTGCGTTCGCGTAAATAGCTCGCTTTGCTCGCGTAATTGGCTCGCTTTGCTCGCGTAATTGGCTCGCTTTGCTCGCGTAATTGGCTTTAATTTTAAATCCCGGATTTTCTGAACAGGTCGGTTTTGGCAGATAGCCACATAATGGCTCCAAGGGCTATAAAGAGACCGATATTTCCGGTCAGGTATGCAAATTCGTTAAGAGACAGGGATACAAGGGAATAATGAAATAGATGTATTCTCTGCCTGGAAGAAATTTCCAGGAATAATAATGCAGGGTATGTAAAAGCTATAAACAGCAAACCATACTTTGCACTTCGCTCGGATTTTCTGTAATGATCAACTTCAAGTAAGAGCTTAACGCCGAATGATTCTTCCATTATTTTCCTGATGGCCTTCAGATCATCAGAATGCGAATTTGTATTCATGATTAAAAGTACTTTGTGTTACACAGTTAAACATAAATTTATAATAAACAATGGAATAATAAATTTTTTAGTAATGGACGGATTGCGTAAAACATCTCAGGGGCTAAAAGAGCTCAGGATAAAATCTTGACATGTCAAGAGTATCTTTCATAATCTCCTGTTGTTTCTTCAAGCATACGGACAAATCCTTTATAATAGGAAGATTAAGCGGATTACCCGCAATATCTTTCAGTTCCTCTGGGTCATTAACCATATTATAGAGTCTGTAAACCCCCGCTTCCGGGTAGAAAATAAGCTTATATTTACCGGTTCTTATCATCCTTTGTAAGTTCATATAAGCACCATATATTGATCCATAAGGGCTTTCTACTTCAGGATTATTTATCAGGGGCAAAAGGCTGTTAAAATCGATATATTCGGGCATATCAATGCCTGCAATATCAAGACTTGTTGCTATCAGGTCCTGGAGGTAGACCTGCATTTCCCTTTTTTCATTCTCCGGGATATCTGGTCCTGTGATAATCAGCGGAACACGAATGCTGTGATCATACATATTTTGCTTGCCCATTAAGCCATGTTTACCACAAGCCAGTCCGTGATCGGCACTGAAAAGAATATAGGTATTTTTGTCCTTTCCGGTTTTCCTAAGGTGTTTAATTATCCGCCCAATCTGTTTATCCATATGAGTTATAATGGCATAATATTCACGGGTATGTATCTTAACTGAATACGGAGTACGCGGGAATGGTGCCAGCCTTTCATCCCTGAGCGATGCAGGGCAACCCATTTCATCCTTGTAGGGATACTCTTCAAGAAAGGAAGCAGGTAAATCTATATTTTCCGGGGGATACATTTCGACGTACTCTCTGGGAGATTGCCTGGGATCATGAGGTGCATTGAAGGCGATGTACATAAAGAAAGGATATGACCGTGTCATTGAGCTATCAATAAAACCAATTGCCTCATCGGCAACTACTTCACTCCAGTGTTTCCCTCCTTGCCAGTATCCACCCCACTTTTTATGCCATGGAAGCCATGTTGTATCATTTTTTGACAGTGGTCTGTTGTATGCTTCAGGTACAGTTCCCGGCATACCTGCCCTTACATTACCCGTTAACATAAAAACAGAATCAGCAGAAGCAGCGACATGCCATTTCCCGGTCATGTATGTATCATAGCCATTGGCTGCCATCAACTGGCTCCATAACTTACCCTTTTCTTTGAACCCTGAGTAATTGATGTCGGATAGTTCTTTTGCCCTCCATATAAACATACCGGAATTGAGCATTGCCCGGCTGGCCACACAAACGGCACCATTCCAGGCACCCATGTTATAAGCATGTGTAAATGTGACACCCTTTTCTGATAAGCGGTCAAGGTTGGGTGTGATTATTTCATCATTCCCGATGCTGCCTAAAGCATTGTATGATTGGTCATCAGCAAAAAGGAAAAGAATATTGGGCGCCTTTTTATCTTTATTTTGCTTATTGCAGGCCGGAAAAATTATGAAAAGGAATAGAAATAATATGGATATTCTGGTGAAAAACCTCATTATAATATATTTTTAAGGGCTGATTATAATAGTAAGATAAAGATACTATTTCCTTGATTATATTCATTTATATCTTATATCTTACCTATTGCTACTGCTCAATGCTTAGATCTGAAAATATTGTAATTGGAGATATTCCGGTTGTTATTCTAAGGAAGCCTATACGTCATGTATACATCAGGATTTACCCCCCTGATGGAAGAGTGGTGGTATCTGCTCCCTACAGAATGACAGATAAGGCTGTCAGGGACTTTTTAAGCTCAAAAAAAAGCTGGATAAACAAACAGCATAATCGATTGAAGAATTTTGAACAGGAGCCTCCAAAGCAGTTTGAAAACGGGGAGAGCCATATGTATGCAGGTGAGAAATATTTATTGAAGCTTATTGAAGGAAGAGATAAGATTTCGGTTCGTCTTTATGATGGAAGTATTATAATGACCCTTGACAGGCATTATGACAGGGAAACGAGGGAAAAAATAATGAACGCCTGGTACAGGCATGCTTTAAAAGGTAAAATACCCGGCCTGAGGGAAAAATGGGAAAAGAAGATGCAATTAAATGTGTCAGAAGTGAGGATTAGGAAGATGAAAACAAAGTGGGGCACCTGCAATATAAAAAACCGGAGAATATGGTTAAGCCTGGAGCTGGCAAAATATCCCGACAGTATCCTGGAGTTCATCTTTGTACATGAGATGGTTCACCTCCTGGAGAGGAAACATAACAAGAGATTTTATAAATTAATGGATAAATTCCTTCCGGACTGGAAAGAAAGGAAAAAAATGATATCATTTAATCCTGATTAGCCTTTAAAATATTACCTTGTGTCGTTTTTGCTATTGCTACCATTAATCAGTCAGAAAAATGAATTTTAACAGGCGTAATTTCTTAAAAACAAGCGGTGCTGCAGTGGCCGGTACAATGATAATACCACCCTTTGTCCAGTCTTGCAGCAAGCTGCAAATATCAGTAGATGTGAAAGACTATTTAAATCATTTCGAGATCAGTACCGAGTCACTCAGTAGGGTGATTTCGGAAGCAATGTCAAAAGGTGGTGACTATGCCGACCTTTTCTTTGAGCATAAGATAACAAATAATATCGGCCTCCAGGATGGCAAGGTTAACAGTGCATCTTCAAATATTGACTACGGTGTGGGCATCAGAGTATTAAAGGGTGACCAGACAGGCTTTGCCTATTCAGAATCACTTGAAACAGGATCGATGCTGGATGCTGCAAAGCTGGCTGCCAGCATAGCATCCAATCCGCGCACCTTCGACAATAAGGTCTTCAATGAAAAAAAACCTGCCGATTATTACAAAATCAAAACAGGCTGGGAAGATGTTTCTGTAAAAGACAAAGTGCCCTTCGTTCAGAAGATCAATGACAGAATTTTCACCATGGATGATAAGGTTATCAAAGTAAATGCCATGCTGAATGATGAAACCAGCTATGTATTATTTTATGATTCCGAAGGCAGGTTGAGTTATGATTACAGGCCAATGACCAGCTTTGTTGCTGTTTGCATTATGCAAAAAGGTAAACAGATCGAGAATTCTTATTCCTCGCGTTCTTACAGGAAAGGCTTTGAGTGGCTGACGGACGAAGTGGTGGAGGAGCTGGCCACTGAAGTTGTTGACCGCACAAATATATTGTTTGATGCTGCCAAACCCAGGGCCGGCGAGATGCCTGTTGTGCTTGGAGCGGGAGGTTCGGGAATACTTCTTCATGAGGCAATAGGTCATGCTTTCGAGGCCGATTTTAACAGGAAAAAGACATCCATTTTCAGTGATAAGATGGGTAAGAAAATAGCCGAAAGCTTTATAAATATAATAGATGACGGTACACTGGAGAACAACCGGGGTGCAATAAATATTGATGATGAAGGGAATGATGTCAGAAAGATTTATCTTGTTAAAGATGGCGTACTTAATAGCTACATACATGACAGGATCAGTTCGGATTACTATGGTGTTGAACCTACAGGCAACGGAAGACGTCAATCGTTCCGGCACATACCCCTGCCAAGAATGAGATCAACCTATATGGAACCAGGTCCGCATACAAAGGAGGATATACTGGCAGAGGTGGATTATGGTGTATATGTCGATAATTTCAGTAACGGACAGGTAAAAATAGGAGCGGGTGATTTCACCTTCTTTGTAAAATCAGGGTACCTCGTGGAAAAAGGCAGGCTGACACAAGCGATCAAGGATATTAATATTATTGGTAACGGTCCACAGGCGCTGGCTGATATCACAATGGCCGCAGACGATTATAAGACTGACAACGGCACGTGGACGTGTGGCAAGGGAGGTCAATCGGTACCTGTAACAATGGGACTCCCCTCGGTTTTGGTCAAGAGCCTGACAGTTGGGGGAGTTAATGCATAGGATGCCGCAAATCTATTATGAATTGATAAACGAAAATGTAAAACCATGACAAAGGAAGATAAATATAAACTGGCTAGATGGGCTGTTAACCATGCACTTGAAAGTGGTGCACAAGAAGCAAAATCAGTAATAAGCAACAGTCAAAATAACAGCATATCCATAAGGGAGGAGAAGATTGAAAATCTCGAACAATCAATTGAAAACGGGCTTACAATATTTTTATACGTTGATAATAAATACTCCATTCATTCTACCAACAGGCTGGATAATAAAAAGGAACTGGCAAGGTTTATTGACCAGGCTATTGAAGGGACAAAATATCTTGCCGAAGATGAATACAGGAGCCTTCCTGATCCGGATTTATATTACAAAGGAGGGGGGCCTGACCTGAAAACCTTTGATGAAAGTTACAAGTCGCTTGATCCACAGGAAAAAATTGATTCAGCTTTTGGAGTTGAAAAGGAGGCCCTGGGGAAGGACAAACGCATAGTATCCGTTACCTCCTCATATAACGACGGGATGAATGAAACTGTAATGGTGACAAGCAATGGCTTTGAAGGCGACAGGGCAAATACTTATTATGGCCTAAGCGCATCTGTATCAGTGAAAGAGGGTGATGCCAGGCCAAGTGATGCATGGTATGACAGGTCACTGTTCTACGACGAGCTAAAGCACGATGGAATAGGAAGAAAAGCTCTTGAAAGAGCTCTTAAGAAACTGGGACAGGCTAAGATTAAGTCTGCCAATATGCCGATGATTATCGAAAACAGACTGGCAGGACAGAGCCTGGGCCCGCTGATTCAGGCACTGCATGGCTCTGCCATACAGCAGAAAAATTCCTTCCTCCTTGATATGCAGGACGAGAAGGTGGGTTCTGACCTGATGACTATCATTGATGATCCTTTTATCATTTCAGGACGCGGCTCAGGGTATTTTGATAATGAAGGCCTGGCCCTTGAAAAGAGGACAATATTTGAAAAAGGAATTCTGAAATCTTACTATATCGATACTTACTACGGTAAAAAGCTGGGTATGGACCCTACCAGCGGGATGACAACAAACCTTGTTTTTGAAAAGGGGAATAAGAATCTTGAAGAAATGATAGCCTCGCTGGATAGGGGCATACTGGTTACAGGGTTCAACGGCGGAAATTGTAATGGCTCAACAGGTGATTTTTCCTATGGCATTGAAGGCTTCCTGGTTGAAAAGGGGATAATAGTTAAGCCTGTTTCGGAGATGAATATTACAGGCAACATACTGGAGCTTTATAAAAACCTCGCAGAGCTTGGAAATGATGTCTACGAAGACGCGGCATGGAGAACACCGTCGCTGTTGTTCAATGACGTGGCCTTTAGCGGACTATAGGCACGAATTGGTGCTAATTAAGTTTGATTATCACGAATTTAAACCAATAGACTTTTTCCGTGTTTAATATAAAAAAGGGAAATGAACAAAACAGCCATAGTATTCGGAGCGACAGGCCTTGTTGGGAGTGAGCTGATTTACCATCTGATTAAAGATGTAAGGTACAAGGCAATAAAGGTGTTTACTCGCCGCGACCTGGATATTGAGCATATCAAGGTAGTGGAAAAAATCGTTGATATTGAAAAGGTTGAGGAATACAGTGAAGACATAAAAGGCGATGATCTCTTTCTCTGCCTTGGGACAACCAGGCGAAAGGCGGGCTCAGTGGAAAGGATGGAGGACATCGACCGGCACCTTCCTGTCAGAATAGCAAAGGCTGCCCTGGCTAATGGGGTGAAGAATATGGCTGTGGTATCTAGCATTGGAGCCAATTCCGAAGCCAGGAATTATTATTACAGGATAAAAGGTAATATGGAAAAAGATCTTTTGGGCCTTAAATTTAGCCGCATGCTTATTTTACGACCCTCCATTCTCCTGGGTAAGAGGGATGAATTCAGGCTATTTGAATCAATCGGTAAGGCCCTGGTCAAAGCCTTCGGATTTCTTTTTACCGGGAAGAAACGGAAATACAGGGGGATAAGGGCGCTTGAAGTGGCATATGTCATGGTGAAGGAAATTAACAACATAAACGGCAAGGAGATCTACGAATCGGATGAGATAATGGATATCCATTAGGCTGAGGCGGGACTAAGGCTAAGGGAAATTCAAAACAAGCTTAACACCCTAGTTATTTGCGGTTTAAGTTTTAGTGAGATAATAGTTATGAGTCGGGGCTTGGGATCCTCGGTTGCATTATTGCATTATTTCATATATTTGTTCTTTATTAAAAAATTACGAAAATGACAGGATTAATTATTGCAATAGCGGTCGTTGTACTCCTTGTTATCATTCTCATAGCTGCCTATAACAGGCTGGTGAGGTTAAGGAATAACAGGGAAAATGCCTTTGCTGACATAGACGTGCAGCTCAGGCAGCGTCATGATCTGATACCACAGCTTGTTGATGCGGTTAAGGGCTATATGACACATGAGCGTGAACTGCTTACCGAGGTCACCAATGCACGCGCCCAGGCTATGCAGGCAGGTACCATTAACGAAAAAATAGGTGCTGAAGAAAGGCTTACCAGGGCCCTGGGTGGCATACAGGTTGCTGTTGAGGCTTACCCTGACCTGAAAGCAAGCCAGAATTTCATGCAGCTCCAGGAGGAAATATCTGATGTTGAAAATAAACTGGCTGCAGCCCGCCGGTTCTTTAATTCGGCTACCAAGGAGCTGAACGTGCTGGTCCAGTCCTTCCCATCAAATATAGTGGCAAGTATGTTTGGTTTTCATAAGGAACCGATGTTCGACCTGGGTGACAGGCGTGAAGTTATGGAAGAGCCTCCAAAAGTGAGCTTTGAATAATTTTTGACATGAAATACGTAGGTTTACAGTCGCAGATATGG
>JAWLEO010000027.1:0-55698 GCA_041686075.1 Bacteroidales bacterium | reverse complement strand
GAATCCTTAAGGATGGTTTCAATATTTTCCAGTACCTGGAATGCCTGTTCTTCGATATCACGGGGGTGTATCAAAAGTAAAAAAATCTTGATTTTTTACTTTTAAAAGCCATTATTAAAGATATAACATCCTATTAATGAGCAATATAAAAACTGGATAATTCTCCCCGTAAATATATACATTGGCTTTTGATACACCCCGGTTAACCTAAAATTGTTGGCTTATTATGGTGTGTAATTTTGTTGCCAGAAGAGACCAGCTCAGGCCAGGCGGGTATACTGCAAACTATTTTTCCTCTTCCATGATTTTTTGCAGCTTCCCCATCAGATCTTCGTCGTTCTGGATAATCATTGTTATTTCCTGGTACCTGTTAAGGGTCAAATCCTGCTTCAGGATTTCCTCCTCACTTTGCTTCTGCGATTCATTTTGCAACTTTACAATCTCGTCATTGGCCTTATTGAATTTTTTCATTTCTTCTTCCGAGGCATTTACTTCCTGGTTTGGATCCTGTGTGGCGGCAAAAATCTCATTGAAGCGATCAACCGACAATTCTTCGTCTTCCACAGCCCCGATCATTGCCATTTGTGTTTTTTGATTGATCTCCTGTATCTCTTTCACGGCGGAAGCGAATTGTTCTAATTCCTTATCCGATACTTTGTCCTCTGTCTGAGCAAAAGCAGTTATTCCGCAAAACAATACTGTCAAAACTAAAAGTGTGAATTTTTTGATTTTAAGCATAAAAAATTATTTTAAAATTAAATATATAGAATTTATTAAAAATTACTCTTTGTATATTGTTTTCTGGTTGCCGGCTACGGTTGCCGGCTACATTAATCATATTTCTATACTATCAGTTAACACCTTACAAAATTAAGGGTTAACATGCAGGGAGCCAAAAGGAAAGTGTTAAAAAAATGTTATAATTTGCAGGAAACCTCTTTTCCCTTCTTTCAATCAGAAGATTCGATCCGCCTGATCTTTGCACCCAGTGCATTCAATCGGCCGTCAATATCCTGGTATCCCCTGTCGATCTGTTCAATGTTATGTATGGTACTGGTCCCTTCGGCTGAGAGGGCGGCCAGTAGAAGTGCCACACCAGCCCGTATATCGGGGGAAGTCATGGTGGTGGCCCTTAGCCTGAATTTTCTTTCAAGACCTATGACAGTGGCCCGGTGAGGGTCACACAGTATTATCTGGGCGCCCATATCAATAAGCTTATCCACAAAGAAAAGCCTGCTTTCAAACATTTTCTGGTGTATGAGCACTGAGCCCTTTGCCTGGGTGGCCACTACCAGGAATATACTCAGCAAATCAGGGGTGAGACCGGGCCATATACCATCTGAGATTGTCATTATGGAGCCATCGATATAGGTTTCTATCTCGTAACATGTCTGGGCAGGGATAAATATATCATCATCTTTCCTTTCGAGGTGGATGCCCATGCGCCTGAAAGAGGATGGTATTATACCGAGCTTGTCATATGAAACATTGTTTATGGTGATCTCTGAGCCGGTAAGTGCAGCCATGCCGATGAATGATCCTGTCTCGATCATATCGGGCAATATTGTATGATCACAGGCCCCGAGCTCATTTACTCCTTCTATATGAAGCAAATTAGATCCTATACCTTCAATCCGGGCTCCCATGGACACCAGCATACGACATAGCTGCTGCACATAGGGTTCACAGGCTGCATTGTAGATGGTCGTTTTCCCTTTAGCAAGCAAAGAGGCCATAACGAGATTGGCAGTGCCGGTTACAGATGCTTCATCCAGGTGAATATAAGCTCCTTTAAGTTTATGGCATGATATCGAGTATATTGATTTATGGGGGTCATAACTGAAAATAGCACCGAGGTTCTTGAAGCCAGACAGGTGAGTATCGACCTTACGCCTTCCTATTTTATCACCCCCGGGTTTAGGCATGCTGGCCTTTCCAAATCGTGCCAGCAGGGGTCCAAGTATCATTATTGAGCCCCTGAGTGACGAGCTCAGTTCAATATATTCAGGTGATTCCAGGTAGTCCAGGGTTATCCCGGTGGCTTTAAATGAGAAGGTTCCTTTTTTTATTTTATTTGTCTCGACGCCGAGTTTACTTATGAGTTCAATGAGCCTGTTGACATCCCTGATATCCGGGATGTTCCTTATTATGACTTCTTCATCAGTCAGGAGGGAGGCACATATTACCTGCAGGGCTTCATTTTTTGCTCCCTGTGGTTGGATGCTGCCCTTAAGTTTCCTTCCACCCTCAACCAGGAATTTGCTCATTGTCGTTTCGACTGGTATTTCTTTTTATGCTGTTTGTTTTGTTTTCCCTGCTGTTTTTTCTTTTTTGGTCCAAGAAGATCTCTAACATCAAGAAGTTTTGTGCCTTCCGGTAATGAAAGCCTGTTGTTTGAAAGTTCGCGGAGATCACTTAATATAATGTCATCGTTTACCTGGCTACGGTTCCATGTGGCAGAGGCTTTCTTCATCTGGTTGGCAATAAGCATGACAAGGTAATCTTTTTCTTTCCCTTCCTCCATCCTGGAGGCTTCTTCAATCATCATTTCTATGATCCTGCCATAGTGCAGATATTTTACCTCCCCTTTTTTATATCCTATTTCCTTTGGTTTTTCCTGCAGGACCTCCTTGGCCGGGGGAGGATAAGGTGAATCTATGTCAAGTTCAAAATCAGCAATGATAGCGAGATGATCCCATAGCTTATGCTTTACATCACCTGAATCCCTGAGGTTTGGATTAATATTACCCATTATCTGTATAACTGTCCTGGCCGCCTGTGTGCGTTCCTCCCTGTCTTCGATGGTTTTAATATAATCAACCATTTTTTGGATATTCCTGCCATATTCAGGCAATGCCATCCTCTTTCTCTGAGTATTGTAATCGTGATTTATCATTGGAATAATTTTCTACAAATCTAAGTATTTTAGTTTTAACCAGACAGTGAAAAGGCTTATTCTTTTTTCAATGCAAGCCTGGAGAGAGCTTTCATTGCCCTGTCGGAGAAAAAATCACCTGGCACTACAAGTGAGAAACGTCCTGCCCTCTCATAATTATTTTCATCCATAATAAGTGTTTCAAGCCTGTCGTTCCTGTTCATTATTTCGCTTAATGAAAAGGCCGACCTGTATGCATCTGGGGCAGAGGCAACAACAAGGCCTTTTTTAAGAGATTCTGCATCAGGCTTAAAATAAAGCTCCAATAATTCTGACAAATATTTACCTTCAAATGGATTCACCTGGTGGATTCCACGGCCCCGGCCATAAAAAATCATTTCAGATTCCCTGTCAGGAAGAGTATCCGGTAATTCTTCCAGCAGAACAGATTCACTGGAAAAGCCCTCAATACTAAGGGTAGGCCAGTATAGTTCTACCATTTCCCTCTCGGGAAATTCTCCCTGGCAACTGCATATTTCAATGCTTACCGGGTCAGAAATATTCCGGCATGTGAGAAGATCATTGCTTATTACGAGCCTGGATTTCTCAGGTAAAGGATATTGTACTTCAGGTGTTTTAAAGGGGACGTGCCTGGATACCCTGGTAGCAATGATCTGAAGATGATGGTGTACCGGGAAAAATATTTCAGCCCAGCTGACAATAGTATGTGAGCCGTTGGCATTGTGAACCTTAACATAGAGATCTGTAATAGGCTTAAAGCCGCTTTTCTTTTCGAGCTCAACATTAGCCAGAATGTCTTCCAGTGAATAACCATCATAACGAAAAGCACCTTTGAAAACTCGCTGTCCTTCTTCAGGCAATACTTCCTTAACAACAACGGATCTGATCATAAGATCGGCAAGTGGCACATTTTGCTCTTCCTTTACTTCCCCAAAAATACGGATGTATTCCGGACCGTCGAGTAAGTGAGTTTCCTGATTGTCGAAAAGCAAATTATTGTCTGTCTTGCCTTCGAGAGAGGTGCTGCTGTCATTGGTGACAGGTCTGTTTGAACATGATGAAAAAAGTGTAAACAGTATTAGTGTTAGTATAAACTGAATTTTCATATTTTTTTTAGATTAAGTAATTACCTCGCTTCAGTTGATTAAAACACGGCAAAGTTATTGAAATATGGTTACTGTGCTGTGATTATTACCAGGAATGTTCTTAAAAAATATACCTTTATGCGTTGATTAAACAAAACCTTTAACGATGAGAATTCTAAGCGGCGTAATACTGTGTTTGATATGTTTCACACTGTCAGCCACGGATCAATATCCCAGGAGCAGTAACATCGATGTTGTCCATTATGAATTCAGTATCTACCTGTCTGACAGCTATGATCTTATCAGGGGAGAAGCAAGGATAAGAGTATTACATACCGGTAATACTGAAGAAATAAATCTTGACCTGGTGGAACTGAATGGTGATGGTAAAGGAATGACAGTGGAAGAGGTAAGGTTAGATGACCGGCAGGCCTTATGGTATCATAGTGATGACCGTTTAAAAATAAATCTTGCTTCAAAGAAAGCCGAAGGGGAGACATCCAATTTATTGATTCGTTATTATGGTATTCCTGCTGCCGGCTTGATTATTTCCAGCAACAAGTATGGCGACCGAACCTTTTTTGCTGATAACTGGCCCGACAGGGCACGTAACTGGATACCATGTGTTGACCATCCTTCCGATAAGGCATTTGTGGATTTTATTGTTTATGCACCTGATAAGTACAAGGTTGTTTCAAACGGTTATCTTTATGAAGAAAGCACTCTGCCGGAAGGAGTGAAGCTTACACACTGGAAAGAGGAAATCAGCATACCGACTAAAGTGATGGTGATAGGAGTGGCTAAATTTGCCTCCAGGCTTGCAGGTAAAATAGGAGGAACTGATATCTGGTCATATGTCTTTCCCGAAAATAGGAATGAAGGATTTTCAGATTATTCTGTTTCTGTAGAGCCTTTTACCTGGTACAGTGAAAAAATCGGATCTTATGCCTATGAAAAACTGGCCAATGTGCAGTCCAAAACCATATTTGGAGGAATGGAAAATGCAGGCTGTATTTTTTATTCAGAAGCATCAGTTACTGGAGACGGGAGGGCAGAACGTCTTATAGCCCACGAAATTGCCCACCAGTGGTTCGGTAATTCCTTAACTGAAAAAGACTGGCATCATATATGGCTGAGCGAGGGCTTCGCTACCTACTTTACGGCCCTTTACCAGGGTAGCAGGGAAGGAGAAACCAGGCTGAGAGCTATTATGAATATGGCAAGGCAAAGAGTGATAAGCTCTTATAAAAAGCAAGCGGCTCCGGTAATCGACACCACCGTATTTGAATTCATGAAATTACTCAATACAAATTCCTACCAGAAAGGAGCCTGGGTATTGCATATGCTCAAAAGTGAACTTGGGGATGACCTCTTCTGGACAGGTATTCAAACCTATTATGCCAGGTACCGGAACAGGAATGTTTTGACATCAGATTTTAAAGATACCATGGAGGATATATCCGGACGTGACCTGGATACATTTTTCCACCAGTGGTTATATCTGCCCGGACACCCTGAATTGAAAGTAAGCTGGACATACAATAAGAGGAGAGACGAAATACAGATACTGGTTGAACAAAAACAGGAAGGACATATTTTCGAATTTCCCCTCGAGCTTCAAATAAAGGGGCGATCAAATAACAGGATTGAACGCGTAATAGTTGATAAGAAGACACAGTCTTTCACAATAAAATCTCCTGATCCACCCACGGAAATAATACTTGATCCTGAAGTCAGGCTTCTTTTTGAAGACAGATCTTGAAAAATAATTTATTGATTTTTTCTTTTGATATACTTTGCATTCCTGAAGCGTAAAGCATTCCAGTCTTCATCAATGATGACCTGTCTTACAGGCTTAAAGCCATGCAAATTAACGAGATCCCATCCTTCATTCCTGCTTATCTCCGAGTCATAATTCTTTGAATCCTCCCTGGGATAGGCAAACCATAATACTCCATCCTCTGCAAGATTGTGAATACTCTGTGGAACAGTCTCCTTCAAATCAGATTCGTGTTCAACAAAAATAAGACAGAATTCATAGAGATACTTGGGATCTATCTCTTGGTCTACCCTTACCCAGGGCTTCAACTTATTCATTTTTTCAACAAATCCATTATTGCCATTTACAATGCAAATCCTGTCCTGGCCTTTGTAGTTTAGTTTCTTTAAAAGATATTCCATATTCTACCCCCTTAGGTGAATCTGAATGGCAAAAGTAAGAAATCTTTTATAAATGATATAACGAACCTCATATTTGCAGACCTACAGCAATCTTATTAAATATGTTATATCAAAAAAATGGGGTGCCTTACTATACAGGCTGAGATTATACCCTCTGCACCTGATACGGGTAATTCCGTCGTAGGAAAAGCGGCCTCATTCTTTTGATTTAGATAGAATGAAAATCAAAAGAAAGATGAAAAAACTCTTATTTAGCTGCTCAATCTTGTTTTTAGCTGTATCAAATGCTTTCCCGGCGGGGCAGGACAATCAATGGATAATAAGCGGGAAAGTGACCGATGAAGATGGCAAAGCCCTTCCCGATGCTTCCGTCATTGTTCAGGACACATATCTTGGGACCACTACTGATTCCAGGGGTAAATTCAATTTTAAACCGATGAAGCCGGGTGACTATATCATTGAAGTTTCATACCTGGGTTATAAGCCGGAGACCAGGGAGGTTAAACTAAACAGGGATGTTTACCTGGGATTTAAACTGGGGGTAGCAATTATTTCAGCTGATGAAGTGATGGTGATAGGAAGCAGGGTTTCACCAACAACACCCGTTTCATATAGTAACCTGGAAAGGGAAAAAATAGAAAAACTGAACACAGGGCAGGATCTCCCATATCTACTCTCTTCTACACCATCGCTGGTTGAAACTTCGGAGTCAGGAGCAGGATTGGGATACACTAACTTTAGAATCAGAGGTACTGATCCGAGCAGGATAAATATTACCATTGATGGGATACCTATTAATGATCCTGAATCACAACAGGTGTTCTGGGTAAATATGCCGGATCTGGCGTCTTCGGTTTCTGACATCCAGGTTCAGCGGGGTGTGGGGACCTCAAAAAATGGTGCCGCGGCATTCGGAGCCAGCGTTAACTTTCAGATCGAAACACCTTCAGATGAGCCCTATGCTGAAATAAGCAGCAGTCTGGGTTCTTTTAACACATTTAAGGGTATGTTAAAACTGGGTACCGGGATTATCAAAGAGAGGTTTAAATTCGACATCAGGATTTCAGGACTGACAACAGACGGGTATATTGACTACAGCGGTTCTGATCACAGGTCCGTGTTATTGACAGGACTTTATAATTCAAAGATCGGAACATTCAAAACAAATATTATCCTTGGTGAAGAAATTACCGGCATCAGTTGGTGGGGTGTGCCCGAAGAAGTGCTTGATACAGCCAGAACATATAACCCCGCAGGTGAATATACAGACGTATTCGGAACAAAAAGATATTACGAAGACCAGAAAGACAATTATGAACAGTATCATTTTCAGTTGCTCTATAAGAAGGCATTAAGTGATCATCTCCAATTAAGTGCAGCATATCACTTTACCTACGGGGCCGGCTTCTTTGAGCAGTACAAGGAGGATCAGCTTTTATCTGATTATAAGCTTCCGGACTGGATAATAGGACCGGTTGTAATTGACCAGGTTGACCTGATACGAAGAAAATGGATGTTTAATAATTTCTATGGTGGTATCGCTGATGTAAAATATAACAGGGATAAAGTAAGCCTGAGCGTGGGAGCGGGATTAAACAGATATATCGGGGACCACTTCGGTAGGATTATGTGGATGAGATATGCCGGGTGGACCGAGAAAGACTATGAATGGTATTTCAATAGTGCCCTGAAAAGTGAAGTGAATATGTATACGCGGATCGATTATAGGCTTACTGAAAGGCTGAATTTTTTTGCTGATGCTCAATACCGGAATATTAACTATATCATGGAGGGCGAAGATGATGATCTTCTGGACCTGGTGCTTGATAAAAAGTTTAATTTTTTTAATCCAAAGGCAGGAGTATTTATGAAAATTGATCCCAACCAGGATGTCTTCCTTTCACTCTCGGTGGCAAACAGGGAGCCCACAAGGGCAAACTATAAGGATGCCAAGGGTGATTCTGAGGCCATGCCCCAGCCCGAAACATTATACGATTTCGAGGCAGGCTATAAGCTTACGAGGTCCAGGTTCCGGGCCGGAGTAAACCTCTATTATATGTATTATATTGACCAGCTTGTGCCCACCGGTGAATTGAGTAACGTGGGATACCCCATAATGACCAATGTTGGACAATCATACCGGACGGGTGCAGAATTTAATGCCTCCCTTAAACCCTTCGCTTTTCTGGAGTGGGACTTTAATGCAACAATGAGCCGGAACAGGATAAAGGATTTTGTGGAACACTATGTTGACTATAATAGCTCCACTTCAGAAGAAATACCCATGGAAAAAGAATTGGGAGATGTGAATATAGCATATTCACCTGCAATCATTGTGAACAGTGACATATGTGTCTCCCCGTTCACTAACTGCGAATTGCACCTGATAAGCAAATATGTGGGCAAGCAATATTTTGATAATACGAACAGCGAAGATCGTATAATTAATCCTTATTTCGTGAATGATATGAGGCTCGATTATGAATTTGCATTGAAAGGAGTCAAGAACATCGCCGCACAGTTCCAGGTAAATAATATTTTTAATTCGCTCTATGAGAGTAATGCCTACGGCGGCAATTATTATATTGACGGGGAGGAAGCTTCCTGGGCATATTATTTTCCCCAGGCGGGTATCAATTACCTTGCCAGGCTGGTGCTTAGTTTTTGATTGTTATGGCTTGGCTTGCTGATCATTATATCGAGGTATTCGGCGCGCTGGCAGGCATAATTTATGTTTTCCTGGAGATTAGGCAAAGTATATGGCTATGGCCGGTGGGACTTATTACCTCGGCTATTTATGTATGGGTCTTCTTTGCAAGTAAGTTTTATGCTGATATGGCCTTGCAGAGTTACTATGTGGTGATCAGTGTTTATGGATGGTACTGGTGGCTTAAGGGAGGGAAAAAATATGACTCTGATTCTCTACCTGTCACCAGGGTGAGCATGAAGATGGCAGGCATTCTGCTCTTTATTTTTCTCTTGCTTTTTGCAGGTATATGGTACCTTTTGTTTAATTACACAGACTCACCTGTTCCTGTCGGTGATGCTTTTACTACGGCATTATCCATAGTTGCCACATGGATGCTGGCCCGAAAAATAATCGAACACTGGATATTATGGATTATCGCCGATTCCGTGTCTATGGGATTATATATTTATAAGGGATTATATCCTACTGTTATATTGTTTGCCGTGTATACAATAATGGCGATCGTAGGCTATCGCGAATGGCGAAAGACACTGATGAATGGAATAATGGAATAATGGAATAATGGAATAATGGGATACTACAAAATACAGGTAACTAAATACCCAGCACCGTCCGCCGTAGCTTCAGCAAAGGCGGACACTCAGCAGATGAGACCTTCTTATTTTTATATTAAATATATTTATATGTAAATAGATTGTATCTAATTACATTTTAATGTGTTATTTCAATATTAACCCTTATATTTGTATGTTATCTATAATCTGGAATTAATATTATACATTATGAAAACATTGACGAAATTTTTACTGGCGATAGCATTAATTATTGCCATGGTTGCCTGCGGACAATCTAAAAAAGAAGAGACTACTGCAAAGGATGTTGAAGAGGAAGCAGAAGAACTGGTTGAGGAAACAAAAGACTATGTTTCAGAGGAATGGGCTGATTTTGAAAGTCAGATAGAATCGTTCAAGAAAGACACCCAGGATAAGATAGACCAGTTAAAAGAGGAGTCTGCAGAACTAACAGGTGAGGCCAAGGAAAAGTATGACGACGCCCTGGCTAAAATAGAAGAACAGCGTGAGGAGCTGGACCGTAAGGTTGAGGAATATAAAGATGCTGCAGATGATAAAAAAGAAGCTCTGGCAAAAGAGATCAAGGATTTAGAGGATGCAATTACTGAAAGTATAGAAACTTTCAAGGAAGAAATTTAAGATTGAAAAAGGCATCTTATTAATTAAAGAAGATACAAAAGGGGGAAATTATTTTTCATTGAAGAGGTCGATCATGGTTCTTGTCATGGCGGCCACTCCACCTTTAAAGGTAGGATAAAAGTCAGGGTGAAAGGCAGCATTGTGTAAGCCAGGCAGGCTTGTGCCTTTCTCCTGATGATTTTGATACTTTTCCTCTTCCACACCGCCAAGCCAGAAAAGTGCTATGGGAATTTGTTCTTCTGTGCGACCGTACATTCCAAAATCTTCCCCTACGGTGCTTGGGTTCACTTCAAAAATACAGTTGGCACCCACCATTTTCTCCATGGACTTTATTCCCGTATTCACAAGGTCCGGATCATTAGCCACCGGAGGAGTGTAACCTTCAAGGGGGATTACATCAGGAAGTTTCTCTTCCGGAAGTCCTGCAGACAGGCCAATGCCACGGGTGATCCGTTCAAGGCCTTCAAGTATCTGCTGGTATACATCGTCGTTGAAAAAACGTACTGTAAGCTGGAGATCTACCCTGTCAGGTATAACATTATGCTTGCTCCCGCCATGTATTGAACCCACAGTTACCACGGCAGGCTGAAAAGGTTCTATCTCACGGGATACAAGTGTTTGTATTGACAGTACTATACGTGAAGCCAACACTACAGGATCAATGGTTGTATGTGGCATTGCACCATGGCCACCGTAACCATGTACATAAATATCCACTGAACTAACTCCTCCAAAGATTGGTCCAGGGTAATAGCCAATCGATCCTGCCAGCAACTCGGGGTTAACATGGTAGGCAAGGGCATAATCAGGGACAGGGAATTTTTGAAATAAACCGGCTTCGATCATCCTGCTGGCACCGGCACTTACTTCCTCTGCTTGCTGCGCTATAGCCATGATGGTACCTGACCATTGGTTTTTCAGTTGCACCAGGGTGTTAAGGGTCCCCAGCCATACCGTCATGTGCATGTCATGTCCGCAGGCATGCATGGCTGGTACTTCCTTGCCCTCTGCATCTTTCATTATTACGTCGCTGGCAAAAGGAAGGCCGGTTTCTTCTTTTATTGGCAGGGCATCCATATCCGTACGCAACATTATTACAGGACCCTTCCCATTATTGAATATTCCCACTACACTGTTGCCCCCGAAGTTACGGCTTACTTCAAAGCCCATTTCCTCGAGTTGTGTCGCCATCTTCCTGGCTGTCTCAAACTCCATAAGCGATACTTCAGGATGGGCATGAAGGTATTTATATGTTTCATAATGTTCATCTTCAATATTCTCAATAACTGCCTCTATCTTTTCTTTCAACCGGTCCTGTGGATTGGCTGAGATGCCGTACAGGAATAAAATGGCCAGGATTATTGTTTTTTTCATGGCATTAAATTGTTTATTTGTTGTATCGGGAAAATACAGATTACCCTGATTTAATCAGTATGACAAAGTCATCTGTAAAGATACAAGAATCCCCTGTATTCCTTCCCCTCATATACAACATCATCCCAGCCCCTTGCACGAATAATATAAAAATAAACACCCGGGCTGGCCTTACTTCCACCGATATAACCGTCCCATCCCTGCCAGTCTTTAAGAGCATCCCCCTGGCCATCAAAAACATACACTCTCTGCCCTCCCTTGCTGAAAACCTGGACGAATATGCTTCTAAGCGACTTATTTTCAACGTAGAAAAAGTCGTTGATACCGTCGCCATCAGGACTGAAAACATTTGGGATATTCAATGATGAAGGTTCCACTGTTATATTAACGCTGGTTGAGTCTTTACAGAACTGGTCACTCTCGATATATAAGCTCATTTTATAAGTCCCGGGGAAATAATATGTATGCGAAAAGGGTTCGGCCATGTACGATACTGAATCATCGCCAAATTCCCAGATATAAGTGCTGGCCCTGATAGAATTATCGGTGATAAAAACTTCCAGGGGTGCTTCTCCCTGGGTGGGGTCAACATCAAAATCAGCCTTAACATGGATCGATTCATAGAAGAAAGATGAATCAGATGTGCAGCCAAAACTGTCAACAACGTGGAGATTATACCATACATCTACCAGTGGAGGGTCGAATGTTTGTGGATTTATTTCCAGGGTGGGATAGGGAATTGATGATTCAGGCTCTGATGACCATTCAAAACTGTAATCGTTTGGCAGCATTATTGAAGACCCACTGTTAATATCAGCATAGTTAAAAGTGTCTATGGCCGCATAGCCGGAAAGAGCTACATAATTACATTTAAAATCATTTAGTTTTGCTATGGATACAGGCTTATCAATATGCACCCAGGCTATGAGGCTCGTATCATAGCTTGCACCATCAGTAATTTCTACCCTGTATCCTCCTTCGTCCAGGTCGGTGATCTGCGAATTCATCACTCCCAGGTACTGACCGACGGATATGGTAAAATCGGATGTCAGTTCGTCCCACCTGGTCCAGGTAAAATCAAAGGGACCGGTACCGCCGGGACTGGTGGCATTGAGTGTGGCGGATGAATAAGCATCTGAATGGCAAAAAATGAAAATTGGATCATTGTCACTCGTTGTTGAATAGTCGGTATACCTTGTGGCACTTGAGCCGGGGGCCGTTATCTGAGCATTGGCGATAAGTGTACAGCTAATTAATATTATTGTTAGAATATAGAGTTTCACCCTGTTTATGCTGATTAGTCAGAAAAATAACGCTTGCACCCCTTATTTGGTATATTAATCTGCAAGTATAATAAATGTGCCGTGCCTTTGCAAGCCATCAGTAGGGTATTTATCTGTTGATAACTTAGGGGCGATTAGTATTAACAGGTTTACTTATTATGATCTCTTTTAGTAACTTTGCACCACCTTAAATGTGGATATTTTCCTATGGCAATTAATTATCTCAGTGATTTAAATGAGGCTCAGAAAATAGCAGTGGTCAATACCGAAGGGCCTTCGCTTGTTATTGCCAGTGCCGGATCGGGCAAGACCAGGGTGCTCACCTACAGGATAGCACACCTTCTCAGGAAGGGTGTGCCCGCTCAATCTGTGCTGGCCCTGACATTCACAAATAAGGCTGCCCAGGAGATGAAACAAAGAATCATTGACATTGCAGGGTATAATAACAGCAGGTATCTGTGGATGGGGACTTTCCACAGTATCTTTGCCAGGATACTGAGGGCTGAATCGGATAAACTGGCTTATCCATCCTCTTATACTATTTATGATGCCACCGATTCGCGCAGCCTGGTAAGAACAATAATAAAGGAAATGGGCCTTGACGACAAGGTATACAAACCTTCATCTGTAGCCGCCAGGATATCAGCAGCCAAGAACAACCTCATTACGGCCCAAACATACGCTTCAAACAAATCTATTACGGAGAGAGACCGTATGGGGAAAGTCCCCATGATTTCAGAAATTTACCTGAGGTATGCAGGGCGTTGCTATAAATCTGGCGCAATGGACTTTGACGATCTCCTGATTTATACCAACATACTCTTCCGGGATTACCCCGACGTGCTGGCAAATTACCAGGAACGTTTTAATTATATCCTTGTTGATGAATACCAGGACACTAATTATGCACAATATCTTATAGTAAAAAGATTATCTGAAAAACACCGTAACCTGTGCGTGGTTGGTGATGATGCCCAAAGCATATATTCCTTCCGGGGAGCACGGATTGAAAATATACTCAACTTCAGAAATGATTATCCTGATTATACTCTTTACAAGCTGGAAAGGAATTACAGGTCCACAAAAACGATAGTGAATGCTGCTAATAGCATTATTCATCACAATAAGGGACAGATAAGCAAGACAGTGTACTCGGAAAACCTTCATGGAACAAAAATAAGGATAATGGAGTCAGTAACAGATGGCGATGAAGGTTTCAGGATAGCATCCGATATCTTTGACCGCAGCCTGTCGGAACAGGTTAAGTGGGAGGAATTTGCAGTGCTCTACCGCACAAATGCCCAGTCTAGAATCTTTGAGGAAACATTCAGGAAGAAAAATATCCCCTATAAGATATATGGCGGGCTCTCCTTCTATGAGCGGAAAGAAATAAAAGATATTTTGGCCTACCTGAGGATGATAATAAATCCACGTGATGAAGAAGCATTGAGAAGAACTATAAATTATCCGAAAAGGGGAATAGGAAAAACTACCGTTGACAGGATATTTGAAGCCTCGGCAGCGAAAGAAATCACAGCCTGGGAAATAATATCAAAACCCTCATCACACCAGTCTTTACTGACTCCTGCCACGTGGAAGCGTGTCGGGGTGTATACTGAGCTAATTAAATTCCTGGCTTCAGAATGTGCAGATGCAAATGCATATGATGCAGCTGTAAAGGCAGCCTCGGCGACTGGAATATTGAAAGAATTAAAGGAAGGCCAGACGCCGGAAGAAGTGAGCAGATATGAAAACCTCGAGGAGCTGCTGAACGCAATAAGAGAATTCACCGATGCAGCTGAAACCAACGGGGAGCCAAATGATCTTGCAGCCTACCTGGAATCAGTGGCTTTGCTTACCGACAGAGATACAGAAAAAGAAGAAGATCGTAATAAAGTTACACTTATGACAATGCACTCTGCCAAGGGATTGGAATTTAAACATGTATATATAGCCGGACTGGAAGAAAACCTTTTCCCTTCCTTGCTGTCATTGAGTGAAAATATGGGACTTGAGGAGGAAAGACGTTTATTCTATGTTGCGGTCACCAGGGCAAAAGAATATGTTACGCTCAGTTACGCTCTTAACCGCTACAGGTGGGGCAAACTGGAAAACTGCAAAGCAAGTAGGTTCCTGGCAGAGATCGATGAAGATTACCTTGAATATCCTCATAGCACGGGGAGGGATCAGAGTCGCAGAACCGGCAGGTATAAGCGACCATTTAATGCCGGATGGTCGGAAATCGGAGATAAAAAAATTGAATATGTAAACCCCCGTGGCAGAAAACTTAAAAAGGTAGGCTCAGTGTCTGCTCGCAATGCCGGGAGTGATCAGCTGGCTGCTGAAAGTGATTTAAAAGAGGGTACCATAGTATACCATGACCGCTTTGGAAGGGGTAAAATAATATCCATCGACGGTGAAGCACCCAATACAACTGCACTGGTTGATTTCGACGCTTCAGGGGAAAAAAAACTGCTCCTCAGGTTTGCAAAACTAAAGCTCAATAGTAATTAAAAAAGTCCCTGTTAAAAGTGTCATTCACAGACATCATTGTAACCACCCTGCACCCTGCTCCCTGCCCCCTGCTTTTCCCTCAGCCTCAGTCCCGAAATTCTTTCGCCAGAATGGCGATTTAGAATTTCGAGGATCCTCGAAAAAGCAAAGCTTTTTCGGGACCTCAGCCTTAGCCTTTCTCATTCGTCGACTAATCTCCCCCGTTCACCGATTTTAATGAAAATTTAACATTTAAAACTTTGGGAACCCGAAAAGTTTTCTCATTATTGCAAGCTGGAAAAATAAAGAATGGATTACAAGGAAAGAATAACGGAAGAAGCAGCCATTTTATTTATGAAATATGGCATCAGGGCAGTTACCATGGATTCAATAGCACATCATCTGGGAATGTCAAAGCGTACTATCTATGAGCATTTTGCTGACAAGGAAGAGCTATTGATGAGTGTTATTAAAAGTATGTCCGCTAAGCAGAAAGATGTTTTCAGAAAGATAATGAATGAAGCGGACAATGTTATAGAAGCTTTGTTTGCAATACTGAGGGTAGCTTCTGATCATATAAGTAAAATCAATCCAACCTATCTGATGGATTTAAAAAAGTACCATTACAGGGTTTATGAGATGATATGCCAGAAAGGAGATATAAAAAACTTTGAAATGACACTGGCAATGCTGCGCCGGGGTGTTGAAGAAAAGATTTTCAGGGATGACATTAACCTTGATATTGTAAATTCAGGGATACACAGCGTGATTGACAGTACCCGGGATAATGAAGATCTCTCTCCTGAGAAGTATTCACCATTTGAGATAATTGACAATCTTCTTTTCAATTACCTTTTAGGAATATCAACTCCAAGGGGTCGGGAATTAATCAATAAGTACAAGGAACAGAAAAAAAACGAATTAAATCTATAGAAGAATGAAAATCAGATGTCTGAGTTTAATTATGCTTACAGCCCTGGGTTTTACTGCGATGGCACAGGAAGTGGATACGGTCCTTACCCTGTCATTGGAGGAAGCTCAGGAATATGCAGTGCAGCACAATAAAATGGTAAAGGCCTCAAGGTATGATATTCAGGCTGCCGAGATGGCCAAATGGGAAGTAATATCAAACGGATTACCGAGACTTGATGGCAGCGGATCATTGAATGATAACCTGAAGTTAATGACAACATTGTTGCCCGGTGAGATAATAGGACAGCCCGGGGAAAAAATACCGGTACAGTTCGGTACCAAGTATAACAGCAGCTACGGCTTCCAGGCTTCACAGATGATCTTTAATGCTCCGTATTTTGTTGGAGTTCAGACAGCAAAGCTCGCTGAAAAAATGAGCCAGCAGTCGCTTGAAAAATCCGAGATTGATATCAGGGAGGAGGTTATTAACACTTATTACCTGATCCTTATCTCCCGCGAGTCGCTTGCCATCCTTAATGGTACAAGTGAAAACCTGAGGGAGGTATATCGGTCGACAAAGTCAATGAAGGAAGTGGGCATGGCTGAAGAAACCGATGTTGACCAGATGCTTTCAAATGTCCGGGGTCTGGAGACAAATATACGTTCGCTTGAGCGGAACCTCGAATTCAGCTACAACATGCTCAGATTTCAGCTGGGTGTTGATATGAATAAAGATATCAATCTCACCACAACGCTCGATGACCTGTTAAAGAAAACAAGTATTGAAGACCTGATGGAAAGAGATTTTAGACTGAAGGAGCATATTGATTTCAAGCTTACCGAAAGCCAGGTAAAGATGCAGGAACTGACACTCAAGAGTGAAAAGGCCAGTATCCTGCCTTCTTTTTCTGCATTCTATTCCTGGAACAAGAATGGTATGGGCGATGAACTGAATGATCAGCGTTGGTTTCCCAATTCAATGCTTGGATTCCAGGTTTCCATACCCATATTTGCCAGTGGCCAGCGTTATTCAAGGATTAAGAAAGCCCAGATAAACCTTGAGAAGGCCAGGACTAACAAAAACCTGGTATCGGATCAGCTGTTGCTGCAGGAGAAACAATTGAGATTCAATCTTATCAATGCCCGTGACCAGTACGATACCCAGAAGGAGAATGTGGATGTTTCATACCGGGTATATAAGAGCATTGAAAACAAATACCGCCAGGGTGTGGCTTCAAGCCTTGACCTGACCCAGGCTCATAGTAATTACCTGGAGGCTGAAAATAATTATATCAGTGCAGTTATGGACCTTCTGCAGACCAGGCTGGCACTGGATAAGTTACTTAACAATCTTTAAGAATGTCGAAAAAAATAAATAACACAGAAATGAAATCGATGAGTTTATTACCAGTCGCTGCAATGCTGGCAATTGTTTTTGCAGGATGTAATCAGCAGAACCAGGGCGGCAGGCCTGAAGCCACAGGTGCAGAAATGACTGAAGAAAAAGAAATATTTGTCAGAACCAGTGCCCTTGAACGGTCGACCATAGCAAGGACAATTGATTACACAGCTACCCTTGAAGCTTACGAGGAAGTGCATCTTACCCCTGCCTCCCCCGGCAGGATTGAGACTCTATATGTTGAACCGGGTGACAGGGTAAGCAAGAATCAGAAATTATTTGTAATGGATCAGACCCAGCTTCACCAGGCTGAAGTACAACTTGAAAACCAGAAAACAGACCTGCAGAGGTTGGAAGCCTTACTGGAAACAGGTGATATTCCGCGGCAACAATATGACCAGTTGAAGACACAGGTGGAAGTGACCGAAAGTAATGTCCGGTTCCTTAGGGAAAATACGGTGATCAGTGCTCCCTTTTCGGGCCTAATAACCGGGAAGTATTTTGAGAACGGTGAGATGTACAGCGGTACACCAAGCACACCAAGCGGTAAGGCTGCAGTGGTAGCCCTGATGCAGGTTAAGCCCATAAAGGCTGTTGTTCATATCACAGAACAATATATGCCCATGGTAAATGAAGGTATGGATGCAAGTATTATTGCCGATGTATATCCTGACGAGGAGTTTGCCGGTGAAGTGAGCCTTGTTTACCCTACCGTTGATCCAATGACCAGGTCATTTGAAGTTGAAATAACTGTTCCTAATAATGACATGAAACTGAAACCCGGAATGTTTGTCAGGGTATCAATGTTCCTGGGTGAGGAAGAAGCTTTTGTTGTTCCTGCAAACGTAGTATTACAGCAGGAGGGAACGAATAACAGGTATGTATTTGTCGACAGGGACGGTATTGCAAAAAGATACCTGGTCAAGATTGGTAAACGCTATGATGAATTGGTTGAGATCATCAGTGATGAACTCACCGCAGGTGACCGCCTGGTTGTTGACGGTCAGGCCAAACTTACTGATGGCGACGAAATAAAAGTAGTTAATTAATCATTTAGAAAATACACATATGAGTATCTATAGCAGTGCAGTAAAAAGGCCACTTACGACCATACTGATCTTTGTTGCACTTATGGTTGTGGGTATTTACTCACTAACCAGGCTGCCGGTCGACCTTTATCCCGAGATCGAACTGCCTTTTCTTACAGTTTTCACGACTTATTCCGGAGCCAGCGCATCTGATATCGAGACAAATGTGACTGATCTGCTCGAGGATCAATTGAATACAATTAGCAACCTGAAAGAAATAACATCTATATCAAGTGATAACACCTCTATTATTTTCCTCGAATTCGAGTACGAGACAAACCTTGATGAGGCGGCAAACGAGGTAAGGGATGCGATGAACTTCATTATCCGCTTTCTGCCAGAAGATGCGGAAGATCCTACTATACTGAAGTTTAACTCAAGCATGATGCCCATAATATTCTATGCCATTACTGCTGACGAAAGTTACCAGGGACTGGAAAAAATTTTGGATGAGAAAGTAGTGAATCCGCTGAACAGGATAGAAGGTATAGGTTCAGTTGGTATTGCAGGGGCTCCGGGTCGTGAAATATACGTTGAGATTGATCCCAGGAAGCTCGAGGCATACAATATGACCGTGGAACAGATAGGTAGCATATTAATGGCAGAAAACCTCAATACGCCGGCCGGCTACCTTGAAATGGGTGACCTTGATTATCCCCTGCGTATTCAGGGTGAATTTGTTGGCAGTGATGTGCTGAAAGAAATTGTGATTGGTAGCTTTAATGGTAATACAATTTATCTCAAAGATGTTGCACAAATCAATGATACAATCAGGGATACAAAACTTGAGGAGAGGATAAACGGCGAACTGGGGATGCGTATGTTTGTCCAGAAACAATCCGGTGGGAACACCGTGGAAGTGGCACGTGAAGTAAGAAAAACACTGAAAGAACTGGAAAAAGACCTGCCACCTGACGTGAAGATAGAACCCATACTGGATTCATCCGAATTTATTGTGGGTTCAGTAAACAACCTGACAAATGCACTTATGTTTGCCGCTATCTTCGTTGTACTGGTGGTACTGTTTTTCCTTGGTCGCTGGAGGGCAACCTTTATTGTTATTCTTACAATTCCAATATCATTGATAGTTGCATTCATTTACCTGTTTATATCAGGCAATTCCATCAATATTATTTCCTTATCCTCATTATCTATAGCTATAGGCATGGTGGTTGATGATGCAATTGTTATACTTGAGAACATTACCAGGCATATTGAGAGAAAAAGCCACCCCCGTGAAGCAGCTATTTATGCGACGAATGAAGTGTGGCTCGCGGTAATCGTCACCACACTCACGGTGATTGCCGTTTTCTTACCTTTAACATTTGTTGGTGGATTGACAGGTGTTCTTTTCAGGCAGCTGGGCTTGATTGTGTCTCTCACCGTTGCCACATCGACAATCGCAGCTATCACTCTTACTCCAACCCTCAGTTCATTGCTCTTAAGGCTGCGAACAAACAATAAACCCAAACGGAAATTAAGCTATGACAATACAATAAAAAAAGGACTTGACTGGTTTGAAGGATTTTATGAGTCAACACTAAAATGGTCACTCAGGCATAAAATTTTTGTGGTTATTATCTCAATATTTGTTTTTGGTGGATCAATGATGCTTCTGACCTCTGTGGGCACCGAGTTTATACCCCAGGCTGATGAATCAAATATATCGGCAAACATAGAGTTACAAACCGGGACAGCAGTGAGTGTCACAAAGGAGATAACAGAACAGATTAATAAAGTGATCGAGTCATCATTCCCGGAAGTGATGCTAGTGTCGTCATCAAGCGGCACGGGTGAAGGCATGAATTTTGCTTCATTGTTCTCAGCCTCCGGAACACATACCATATCTTACACATTAAGACTGTCCGATGTGGAGGAAAGGGAAAGATCGGTTTGGGAAATAGCCGAGGCATTCAGGCAGGAGCTGAACGAAATTCCTGAGATTATCAACTACCAGGTTGATGCCGGTAGCGGTGGAGGGATGACTTTCATGGGTAATAATATCGAAGTGGATGTCTACGGTTACAATATTGCCGAAACAAATATAGTGGCCGAAGAGCTGGCTTCAAAAATCAGCAGGATCGAAGGAGCCAAAGATGTACAGATAAGCAGGGATCCCTCAAAGCCCGAGCTACAGATTATCCTTGACCAGGAAAAGATGATAAGGCATGGCTTCAATACCGCCTCCGTATCTTCTTCAATAAAAAACAGGGTTGAGGGTATGACGGCCACCCGCCTGAGGCAGTTCGGGGATGAGTATGATGTGGTTGTGAGATTCAGGGAAGAAGCCAGAAATTCCATCTCGGATGTTATGAATATAAGCATAATGAATAACCAGGGACAGTCTGTCAAATTGCGTGAGATAGCCGAGATTAAAGAATACTGGTCGCCTCCCAACATCGAACATAAAAACAGGCAAAGGGTTGTTACCGTTTCAGCAACACCATATCAAAGGGCACTGGGAGATATAGCGAATGATGTACAGTCCATTATTTCTGATATCGAAACCCCGGCAGGAGTACAGGTCCAGGTATCCGGTACCATTGAGGAACAAATGGAATCGTTTATGGACCTTGGTATTTTGATGGTAGTTAGCCTGCTGCTGGTATATCTAGTTATGGCCTCCCAGTTTGAATCTCTAAAAATGCCACTGATAATCATGTTTTCCATCCCGTTTTCATTTTCAGGTGTTGCAATTGCACTTTTTATTACAGGTACCACACTTAACTTAATTGCTGGGATAGGCGCTGTTATGCTCATAGGTATCGTTGTTAAGAATGCTATCGTACTTGTTGATTTTATCAACCTGCAGCGTGACAGAGGCCTTGAACTCTATGAAGCTGTCTCAGTTTCTGGCCGGTCAAGGTTAAGACCTGTATTAATGACTTCTGCCACTACCATTTTAGCAATGGTCCCCCTGGCAATGAGTATAGGGGAAGGATCAGAGATATGGAGTCCAATGGGAGTCTCAGTTATCGGGGGACTTATTTTCTCAACAATGGTCACCCTCGTGCTTGTTCCTGTTGTGTATGTTATTTTCGCCAGGAGGGGTGAGAGGGATAAAAAACGTAAATCCCGGGAGAAATATGATTTCCTTAATGGAGATGTAATGATAAACACTTAGAAGATTGATTATGAAAGCAGTATTTATTGTATATAACCAGGCTCATAATGAGAAGATTGATTTTATTCTTGACAATTTGGGAATAAGCGGCTATTCGGAATGGAACAATATGAAGGGACGGGGAAGCAAAGGCGGTGTGCCTCATCTTGGTACGCATACCTGGCCGGAAATTAATTCAGCTACCCTCACAGTTGTTGATGATGATAAGGTGGACAAACTTCTGGACGCTGTCAAAAAAATGGATGAGCAGAATACCGATGTCGGAGCCAGGGCATTCGTATGGGATATTAACGCTGTATATTAAAATGTGCCCTCCGTAGAGACGTTGCACAACGTCCCTACGCCGTACAAATAACCCTTATACATCTAACGGCAAATCACAATGGTGATAACAAATTTTTTTACTAACTTTGTGCGCTCAAAAGCTGGTATATAATATATTGTATAACAAATAATTTTTAAGGGATGAAAAAATATCAAGCCGGACAGATCAGGTCAATAGCACTTCTTGGTAATTCGGGCTCAGGTAAAACCACTTTTGCTGAAGCAATGCTCTACAATGGTGGAATTATTGAGAGAAGGGGCTCTGTTGAAAACAAGAATACAGTATCTGACTACCGACCAATAGAGCATGAGAATGAAAACTCTATTTTCTCTTCAGTACTATACACCCAGTATGACGATTACAAGATAAATATTCTTGACACGCCCGGACTTGATGATTTTGCAGGCGGCGTTATATCATCCTTGCATGTCTCCGATTCGTCTGTTTTGATGATCAATGTTCAAAATGGGGTTGAAGTAGGTACTGAAATACATTTTCGTCATGCCGAAAAGACAAACAAACCTGTTATTATTTGTGTTAATGGCCTTGATCACGAGAAAACGAATTTTGATAAATCAATAGAAATGCTCAGGGACCGTTTCGGAAGCAATGTCACCCTGGTGCAGTTCCCGGTTAACGAAGGACAGAATTTTGATTCTGTTATTGATGTAATAAAGATGAAAATGCTGAAATATCCCAAGGGAGGGGGCAAATATGAAGAGGTGGATATTCCTGCTGAACATGCCGATAGGGCTGCAGAATTGCAATCAGAACTTATTGAAAAAGCTGCTGAGAACGATGAATCCTTAATGGAAATCTTCTTTGAAAATGACACTCTTACCGAAGAAGAAATGAAAAGCGGTATTAAAACCGGCCTCATACAAAGAGGAATTTTCCCTGTATTTTGTTCTTCAGCTAAAAACGATGTGGGGGTTGACAGGCTTATGGAATTTATATGCAATGTAGTTCCTGCAGCTACAGAAATGCCGGAATGGACAACAGAGGACGGAAAGAAAGTTAAATGTGAGCCTGAAGGTCCTGCTTCACTCTTTGTTTTTAAATCTTCGTATGAAGAACATATCGGAGAAATAAATTTCTTTAAGCTGGTAACAGGAAAAGTTACTGAAAACCTTGACGTGGTAAATGCCAACACCAGCACCAAGGAAAGATTATCCCAGTTATACATCAATGCCGGTAAAAACAGGACGAGAGTATCAGAGCTTGTAGCAGGTGATATTGGTGCAGTGGTAAAGCTTAAAAACACCAGGACAAACCATACCCTCAACAGTCAGGGAAGCCAGAAATTCCCTGCCATTGAATTCCCGGAGCCCAAATATCGTACAGCTGTCAAGCCAAAAAGTGAGGGTGATGAAGAGAAACTTGGTGAAGCCCTCAGCCGAATGCACCAGGAAGATCCTACAATACTCGTTGAATATTCAAAAGAGCTTAAACAGATAATAATTTACGGACAGGGAGAATATCACCTGAATATATTGAAGTGGCATCTTGACAATATCTTCAAGATTGAAACGGAATTTTATGCCCCTAAAATACCCTACCGTGAGACTATTACCAGAGCAGCCCAGGCAGATTACAGGCATAAAAAACAATCAGGTGGTGCCGGGCAGTTTGGTGAGGTGCACATGATTATTGAACCCTATGAAGAAGGTTCATCTCCGAATCCCGCAATGAAAGTAAATGGTAAGGATTATAAGCTGTCAATAAGGGATAGGGAAGAACATAAGCTCTCCTGGGGAGGAATGCTGGAATATGTGAACTGCATTGTGGGAGGTTCAATTGATGCCAGATTCATGCCTGCTATCCTCAAGGGTATAATGGAAAAAATGGAAGAAGGTCCGCTAACCGGTTCTTACGCAAGGGACATAAGGGTTTATGTTTATGACGGTAAAATGCACCCCGTAGATTCAAACGAGATATCCTTCAAACTGGCCGGTCGTAATGCTTTCAGTATGGCTTTTAAGAATGCAAACCCCAAAATTCTTGAACCTGTATATGATGTTGAAATAATGGTTCCGTCGGATAGGATGGGTGATGTCATTAGTGACCTGCAAAGCAGGCGTGGCATGGTTCTTGGCATGAGTAGTGAAAAAGGTTTCGAAGTGGTAAAAGCAAAAGTGCCCCTGGCTGAAATGAATAAATATTCAACGGCACTCAGCTCTCTTACCGGTGGCCGGGCAATGTACACAATGAAATTTGCTGATTATGTCCAGGCTCCACCTGATGTACAGGAGGCCGTTATAAAAGCTTATGAGGCTCAGCAGGAGGAAGAGTAACGCAGATCACGCGCATTAACGCAGATTACACAGAATTAATAAAAGGGCACGGTGATTTATCCTGCCCTTTTTCTTTCGATTCATTAACTTTGTAATAAATAGAAATATCAATAATCATGAAGACTATATATATAAGTTTATTCTTTATTACCTGCACCATGACACTGGCTGCACAGAACCTGTGGCTGGGTGCAGAAGGACAGAAGTTCTACGATGAACTTATCCTGAGGAAGTCTGCCCGTGGCGAAATTGAAAGCTACGAGGGGTCACCTTATATGACTGAGGAATTCAAGGAAGCAACTGTCATATCATCAGAAGACATGGTCTTTGAAAAAGTACCTATAAGATACAATGTATATTATGACCTTTTTGAAGTCCAGCTGGAAGAAGGGATTTATACCCTCAGGCGTGGAGGAATAGTATCCAAAGTCAATCTTGAGGATCATAGATTCATTTATTCAACATACGATTATCTTTCCCGTGAAGGGGAAGGATACCTTGATCTTGTAATGGAAGGGGAATATACTTTGTATAATAAACACCAGGTTGTGTTCAAGGGAGCTGAACCCGCTCAACCTTACCAGGAAGCCAAGCCCGCCAAGTTCGAGGGAAGGAACCCATTGTTCTATATTGCTCATGGAGATAATCAGCCCGTATTTATCAGGAATAGGCGGGGCCTCATTGATATAGCAGGTGAAAAGGGAAAAGCATTAAGGGATTTTATTAAGGATGAGCGGCTGAAAATAAGTAACGAAGAAGATATGGTGAAAGCCGTGAAATATCTCAACTCACTGAAATAATTTTAAAGGACGAGTTATTAGTTTTTCCATTATTTTTTCATCTCATTATTTGTCCGTTTCAAAATAATTGTTTTTCTTTGCGCCGGTTTTTGAGACCCAGGAGTACCGGTAGTTTCCTCCTAAAAGTAAGTGAATAAAAAATATTCCCAGGGAAACAATCGGGAAGGAACCTGTAAATAGCTTACGATTTTCAGGTAAATAAAAGAGAGCGAAAACCATTATCACTGCAGCGTGTTGCGGTGGGGGTATTTTACCCTTCAGCGTTGAATGAAATTTTGATTAATAGTTTAATATAAACAATTGTATTTATGCCGACGATACAGCAATTAGTAAGAAAGGGCAGAAAAAGGCTTGTTGAAAAACGCAAGGCACCTGCTTTGGATTCATGCCCTCAGCGCAGGGGTGTATGTGTACGTGTTTACACAACCACACCCAAGAAGCCTAATTCAGCCATGCGTAAAGTGGCCAGGGTAAGGCTTACCAATGGCAAAGAAGTTAATGCTTACATTCCTGGAGAAGGACATAATCTCCAGGAACACTCGATCGTATTGATAAGAGGAGGAAGGGTAAAAGACCTTCCCGGTGTACGGTACCACCTCATACGGGGAGCACTTGATACATCAGGCGTTGAAGGCCGTACGCAAAGACGTTCAAAATATGGAGCTAAAAAGCCAAAGAATTAGTTGTTAACAATGTAAGGAGTTAGATATAATGAGAAAATCAAGACCAAAAAAGAGGATCATTCTTCCTGATCCAAAATTCAATGACCCTTATGTGACAAGGTTTGTTAATAACCTGATGATGAGCGGCAAGAAAAATCTTGCTTTCAAGATATTCTATGATTCTCTTGACATTGTTGAAGGGAAAATGAAAGACGAAGAAAAGAGTCCACTTGAGATATGGAAGCAGGCTCTTGAAAACGTTACACCTCAGGTTGAGGTTAAAAGCCGCAGGGTAGGTGGTGCCACATTCCAGGTACCAATGGAAGTGAGGGGTGACAGGAAAATAAGTATAAGTATGAAGAACCTCATCTTCTTTGCCCGCAGAAGGCCGGGGAGGAATATGGCCGAGCGGCTGGCTGCCGAAGTAATGGCAGCCTACAATGGCGAAGGAGGAGCATTTAAAAGAAAAGAAGATACGCACCGGATGGCGGAAGCAAATAAAGCATTTGCCCATTTCCGGTTTTAAATATCAGCTAGCAGTAGAAGGAGTAAGATGAGTAATAGCCTCGAATATACGCGTAATATTGGCATCATGGCACACATCGATGCAGGTAAGACCACTACCACAGAGAGGATCCTCTTTTACAGCGGTCGCACCCATCGCATGGGAGAAGTGCATGATGGCAATGCTCAGATGGACTGGATGATCCAGGAGCAGGAGAGAGGAATTACCATTACTTCAGCAGCTACCACCACATTCTGGAAATACCGTGATAATGAGTTTAAAATCAATATTATTGATACACCGGGGCATGTTGATTTTACCGTTGAGGTCGAACGCTCTCTGAGAGTTCTCGATGGAGCAATTGCTATCTTCTGTGGTGTTGGTGGTGTTGAACCTCAGTCTGAAACAGTATGGAGGCAGGCCGACAGGTATGGGATACCGAAAATAGCCTTTGTGAACAAAATGGACCGTATTGGTGCTGATTTTTTCAGTGTTGTTGAACAGATAAACAAGAAACTGGGAGCAAACGCTGTTCCCGTGCAGATACCCGTGGGTTCAGGTGACGATTTTACGGGAGTTATTGACCTGATAGAAAACAAAGCTGTTGTATGGTTCAGTGATGAGACCCTGGGTACCAGGTATGAGCTGCATGATATTCCCGAAGAACTTAAAGAGGAAGCTGCAGAATGGAGGGGAAGGCTGGTGGAAGCAGTTGCCGAAGCAGATGACACCTTACTTGAGAGATATTTCGAGAACCCTGAGGCTATTACAAGAGAGGATATGCTTACGGTGATGCGTAAATCGACAATTGAAGGATATGCTGTGCCGGTATTGTGCGGGTCAGCTTTTAAAAACAAGGGTGTGCAGAGGTTGCTCGATGCTATTGTTGCCTATTTGCCTTCACCACTTGAAGTCGGAGGCGTACAGGGTATAAATCCAAAAAATAACGAGATAGATGTACGTATGCCTGACGAGAAAGAGCCACTGTCCGCACTGGCATTTAAAATAGCCACTGACCCTTTCGTGGGACGGCTGGCTTTCCTGCGGGTATATTCGGGTATCCTGAAAACCGGCGACATGGTTCTTAACATGCGTACCGGTAAGAGAGAAAGAATAAATCGCCTGTTCCAGATGCATGCCAATAAACAAAACCCCAAGCAGAGTATCTCCGCAGGTGATATCTGTGCCGCTGTAGGTTTAAAAGACCTTAAGACCGGCGACACACTGTGTGCGATCCACAAGCCAATATCGCTTGAGTCTATGGAATTTCCCGACCCGGTTATAGGAGTGGCAATAGAGCCCAAAACACAGGCTGATGTTGATAAGCTGGGTATAGCTCTTAATAAACTGTCAGAGGAAGATCCTACATTCCAGGTTAAAATCGATCCCGACAGCGGGCAAACTGTTATCAGCGGGATGGGGGAATTACACCTGGAAATACTTATTGACCGTCTGAAAAGAGAGTTCAAGATTGAATGTAACCAGGGCAAACCACAGGTTGCATATAAAGAAGCACTTACCATCAGTATTGAACACCGTGAAGTGTTTAAAAAACAAACTGGTGGCAAGGGTAAATTTGCTGATATAGAGGTTGAGATAATGCCTGCAGAAGATGGATTTACCGGGCTTCAGTTTATCGATCGGGTTAAAGGAGGCAATATACCGAGGGAATTTATTTCCTCGGTGGAAAAAGGATTTCGATTGGCAATGAACAATGGTCCACTCGCAGGATTTCCCCTCTATAACCTTAAAGTTGTACTCAAGGACGGTTCATACCATCCGGTCGACTCCGATTCATTGTCATTTGAAATAGCCGCACGCCAGGCTCTCAGAAATTCGGCTCATAAAGGCCGTCCCGTGCTGCTTGAACCGATTATGAAAGCAGAGGTGGTAACACCTGAAGAGTTCGTAGGCGACGTGGTGAATGACTTTAACAAAAGAAGAGGAAAAGTGGAAGGTATGGAATCGAAAGCAGGTTCAAGGGTTATTAAAGCAAAAGTGCCGCTGGCAGAAAACTTCGGTTATGTTACCGTACTCAGAACCCTGACTTCCGGTAGGGCTACTTCAACCATGGAGTATTCACACTACGAGGAAGTGCCTGAAGAAATATCAAAGAAGATTATAGAAAAAATTAAAGGTAAAATCTACTAGAAATGAGTCAGAAAATTCGTATTAAACTGAAATCTTATGATCATAACCTCGTGGATAAATCCGCTGAGAAGATCGTTAAGACGGTAAAATCAACCGGTGCTGTCGTTAGTGGCCCTATACCCCTCCCGACACATAAAAGGGTGTTTACCATCCTCAGGGCAACCTTTGTAAATAAAAAGTCTAGAGAGCAATTCCAGTTGTCAAGTTATAAAAGGCTGCTCGATATTTACAGTTCAACACCAAAGACAATAGATGCCCTGATGAAACTCGAGTTGCCCAGTGGTGTAGAAGTAGAAATCAAAGTGTGAAACCAGTAAAGACTAATAAAAATGCAGGGATTAATAGGCAAAAAAGTTGGGATGACTTCTGTTTTCGATGAAAACGGTAAGAATATTCCTTGTACGGTGATAGAAGCCGGCCCTTGTGTTGTTACCCAGGTAAAGACTAAAGAAGATGACGGTTACAATGCACTGCAGCTGGGCTTTGGCGATAAAAAGGATAAGAACAGTACAAAAGCTGAGATAGGACATTTTAAGAAAGCTAATACAGCCCCGAAAAAAATGGTCGTTGAATTTACCGGTTTCCCCGAAGGAAAATATAAAACCGGTGATATCCTTGATGTAAACCTTTTTGATGATGATACCTGGCTCGACGTCAGGGGATGGTCGAAAGGAAAGGGATTCCAGGGGGTAGTGAAACGCTATGGATTCAGGGGCGTGGGAGATAAAACTCACGGACAGCATAACAGGGAAAGACACCCCGGATCATTGGGTGCCTCCTCTGACCCGTCCAGGGTATTCAAAGGAATGAGGATGGGCGGACGCACAGGAAATAATAAAATAATGGCCATAAGCCTCAGGGTTATAAAACTCATTCCCGATAGCAATTTATTGATAGTAAAAGGATCGGTTCCGGGTCCTAAAGGTGGTTATTTAATAATTACAAAGTAATGAAAATAGCAGTATTAGATATAGAAGGAAAAGATACCGGGAGAAAAATTAACCTGGATGACTCAATATTTGGTATTGAACCAAACGACCATGCTATATACCTGGATGCAAAACAGTATATGGCAAATAAGAGACAGGGAACAAGTAAAACCAAAGAAAGATCAGAAGTGGTGGGTAGTACCCGTAAGATTAAAAGACAAAAGGGTACCGGTACCGCTCGATTTGGTGATATAAAGAACCCTATCTTCCGGGGAGGCGGACGTACTTTTGGCCCAAGACCAAGGTTTTATGGTTTTAAGCTCAATAAAAAGTTAAAGCAACTGGCCAGAAAATCTGCACTTACATACAAGGCAAAATCAAAAAATATTATCGTTCTCGAAGACTTCAATTTTGAAGAACCAAAAACAAGGAAACTGTCAAGCCTTGAGGCTAACCTTAATGTGAAAGGCAAAAAATCCCTCTTAGTTTTTCCGAAACAAAATAAAAATGTATATTTGTCATCTCGAAATTTGAAGGATATCGAAGTTGTAACTAGCGAAGAATTAAATACTTACATTATTACCAGGGCTTCGGTTCTGATACTTGTCGAGAGTGCAGTTGACGTTTTGCATTCAACATTTAAAAATTAGAAAAATTTTGGTAATGGATATTTTATTGAAACCTATTGTAACAGAAAAAATGACTGACCAGAGCGAGAAGTTTAATCGTTATGGCTTCATCGTTGCAAAGGATGCAAATAAACTACAGATAAAAAGAGCCGTCGAAGAAATGTATGGCGTTACCGTGGAATCGGTAAAGACTATGATTTATAACGGCAAAACGAAAGTGCGCTATACAAAATCAGGTGTAATGTCCGGAAGGACACCTGTTTATAAGAAAGCCATTATAACGGTGGCAGAAGGAGATACTATTGATTTCTATAGCAATATATAATTGAATTATGGCAGTTAGAAAGATAAAACCTGTAACACCGGGTCAGAGACATAAAATAATCAGTGCCCGCGAAACTATAACGGCTACTGAACCTGAAAAATCGCTTTTGCGACCTATAAAAAAAAGCGGGGGGAGGAACAAAAGCGGCCGTATGACCGTGAGGTACCTGGGCGGTGGTCATAAGAGAAGATACCGTGAAATAGACTACAGGCGTAATAAGGATGGAGTTAAGGCAAGGGTTAAAACAATAGAATATGATCCGAATCGCTCATCCAGGATAGCCCTCTTGTTCTATGAAGATGGCGAAAAACGATATATCATCGCACCACAGGGATTGCAGGTTGGACAAACAGTTGAATCAGGTAAAGGAGTGGCTCCCGATATAGGTAATGCTTTGCCTCTTTCAGATATACCACTCGGTACTATAATACATAATATTGAAATTAAGCCGGGTAAGGGAGGTGCAATGGCAAGAAGCGCCGGTTCATATGCCCAGATTGTTGCAAGGGAAGGCAAATATGCCACTGTTAAATTGCCTTCGGGTGAAACAAGGATCTTACTGGTGCAGTGCCGTGCTACAGTGGGTACAGTGTCAAATCCTGATCATACACTGGAAATATCAGGAAAGGCAGGTAGAAGCAGGTGGCTTGGCCGCCGCCCGAGAACAAGAGGCGTTGCCATGAACCCGGTAGACCATCCCATGGGTGGAGGCGAAGGACGTGCTTCAGGTGGACACCCGCGTTCACGAACAGGACTGCCGGCTAAGGGATATCAGACAAGGCGTGTAAAGAAATATTCCAACAAGTATATTATTGAAAAAAGGAAAAAATAATTGACTTAAAATATGAGCAGATCTATTAAAAAAGGCCCCTTTATCGATTATAAACTCGAAAAAAGAGTTTTAGAGATGAACGAATCAGGGAAAAAGACAGTGATTAAAACATGGTCGAGGCGGTCAATGATCTCACCGGATTTCGTCGGTCATACTATCGCTGTTCATAATGGTAATAAATTCATCCCTGTATACATCACCGAAAATATGGTGGGCCATAAGCTGGGTGAATTTGCTCCTACACGTATTTTCAGGGGGCACGGGGGAAAACAGAGATAATAATTTAAAAGATAAAAAACCTGACAAATGGGTGCAAGAAAAAGAATAGCAGCTGAAAAGCGTAAAGAGGAAAAGCTTAAAACTTACCAGGCAGTTCTCAGAAATTGCCCTACCTCACCACGTAAAATGAGGCTGGTAATCGATATGATAAAAGGAATGGAAGTCAACAGGGCACTTAATGTTTTAAAATACAGCTCGAAGGAAGCTTCACGCAGCGTTGAAAAACTTCTTCTCTCTGCAATAGCCAACTGGCAGGCAAAGAACGAAGGAGTGCGTATTGAAGAAAGTAACCTTTATGTTAAGGAAGCTTTTGTTAATCAGGGACGCACCCTCAAAAGGCTTCAAACAGCCCCGCAGGGACGTGCATACAGGATAAGAAAAAGATCAAATCATGTAACCCTTATTCTTGATAGCCTGAATAAGGAAGAAGAAATTGAAAATACATCAAAATAATATAGATGGGACAAAAAGTTAATCCGATAGGTAATAGGCTTGGTATAATAAAAGGCTGGGACTCAAACTGGTATGGAGGGAAGGATTTCTCCGGCAAGCTGGTTGAAGATACCAGGATAAGGGAGTACCTTAATGCCAGACTGTCAAAGGCCAGTATATCAAAGATAATCATTGAAAGAACACTTAAGCTTATTACGGTAACAGTAAATACAGCACGGCCGGGAATTATTATAGGTAAAGGCGGACAGGAAGTGGATAAGCTGAAAGAAGAGCTGAAGAAAATTACGAAGAAAGAAGTACAGATCAATATCTTCGAGGTTAAACGTCCTGAGCTTGATGCCACTATTGTTGCAAATAATATTGCACGCCAGATTGAAGGTAAAATATCATACCGCCGGGCTATAAAAATGGCTATAGCATCTACAATGAGGATGGGTGCTGAAGGCATAAAAGTGCTTGTTTCGGGACGCCTGGGTGGGGCTGAAATGGCAAGGAGTGAGACTTACAAGGAAGGACGTATACCCCTGCATACCTTCCGGGCTGATATAGATTATGCCCTCGCTGAAGCACTCACAAAGGTCGGCTTGATAGGTATAAAGGTGTGGATATGTAATGGAGAAGTTTACGGTAAACGCGACCTTTCCCCGGACATAGCCATAAAGAGTCAGAAAGCGGCAAGGGGAGGCGGCATGAGAAAAAGAAAAAAATAACGTAAAGACACTAAAACAGGATTTTAAGATAGTTTGAAATGTTACAACCTAAAAAGACAAAATACAGAAGGCGCCAGAAAGGAAGGATGAAAGGGAATGCCCAGAGGGGTAACCAGCTTGCTTTCGGATCCTTTGGGATTAAGGCACTTGAGTCTTCCTGGATCACCGGGAGACAGATCGAGGCGGCACGCCAGGCTGTTACGCGTCATATGAAACGTGAAGGGCAGTTGTGGATACGAATCTTTCCCGATAAACCCATAACAAAAAAACCGGCAGAGGTGAGAATGGGTAAAGGAAAGGGCGCTCCCGAAGGCTTCGTAGCTCCTGTTACACCGGGCAGGATAATAATGGAATGTGAAGGAGTACCTTACAAAGTAGCAAAAGAAGCCTTGAGCCTGGGCGCACAAAAGCTGCCTATTACTACTAAGTTCGTAGTGAGGTATGATTATGTTCAAGAATAAAGATTAATGTCATGAAAAGTTCAGAAATCAGGGAATTGACAAACCAGGAGATCATCGAAAGGATAGATAACGAGAGGACTTCACTTGTGCGCATGAGGCTTAATCATGCAATCACACCCCTTGATAATCCTAATAAAATAAAGGAGACCAGGGGTAATATAGCAAGATTGCTCACTGAATTGCGCAAGAGGGAGTTGAACGAACAACCGGGTGCCCAGGATGAGGTAAATGAACAACAAAATAGCTAGTGTCAACAATGGAAAGAAATTTAAGAAAAGAACGTACAGGTATTGTTGTCAGTAATAAAATGGACAAATCAATTACCGTGGCTGTAAAAAGAAAGGTCAAGCACCCTATTTACGGCAAGTTTGTTAATAAAACAAAAAAGCTCCTTGCACACGATGAGGAGAATACCTGTAACATTGGTGATACGGTGCGTATTATGGAAACCAGGCCTCTGAGCAAGAGAAAATCCTGGAGATTGGTTGAAGTAATTGAAAGAGTCAAGTAATTATGGTACAACAGGAAAGTAGACTATCTGTAGCCGACAATACCGGCGCCAAGGAGGTACTGGTAATAAGAGTGCTCGGTGGAAGCAGAAAAAAGTATGCATCTATCGGCGACAAAGTGGTAATCACAGTTAAAAGTGCAATTTCTTCAGGGGAAGCAAAGAAGGGAATGGTTTCCAAGGCTGTGATTGTTAGAACAAATAAGGAAATACGAAGGGCCGATGGCTCCTATATACGTTTTGATGACAATGCGGTCGTATTGCTGAACAACCTGGATGAGGTGCGAGGTACACGTATTTTCGGACCCGTCCCCAGGGAATTACGTGAAAAATATATGAAAATTGTTTCACTGGCACCTGAAGTCTTATAATCAAATTATAACAATGCAAGAAAAACTACATATAAAAAAAGGAGATACTGTTGTAGTCATAACAGGTGAATCAAAAGGACAGCGAGGACGTATCCTGGGAGTGGACAGAAAGAAAAAAAGGGCAATAGTGGAAGGTGTGAACATGGTTTCAAAACATACCAAGCCAAATGCCCAAAATCCGCAGGGGGGTATAATAAAGAAAGAAGCTACTATACATATTTCAAATCTGATGTTAGTTGACCCTGCTTCAGGTGGAGGTACACGGCTGGGAAGGAAATTAAATAAGAAAGGCAAGCTTGTTCGTTATTCTAAAAAATCAGAAGAGGAGATTAAATAATGTATACGCCTACTTTACAAAAAAAATACAATGAGGAGATTGTTCCTGCACTCATAAAAGAGTTTGGTTATAAATCCATTATGCAGGTTCCGAGCCTTGAGAAAATAATTATAAGCCAGGGGATAGGCCAGGCTGTCGCTGATAAGAAGCTTATTGAAGTCGGTACGGAAGAAGTAAGCGCTATAGCCGGGCAAAAAGCAGTCCAGACGCTTTCGTCAAAGGATATCTCAAACTTCAAACTGAGAAGAAACATGCCTATTGGCGTAATGACAACCCTCAGGAGAGAAAGGATGTACGAATTTCTGGAAAGACTCATACGGGTTGCATTGCCCAGAATACGCGACTTTAAAGGCATAAGTAGTAAGCTTGACGGACATGGTAATTATACCCTGGGAATAACGGAACAGATTATTTTTCCGGAGATAGATATTGATAAGGTGGTAAAAATAATGGGCTTGCAGGTAACATTTGTTACATCAGCTAAAACTGATGAAGAAGGATTTGCATTACTGCGTCATTATGGCTTGCCATTCAAAACAAATAAAAACTGATAAGTATGGCTAAAGAATCAATAAAAGCCCGCGAAAGAAAAAGGGCAAGGCTGGTTAAAAAATATGAAGCCAAAAGAGCAAGATTGAAAGCTGAAGGTGATTATGTAGGACTTAGCCGTCTGCCGCGAAATTCAAACCCTGTACGCCTGCATAACCGTTGCAGTATTACGGGCAGGCCGAGAGGGTATATGAGACAGTTCGGAATCAGCCGTATAACCTTCAGGGAAATGGCTGCACAGGGACTTATTCCTGGCATTAAAAAAGCCAGCTGGTAATGATTAATTTTAAAAACTTGAAAGAATGACAGATCCAATTGCAGATTTTCTTACGCGAATAAGGAATGCTATTACCGCCGGACATAAGGTGGTGGAAATCCCTGCATCAAATCTGAAGAAGGATATTACAAAAATATTATATGACAAGGGCTATATCCTCAGTTATAAGTTTGTTGATGACAATACTCAGGGAACTATTAAAATTGCACTTAAATACCATCCCCGGAGTAAGGTGTCAGCTATTAAATCGCTGGAACGTATAAGTCGTCCGGGACTGAGGAAATATGCCGGTGTGGATGAACTGCCACGCGTCCTTAATGGACTGGGTATAGCCATCCTGTCAACATCTCAGGGGGTTATAACCGATAAGGAGGCAAGAAAAATGAAGGTGGGTGGTGAAGTATTGTGTTATGTTTACTAAAAAGAGAAATATTTTAAAATGTCACGAATAGGATATCTACCGGTAAATCTTCCATCAGGAGTAACAGTGAATGTTACTGATAATAATAGAGTGAACCTGAAAGGTCCCCTGGGAGAACTATCAGTTAATGTTGATAAAGAAATAAAGGTGGAAGTGGAGAACAACACGGTGAATGTAAAACGTCCTTCCGAGTCAAAAAAACATAAATCATTGCATGGCCTGTACAGGGCACTAATTTATAATGCAGTGGTGGGTGTTTCCGAAGGATATACCAAGCAACTGGAACTGGTTGGTGTCGGATACCGTGCTGAAGCTAAAGGACAGAGGCTTGAGTTAAGCGTGGGACTCTCCCATGATATTGTAATCGAGTTACCTGCTGAGATAAAAGTAGAAGCAAAAACAGAAAGGAGAAGAAATCCGGTAATCACACTTACCAGTGTTGATAAACAGCTTATAGGACATGTTGCTGCGAAGATAAGATCACTGCGTCCACCTGAGCCCTATAAGGGCAAGGGGATTAAGTTCGTCGGAGAACATCTCAGACGAAAAGCCGGTAAATCTGCAAGTGTGTAATATTTAAAAATTTAGTGATGAGCTTATCTAAAACAGAAAGAAGAAGGAGAATAAAACTAAGGATACGCAAAAAAGTCCATGGTACTTCGGAAAGGCCACGGGTGGCAATTTACAGAAGTAATAAGCAGATTTATGCCCAGGTAATTGATGATGAAAAAGGCATGACTTTACTGTCAGCTTCATCAAGGGAAAAAGACATTGCCTCTGATGATAAAGGGACCAAGATTGAAAAAGCAGCCAGGGTTGGTAAATTGCTGGCAAAAAAGTGCAAAGATGCCGGTATTGAAAGCATTGTATTTGACAGGGGTGGTTATAAGTATCATGGCAGGGTAAAATCACTGGCTGAAGCAGCACGTGAAGGCGGTTTAAAATTCTAAATGTTTATGAAGAAAGAAATTAAAAGAGTAAAAACTATTGATCTCGAGCTAAAGGACAGGCTCGTGAGCATACAGAGGGTTACCAAGGTGACCAAGGGAGGCCGTACATTCAGCTTTTCTGCTATTGTGGTGGTTGGTAATGAAGATGGTGTTGCCGGTTATGGATTGGGCAAGGCAAACGAGGTAACTACTGCTATAGCCAAAGGGGTTGAAGATGCAAAGAAAAACCTTATCAGGGTACCGGTAATAAATGGTACCATACCCCATGTTCAATATGCCAAGTATGGAGGTGCTTCGGTCTTTCTTAAGCCGGCTTCTGAAGGTACTGGTGTGAAAGCAGGAGGTGCTATGCGTGCTGTGCTGGAAAGTGTGGGTGTAAAAAATGTCCTTGCTAAATCAAAGGGTTCATCAAACCCCCACAACCTGGTGAAAGCTACCTTTGAAGCCCTGACTGAGCTCAGGGATGCTTATACGGTTTCAAACCAGAGGTCAATACCACTTGATAAAGTATTCAACGGATAGAAAGATATCGTTATGTCAAAGATAAGGGTAACACAAATAAGATCTAGAATAGGAAGGCCTGAGCGCCAGAAAAGAACGCTGGTAGCTCTCGGACTGAAAAAAATGAACCAGAGTGTTGAACATGAGGCCACACCTCAAATATTGGGTATGGTAAATGCTGTTAAGCATTTGGTGAAAGTTGAGGAAATTTAAAAAAATTTAAAATATCTGATTGAAATGGACTTAAGTAATTTAAAACCGGCCGGCGGGATGGTCAAAAAGGACAGGCGCCTGGGACGCGGAGAAGGAACAGGCAGGGGTGGTACAGCCACCAGGGGCCATAAGGGGCAGAAGTCAAGATCGGGATACTCAAAGCAAATAGGCTTTGAAGGTGGTCAGATGCCCCTCCAGAGAAGAGTCCCCAAGTACGGTTTTACAAACCTGAACCGGATTGAGTATAAAGCAATAAATATCAGTATTCTTCAGCAACTGGCAGAAAAGAAAAAACTGGATACTATTAAACCGGAAACCCTTGTTGAAGCAGGACTGGGGAAGAAAAAAACAAGGTTTAAGATACTGGCAAAAGGTTCTCTCGATAAGAAGCTGGAAGTGCATGCCCATGCTTTTTCAAAAGCAGCGGTTGAAGCCATCGAAGCAAAACAGGGAAAAGCAGTAAAAATAGATTAGGATGAGAATAGTTCAGACATTTCGAAACATATTCAAGATAGAAGATCTGCGGGCCAGGATAATATATACACTGGGAATTATCCTCCTCTACAGGTTCGGTAAATACGTTACCCTGCCGGGTATCGACCCCGCACAGCTTGATGCCCTCAGAGACCAGACGGCAACAGGCATAATGGGGCTTCTTGATATGTTCTCCGGAGGAGCTTTTTCACAGGCATCGGTATTCGCCCTCGGTATAATGCCTTATATCTCAGCTTCAATTGTTATTCAGCTGCTGGGGATAGTATTCCCATATTTCCAGAAACTGCAGAGGGAAGGGGAAAGCGGAAGAAGAAAGATGAACCAGTATACAAGATACCTTACTGTAGCCATTCTTCTCCTGCAGGCACCCACTTACCTGGCCAACCTGAATGCCCAGCTGCCGGCAAGCGCTTTCATAATGAGCGGAGCACTGTTTAAAATATCATCTGTGATTATTCTCACGGCAGGTACCATGTTTATAATGTGGCTGGGTGAAAGGATAACAGACAAGGGAATAGGAAACGGTATATCACTTATCATTATGATAGGTATAATAGCACGACTGCCCCAGGCATTTGTATTTGAATTGGGAGTGCGCCTCGATGGTTCGGGCGGGCTGGTAGGACTCCTGCTTGAAATGGTATTACTCTTTGCTGTTATCCTGGGTACAATATTGCTGGTGCAGGGCACGAGAAGGATACCTGTGCAGTATGCCAGAAGAATAGTGGGGAATAAACAATATGGAGGCGTAAGACAGTATATACCACTGAAAGTAAATGCTGCCGGTGTTATGCCTATAATTTTTGCCCAGGCAATAATGATGTTGCCCATTATAGTAGCAGGATATGCAAGCGCTGATCAAATGTCAGGTTTTGTAGCTGCTTTTTCAAATATGTATGGCTTCTGGTATAATCTTGTTACTGCATTGCTGATAATAGCTTTTACCTATTTCTATACGGCAGTAACAATCAACCCCGTCCAGATGGCGGAAGATATGAAAAAGAACGGCGGATTTATACCCGGAGTGAAGCCGGGAAGAAAAACTGTTGAATTTCTTGACCAGGTGATGTCAAGAATAACACTTCCGGGATCCATCTTTCTTGCTATTATAGCTATATTGCCCGCTATTGCTGTGAAATTTGGGGTCAGTTCACCATTTGCGCAGTTTTATGGGGGGACGTCCTTGCTTATCCTTGTGGGTGTTGTGCTGGATACGCTTCAGCAAATAGAGAGCCACCTGCTTATGCGCCATTACGATGGATTGATGAAATCAGGCAGGATAAAAGGAAGGACGGGGAGTGCCGTCTCAGCAATGTAAAAATCGTTCTTTGATGTTGCATCTTAAAACAGAGGAACAAATTGAATTTCTAAGGTCGAGCAACCACCTGGTGTCAAAAACACTGGCCGAACTGGCAAAGATCATCAGGCCGGGAATAAAGACCCTTGAGCTTGACAGGCTGGCTGAAGAGTTTATCTGCGATCATAAGGCAATTCCGGGGTTTAAGGGATATAACGGTTACCCCAACACTCTGTGTACCTCTGTAAATGATCAAATTGTCCATGGCATCCCTTCAGAATATGAACTCCAGGAAGGAGATATCATATCGATTGATTGTGGCGTGATCCTTGAGGGATATTATGGGGACAGTGCTTTTACCTTCCCCGTGGGTGAAGTAAGTGTTGAAAAAAAACGACTTATGGAATATACCAGGGAAGCTCTTGAAGAAGGAGTGAAGCAAGCTGTTGCAGGTAACAGGGTAGGGGATATCTCCTGGGCCGTACAAGACATAGCTGAACGTGGAGGATACTCGGTAGTGCGTGAACTTGTTGGTCACGGACTGGGCAAAGAGCTGCATGAACATCCCGAGGTACCGAACTATGGTAAAAGAGGCAGGGGCCCTAAATTAAAAAAAGGCCTTGTTATTTGTATCGAACCAATGATAAATATGGGCGTGAAGAATATAAGGCAGATGAAGGATGGCTGGACTGTTATAACAGCCGATGGTAAGCCCTCGGCACATTTTGAATATGCTGTTGCTGTGGACCAAAAAAAGGCTGATGTATTAACAACGTTTAAATTTATTGATGAAGTTTTATTGAATAAAATTTAATAACATGGCAAAGCAACCATCTATAGAACAGGACGGAACAATTATTGAAGCTCTATCCAATGCAATGTTCAGGGTCGAGCTTGAGAATGGGCATGTTATTACAGCCCATATCTCCGGGAAAATGAGAATGAACTATATTAAGATATTACCGGGTGACAGGGTAAAAGTTGAAATGTCACCCTATGATTTAACAAAAGGAAGAATAACATTCAGATACAAATAAATATTGTAGCTATGAAAGTAAGAGCATCTGTGAAAAAACGTACTGCCGACTGCAAAATTGTCAGGAGAAAGGGGCGTCTGTACGTGATAAATAAGAAAAATCCCAAGTTTAAGCAAAGACAGGGATAATTTATTTAACTTTGCACACATTTTAAAAAAAAGGATATGGCACGAATAGTTGGTGTAGACTTACCAAAAAATAAAAGGGGTGAAGTAGCCCTGACATATATTTACGGCGTAGGGCGGAGTAATGCACGCAAGGTGCTTACCAAAGCCAAGGTTGACTGGGATAAGAAAGTTAAGGATTGGAATGATGATGAATTAACAAAGATCAGAAGGATCCTTAACGATGAATATAAACTTGAGGGTGAGCTCAGGTCTGATGTACAGCTCAGTATTAAAAGATTAATGGATATTGGCTCTTATCGCGGCATAAGACACAGAACAGGGATGCCTGTTAGGGGTCAGAGCACAAAAAACAACGCCCGTACACGCAAGGGGAGAAAAAAAACTGTGGCTAATAAGAAGAAAGCTGTTAAATAATAAATTATGGCAAAGAAATCCGGAACATCCAGAAAAAGAGTGGTCAAGGTTGAACCTGTCGGACAGGCTCATATTCATTCTTCATTTAATAATATAATTATTTCGCTGACAAATAATTCAGGTCAGGTTATAGCCTGGGCTTCAGCAGGCAAGATGGGATTTAAGGGATCAAAGAAAAATACTCCCTATGCCGCACAGATAGCGGCTGAAGATTGTGCCAGGATTGCTTATGACCTCGGTCTACGTAAGGTTAAAGTATTTGTTAAAGGCCCCGGCTCGGGCAGGGAATCAGCAATAAGGTCAATACATAACAATGGAATTGAAGTAACGGAGATAATTGACGTTACACCTATACCGCATAACGGTTGCCGTCCGCCCAACAGGAGGAGAGTATAAGCAAGAAGAATAATTACGAAGAATAAAAAACAATTTTTTCAATGGCAAGATACAGAGGACCAAAATCAAAAATAGCCAGGAAATTCGGAGATCCCATTTTCGGCACCGACAAGCATCTGGAAAGGAAAAATTATCCACCCGGGCAGCACGGTAACATGAAAAGGAGAAAAAAAACTTCCGAATATGGCATTCAGTTGAAGGAGAAACAAAAAGCCAAGTATACCTACGGTGTCCTTGAGAAGCAGTTCAGAAACCTCTTCGAAAATGCATCGCGCAGCAAGGGCGTCACAGGTGAAGCATTGCTTCAGTTACTAGAGTCAAGACTTGATAACGTTGTTTACCGTATGGGCATAGCGCCCACAAGGGCAGCAGCCAGGCAGATGGTCTCGCACCGGCATATTACGGTCAATGGTGAAGTGGTTAATATACCCTCATCACTGCTTAAACCCGGGGATATTATTGGTGTAAGGGAAAAATCAAAGTCACTCGAGACAATCCTGGATTCACTCGCAGGGAAAAGACATCTCAGCTTCTCATGGCTCGAGTGGGATGATTCACAGATGGTGGGTAAATTCATGAATGTTCCTGAACGCGAGGAAATACCAGAGCAGATACAAGAACAACTTATAGTTGAATTATATTCGAAATAATAATATTTAAGATTATATATATGGCTATTTTAGCATTCCAGAAGCCCGATAAAGTAATAATGGTTGAAGCGGACAACTATTATGGTAAATTTGAATTCCGCCCCCTTGAACCGGGATATGGGATTACTGTTGGTAATGCCCTCAGAAGAATACTGCTTTCATCACTCGAAGGCTACGCTATTGCTACAGTCAAAATAGAGGGTGTCGACCATGAATTCTCAACAATACCAGGAGTTACTGAAGATGTAACCGATATTATCCTGAATCTTAAACAGGTGAGATTTAAACAAATGACAGAAGGCATTGACAATGAAAAAATCGTTGTTACTATCAATGGCCAGAATGAATTTAAGGCTGGTGAGATAAATAACTATCTCAGTAGCTTTGAAGTATTAAATCCCGATCACCATATATGTTCCATGGAGTCTGATGTTAAACTGCAGATGGAGATGTATATTACAAAGGGAAGGGGATATGTACCTGCTGATGAAAACCAACCGGTCGATGCAGAATTTGGCCTCATAGCCATGGATTCAATCTTTACGCCCATAAGAAATGTAAAATATGATGTTGAAAATTACAGGGTTGAACAGAAAACAGACTATGAGAAACTTGTCCTCGAAATAAATACCGATGGTTCAATACACCCCAAAGATGCCCTGAAAGAAGCAGCAAAAATACTTATATACCACTTTATGCTTTTCTCTGATGATAAAATTACTATCGATTCAGAAGACAAGCTCGCACATGAAGAATTTGATGAAGAAGTACTGCATATGAGACAACTGCTCAAAACAAAACTGGTAGACCTCGATCTTTCAGTGAGAGCATTGAACTGCCTGAAAGCTGCTGAAGTTGATACACTGGGTGATCTGGTTAAATTTAATAAGAACGACCTGCTAAAATTCAGGAATTTCGGAAAGAAATCATTAACCGAACTTGATGAACTACTTGAATCAATGAACCTCTCTTTCGGGATGGATGTCAGCAGGTACAAACTGGATAAAGAATAATTGTAAACCGCTTAGGATAAAGAGAAATGCGACATAGAAAAGGTTTTAACCATTTAGGAAGAACAAGTGCTCACAGGAAAGCCATGTTATCAAATATGGCGTCATCGCTTATCCTGAATAAACGAATAACAACCACGACGGCCAAGGCAAAAGCTTTGCGTTCATATATTGAGCCCCTTATAACAAAGTCAAAGAATGACACCACACATTCAAGGCGCGTTGTATTCAGTTATCTAAAAAATAAATATGCTGTCTCTGAACTTTTCAGGGAAGTGTCTCCCAGGGTATTGGAACGCCCGGGAGGGTACACCAGAATACTGAAGACAGGAAACCGCCTGGGGGATAACGCAGAATTGTGTATTATTGAGCTGGTTGACTATAATGAAAATATGCTCGAGGATACAACTAAGAAAAGCAGGTCAGCCCGTAGAAGAAGAGGCTCGGGAAAAGGAAAGGCTGAGGCTAAGGCTGAGGCTAAGAAAGAAGAAGAAGAGGCTAAGGCTGAGGCTGAGGCTGAGGAAGAAGAAGAAGAGGCTAAGGTTGAGGCTGAGGCTGAGGAAGAAGAAGAAGAGAAGAAAGATGAGAAAGAGGGAGACAAGCCAGAAGATACTGATAAAGAAGAAAATAAGAAGAAATAAATTAATGCTGTAATAAGCAATAGGGGATAAGGAAATTATATTTCTTTATCCCTTTTTTGTATCTTGCAGTTTTGTTTAATTAAATATATGAATTAAGGTTATGAGTCAAATAGTAAGTGTACATGCTCGAGAAATCCTCGATTCCAGGGGGAATCCGACAATTGAAGTTGAAGTTATCACCTCCAGCGGTTTTATGGGAAGGGCTGCCGTGCCTTCCGGTGCTTCAACCGGAGAAAATGAAGCCCTTGAACTCAGGGACGGCGACAAGGAAAGGTATCTCGGTAAAGGTGTGCTCAAAGCAGTCCACAACGTGAATAACGTTATAGCTGAAGAAATAACCGGCATGGATGTTACCGACCAGGTGGCTCTTGATATGAAGATGATTGAACTTGATGGAACACCCAATAAGAGCAAACTCGGTGCAAATGCTGTTCTTGGAGTGTCACTCGCAGCAGCAAAAGCCGCCGCCGCCTTTCACGGTCTGCCACTCTACAGGTATATAGGTGGGGTAAATGCAACGGTGCTGCCCGTGCCAATGATGAATATTATCAATGGTGGATCACATTCAGATGCACCAATCGCCTTCCAGGAATTCATGATCCGGCCCGTAGGTGCCACTTCCTTCAGGGAAGGACTGAGAATGGGTGCCGAAGTTTTCCATGCACTTAAAAAAGTGCTGAAAGAAAGAAATTTGAGCACCGCAGTTGGTGATGAAGGTGGATTTGCACCTCAGCTGGAAGGAACAGAAGATGCTCTGGAATCAATACTCAAAGCAATAGAAAGTGCAGGGTATATAGCAGGTAAAGACATTACCATAGCACTCGACTGTGCTGCCTCTGAATTTTATGTAGATGGTGTTTATGACTACTCCAAGTTTGAGGGTCCCAGGGGTGAGAAAAGAACCAGCAAGGAACAGGCTGAATATATCGATGAGCTAATATCCAAATATCCCATTGATTCCGTAGAAGACGGGATGGCAGAAGATGATTGGGACGGTTGGGTAATACATACAAAACTTTCAGGTGGTAAAGTACAGCTTGTAGGTGATGATAACTTTGTGACAAATGTGGAATACCTTAAGAAAGGTATAGAAATGGGCTGTGCCAATTCCATACTTATTAAGGTAAACCAGATTGGTACACTCACTGAAACACTCAGAACGATAGAGATGGCCCACAGGGCAGGATACACAACTGTTACATCCCACCGCTCAGGTGAAACAGAGGATTCCACAATTGCTGATATAGCTGTTGCCACCTGTTCAGGGCAGATCAAGACAGGTTCTTTGAGCCGTTCAGATCGTATGGCCAAGTATAACCAACTCCTCAGGATTGAAGAGGATCTCGGGGGAACAGCCATTTACGGATACTCTGTTTAAAACCCCATGCCATCAAGCCTGGCGGGCTTATTAACAATTGTTAATAACATTTGTTTAAACCGGGTTAATATATATGGGTCGAAAAATTTGGCCTGATTGGTATAGTGGCATATATTTGTTCTTACCAGGTGAGCGATAAAAGGCCGCTCCTGAAAGAAGGAAATGTATTGTTTTACTTAATTGCGACTCAATACATTTCGTACAGGCCTCCGGGCCTGCTTCCGGAAGGAGCCGCAGACCGGAAAGGAGGTTCGCCAAATTTCCGGGAAATCGCTAAAGTCGCCTAGCGTTCTTTAGATGATTTCGTCAGAAATGACTCTGCGCCCTCTAAGATTACCTTCGGGTAATCGAAAGGGCAGTCTAAAGATAATACTGTAACAGGTATTATCGGCGGGCTCAGGGCTGTTATAATGGTTTCGGCCATTACACAGCCGGCCATAATAACAGTAGCCTGGCACTGGAGACTACTCCGGTAGCCTTCAGTGAAATGGGAATTGTTCTTCGGAATAATTCCCATTTTTGTTTTTACTAATTCGCACGAATTTTGACGAATTATCTCGAATTTTGAGCTTGTTCCATTATTTTATGCTTTCAGTATATTTGTACCAAATTACCTCCTATGCCCTACAGAGGATTGAAGCAATTTGTCGATCAACTCCGTGAGTTGGATGAACTGTTGGAGATAGACCAGTTCATCGATCCCGTTCTTGAAATACCTGAAACAGCCGACCGCTTTGTGAAATCAGGTGGAAGGGCACTGTTATTTAAAAATACAGGGACTTCCTTTCCCCTGCTTATAAACATGTTTGCATCGGATAAAAGAATGAGCGTGGCCATTGGGCGTGACAAGCTTGATGATGTTACTAAAGAGATTGAAAAGATTTACAGGGAATTCAGTACTCCAGCCAATGGCTTTATTGAAAAGCTTAAAATGATCCCGGGACTCTCAAAACTTGCATCCTATATGCCTGCAAAGACAGGGAGGAGAGGATCATGCCAGCAAAATATCATTAGCGATCCGGATCTTGATATTTTCCCGGCACTTAAGTGCTGGCCATACGACGGGGGCAGGTTCCTGACACTTCCCATAGTTCATACCATACACCCTGAAACAGGAGAGGTGAATGCCGGTATGTACAGGATGCAGATAATGGATAAGAAAACGACAGGAATGCACTGGCACAGGCATAAAACAGGGGCAAACCATTTTGAGGAGTGGAAGAAAAGTGGTGAAAAAATGCCAGTTTCGATAGTTCTTGGTGGAGACCCCGTATATACCTATGCTGCAACAGCCCCCCTGCCGGAAGGGATAGATGAGTATATTCTGGCAGGATTCCTGAGAAAGAAGAAAGTTAAGATGGTAAAATGTATCACTAATAAGCTCTATGTTCCTGAGGATGCTGATATAGTGATTGAAGGGTATGTTGATCCTGCAGAAAAACCATTATGGGAGGGACCCTTCGGTGATCACACGGGTTTTTATTCACTGGCCGACTGGTACCCGGCATTTCATGTAACATGCATTAGCCACAGGAGGGATGCCATATACCCCGCTACAATAGTTGGGGTGCCTCCTATGGAAGATGCATGGATAGGAAAGGCTACTGAGAAATTGTTCCTTGCACCCCTTAAGCTGACATTACAACCTGAAATAATTGACATTCACATGCCTCCAGAGGGTGTTGCCCATAACCTTGTACTGGTTAAAATCAAAAAGAAATACCCGGGGCAGGGAATGAAAGTAATAAATTCACTCTTTGGTGCAGGCCAGATGATGTTCAGTAAATTCATTGTCGTGGTAAGCAATGATATCGATCTAAGGGATTATGATGCTGTTACCAATCAGATATTTGCCAACACTGATTTTAATAGTGATATAATAATCACTAAAGGACCCCTCGATGTCCTTGACCATTCCTCCGATAGTTTTTCATTTGGAGGTAAGATGGGTATAGATGCAAGTGTGAAATTCAGTGAAGAAGCTGGTGAGGATTTACGTACTAAATTCAGGACAGAGGCCTTGTTGCCAGTTTTTAAACCTGTAAAAAACAAAGTTAAACTTAAAATGCCTTCAACCGATATACCACTTGTTTTTGCAGGTATATCAAAAGAATCAATTAGCTTACACGACCTGCTGGGACTTAATTATGATATTACAGGTCTTGTTTTAATTGTAGTTGATAATACCGTCGATCTTAACAATAACAATATACTCATGTGGCAGGTCCTTTCAAATACTGATCCTTACCGTGACCTCAGGCAGATTGAGGGCAATATTATTATTGATGCAACATCGAAGTCACATCCTTCCGATCATTTCAGACGCCCATGGCCTAATATCGTTATGTCTGATGATAAAACAATAGCCAGAATAGATGATATAATGGGACTGATAAACAAGGGTGTAGTTATTCCGTCTCCATCCGCCGGCTTAAAAAAAATGGACCTTGGTGGCGGAGCTTCAGTAGAACTGCAGCAGTGATGAAAATACAGTTATATTTTGCTAATTGAGCTCTTTGATCTAAATTAGCAGGTATATTAAGTCTGTATAAATACATTCTGGGATATTGTTTGAACTGATCTTACTTGATATTGGGTTTATTCCCGGTATTGAATTGCTTGGGACTACTGTTTATCACTACACTGCCTACATTGCAGTGGTGCTGGCACTTATTTATCTTATTGTCAGGTATCAGACCAGTTCACTGGTAAAAACCAGGAAGTTGCTGGATGAGAAAGACAGAGCATATCAAGAGATAACAAGGCAGAGGCAGGAGCTTGAGAATAAAAACAGGAATATCACGGATAGCCTTATATACGCCAGTTATATGCAACAGGCTTTGTTGCCTTCGGAGAAATATTTCAAAAGTATTATACCTGATTCTTTTATATTCTATAAACCCAAGGATATTGTCAGTGGCGATTTCTACTGGCTAACAAAAAAGAAAAGTAAAATATTTATTGTTGCAGCTGACTGTACGGGCCATGGAGTCCCCGGTGCCTTTATGTCAATGATAGGTGTGGAACTGCTTAACAAGATAATCCTTGATCAAGGCATCCAGCAACCTTCGGAAATACTGAAAATATTAGGAAGGGGTCTTGAAAGAACATTTAATACCACCAGGGAAGTTAAGTCATTGCTAAAAACAGGAATGGATATGGGCTTATGTGCCATAGACGAGAAAAAAGGCGAAATGCAATACTCCGGGGCATTCTTACCCCTTTATATCATACGGGATAATAAACTGACCGAGATCAAGGGGGAAAAGTTGACTATTGGCCTAATGGGAGAATTATCATTTAAAAATCACAGGATGAAAATACATGAAGGGGATATTATTTACCTTTTCACAGACGGTTATGCCGATCAATTCGGGGGGCCTAATGATAAAAAATTCATGTACAGGAGATTCAGGCACCTTCTGCTGACAATACATAAATTTCCCCTTAAGGAGCAAAAAATGATAATTAATGAATCAATGGATACATGGAAAATGGGAGCAGATCAAGTTGATGATATGCTTGTTATAGGAGTAAAACCCTCACTTAAGAAGTCTCTGAACCGCTAACATATTTGCTTATCATGTCAAGAAGTTTCTGAGGCTGGAAGGGCTTGCTCAGGTAATCATTCATTCCTGCCGACAGGCATTTTTCCTTGTCCCCTATCATTGCATTGGCCGTGATTGCAATTATTGGAGTATGCTTGCTGGTGCTTGCCTCAATTTCCCTGATCTTTTTGCTCACCGTTATACCATCCATTACCGGCAGCTTAATATCCATCAGGATAATATCATAATTCGAGGTACCGAACATATCAAGAGCTTCTTTACCACTTACAGCCGTATCAATGCTTTTTACCTTCGAGCCTAAGGATATGGTCACTATTTTTTGATTGGTGATATTATCCTCAACAAGAAGTACCCTGGTATCAGATAGTTTCTTTTTCTTTCGTATAACAGTATCCAGTTGCCTGATTTTTTCACCCACGGGAGTAAGCGTATTTTTCTCAGTAACATTATCAAGGGGCAGTATAAAGCTGAATACTGTTTTATCACCCGCCTTTGTACATGAATATTGGCCGCCCATCAAGCTTATTATTCTACCGGAAAGGCTTTTATCAATTAACTCCTGGTTTAAGGTGATATATTTATCTGCAGGCGAGGATTCAATTTCGACAATGAACTCTATATCATCGGTTTTTATATCCCGTGATTTTGAATTAATGGAAATATTCACATCCGGCTGTTCGGTTTCCGGCAGTGACGACCAGAGACTGAAGATGTCGATAAAAATTTGTTTTATCGCTATTGGGTCACCGGCATATTCTCTTTTTATTTTATTATCCCATGAGATCTCAAAGATTATGTTTCCCTTTTCTTCAATTTCAAGTAATTCAACAGTATTTTCAATGGTTTTTTTGAGATCAAACCTTATATTCTTACGTGGTTCAATGGATACTTCGCCGGCCGACTTCATTGTAAGCTCATTAAGAGCTGAGATCATATTGTTGGTTGATGAAATAAGTGTTTCCAGCAACTCTTTTTGCTTATCATCAACGTTCAATTCACTTAAGAGGTCATTAATAAGAGGCAGGTTATTCAATGGGGTTCTGATCCTGTGCGAAAAGTCAGAGATATAGCTCTCTTTCTTTTTTATAAGATTTTGAAGATCCTTTATTTCAGCCCTGGCATTATTAATCGTCCTTTTTATCCTGAAATAGGTGTACACGGTTATTATTAAGGAGATAATTATTAAGAGAAGGCTTATAAACCATAATTTCAAAATGACAGTTATGGATGAAGTCACTAAAAGTGAGGCTATTGCCACCCAGCAAATAAGGTCATCCCCATACACGCTTTTAAAACATGATAGTATACTTGCCTTTTCTGAATTATTATCCTTGACAGATAAGATTCCCATTTTGCAGAATGGAATTTTTATGATAAACGTAAAGATATGAAATTTCTTTTTTCCTTTCTTTTAAAAACTTAATTTTGTTTGTACGGTATGAAATTTGAAGAAGAAAAATGATAAATACATAGCATCATGAGGAGAGGAATATTCATATTAACAATAACATTATTTACGTTTAGCTTATCCGGACAGGATAAGGAAAGAGAAATGGTTGAATTCACACCTGACTTCAGGTTCAACGATGGCATCTTTGTGACCTTTGAACAGGTAAAGAACAACAATCCAATATCAAAAGCTAAAATATTAACCTCGGCTGATTATAATGCACGGGATTTCTTTAAGCAGGTTTTTGATAATGAAAAGATATATTTTTACGATGCCATGGGAGTGAGGCAGGAGATTAGCAAGGAGGATATCTGGGGCTATTCCCGAAATGGTATTTTATACGTGCAGATACAGGGTGGATTTAACAGGGTGACATATGTTGGTAATATATGTCATTTTGTAGCTGATATTACTACCTATGACAGGAGGTATTACGGATCACCGTATAGTTATTCTGATCCTTATTATTCTCCATATCACTATAACTATTACAGCCCCTACTACAGCCCTTATTATATGCCTTACAGGCCGACCACGACTTCCAGGAATGAGCTTGTGCAATATATGATTGAATTTGAAACAGGTAAGCTCATCGAATATGATCTGAAGAATGTGGAATTGGTGCTTATGAAAGACCCGGAGTTGTATGATGAGTTTATGAAACTGAGTAGGAGGAAGAAAAAACAGATGATGTTTCTTTACCTGAGGAAATTTAATGAAAAGCATCCTTTATACTTACCTAAATGATATTATGATGAACAGACTTACAGTGTTCCTTACCTTTATATTCTTTAATAGCTTATTATATTCACAGGCGCCTTTCCCTGAACCTGAAGAAGTAGACAGGTTTTACAATACCCGGACACTTGTTGTGCTTGAAGATGACATGTTCTCGGAATATAATGTCTTCATCAAAGATGCGGTAAAAGAGCACTGGGAGATCACGGATTATGATTTTATCAGTTCCGGAAGTTTTGAAGACATGAGGAAAGATCCGGCATATTCCTTCATTGTCTTAACAGCAACGCGGTTTGACCGGGACAGGGCGGGTACATTTTTTAACTTCATTAACCTCTTATTGGGGAAGGATGTCGGGAGGATAGAAGAAATGCCCGAATTTTGTGCTGTTCCCCTGTCAGTGCAGGGGGCCGATGATACAGAATATTCACAAAAACTGGGTATGATATTAAGGTTCATGCAGGCACATGTGGAACATATTAAAGAAGATCCTTCACTCAAGGGCAAGAAATACCTTAAGTATTATAATAAGTTTGTGCCCGAAGCGAAAAATAAGACTATCCTTGTCTCCGAAAAGGACCTTGTTCCTGAACTGAGAACAGAAGAAGCAATTGATAAATATTACCCTCATAATCTGGAAGTCGTAAGTGATGAACAAATAAATGAGGCAATAAGAAAGAGGGCTGAAGACACTCTTATTTTACATAAAGTGGGTCCCAAAGGAGTTGAAGGAGGCAGTTTATGTTTTAAAATGCTTATCGGGACCGATGATGCCAGGATGTATTTCCATGGTGAGCACAGGATAACAAACCGAAGGCCCAATGGCTTGCTGGTAAATGATCTGAAACGTATTGGCAGGTTCTGAAAAATGCAGCAGAACCTTTTATTAATCGTCTTTAAATAAAACTATAACGATATGGATGAAATCAGAGTATTATCAGAGTCAGAACGAAACTGGGCTATGTTTTGCCACCTGAGCACTTTCTCCGCTCTAATAATTCCTTTTGGGGGTATAATAGGACCACTGATCTGCTGGTCGGCTAAAAGGAATGAATCCTTGTTCGTGGATAAGAACGGTAAGGAAGCTCTTAATTTTCAGTTATCAATATTGCTTTATACACTTGTCTGTATCCCTCTAATGTTTATTGTGGTAGGCTTTATTTTCTTTGCAGTACTGATGATCATTGAGCTGGTGTGTGTTGTTATTGCCAGCATAAGGGCGGCACAGGGAGAAGACTACCACTATCCAATTTCTATACCCTTCATACAATAATGCCATCACCCGGGAACAGGGGGTTAGTGTTCCAATAATCCATTGTTTTTTCTTAATTTTACCCCTTAATCAAATTATTGGTATTAATGGCAAAAGGTCCTGCTATTCCTAAAGGAACAAGAGATTTCGGACCTTCTGAGATGATCAGGAGGAATTATATTTTTAATACTATACGGTCCGTTTTTCGCCTCTATGGCTATCAGCCTATTGAAACACCGGCAATGGAATACCTGTCGACTCTCATGGGAAAATATGGTGAAGAAGGAGACAGGTTACTTTTCAAAATACTCAATTCAGGTGATTTTAAAGCCAAAATAAGTGATGGTGACCTTGTTAACTCGGGATCGGCTAAGTTAGCAACAATGCTGGCTGAGAAGGGATTAAGGTATGACCTGACAGTGCCTTTTGCCCGTTACGTGGTTCAACACAGGAATGATATTAATTTCCCTTTTAAAAGGTACCAGATACAACCTGTATGGAGGGCAGATAAACCACAAAGAGGCAGATACAGGGAATTTTACCAGTGTGATGTTGATGTCATTGGAGACAATTCGCTTTTTAATGAATATGAATTAATCAAAATCATAGATGATGTCTTTTCCATGCTTTCTGTCCCGAATCTTATAAAATTAAACAACAGGAAACTCTTGAATGGCATCGCTGAAACAATAGGTGAGAAAGGAAAGATAAATGACATTACGGTTGCCATAGACAAGCTGGAGAAAACAAGTATTGAAAGCGTAAACAATGAGCTGGAGGCCAGGGGATTATCTAAAGAAGCAATTGACAGCTTGCAGCCTATACTTTTCCTGAAAGGATCGGCTGAAAGCAAACTCCATGAACTGAAGAACATGCTTGCCGGCTCTGATGATGGTATGGCTGGTGTGGAGGAAACGAGGTCCCTTTTAGACTACATTCAAGGTGATACCATGGTCTCAGATTGTGTTTTTGATCTCACCCTGGCACGCGGACTGGAATATTACACAGGGACCATTATCGAGGTTCAGGCCCTGGGTGTGGAGATAGGCAGCATTTGTGGAGGGGGACGATATGATGATCTAACCGGTATATTCGGACTTCCCGGTGTGTCAGGTGTGGGTATTTCATTCGGTGCCGACAGGATATTTGACGTAATGAGCAAGCTTGATCTTTTTCCCGAACATTCTGAACAGGAAACGGAGGTGCTTTTTATTAATTTCGGAGCCAGGGAGGAAAAATATTTAATGCCTCTTCTCAACAGGCTCCGAAAAACAGGCATAGCATCCGAGTTATACCCCTCCCCGGTTAAGATAAAAAAACAGATGGCATATGCCAATTCCAGGAATATCCCATGGGTTATCATTGCCGGGGATGATGAGATAGGCAGGGGTAAAATAACTGTCAAAAATATGATTTCAGGCGAGCAGGAGATGATTGATAAAGACAGGCTGCTTGATTTTCTTAGCACGAGGAAATAAAAGCTTACAATGCATAAAATATTTGAAATTAGCCCAAGGCCTTTTGACGAAAACGTAATATGTGATTTAGTTGATAATAATTACATACTTACGCTAACCGAGGAATCTTCAAACCTCATTAAAACGTGCAGGGAATACCTGGATGAAACAATACAGGGCAGCGATGTTCCCATATATGGTGTCACCACCGGTTTCGGGGCTTTGCATGACCATATTATCAGTAAGGATCAGCTGAGCCAGTTACAGAGGAACCTGGTGATGTCTCATGCTTGTGGAACGGGTGATGAAGTGAGACCAGACATTATAAAGCTGATGTTGCTTTTTAAGATACATGCTTTAAGCTATGGCAGGTCCGGGGTGCAGCTAAGGACGGTGGAACGACTGAAAGATATGTTTAATGCAGGAGTATACCCCATTATTTTTGAACAGGGTTCACTCGGTGCCTCAGGCGACCTTGCTCCTCTCGCTCACCTTGCACTGCCATTGATTGGATTGGGTGAAGTGAGGTACAAGGGGAAAAAGTACAGTTCAGAAGAGATAAATGCCAGGATGGGCTGGTCACCCGTCGACTTGCAATCAAAAGAGGGACTCGCCTTATTGAACGGCACACAGTTTATGAGTGCCTTTGGCTTTTATGTATTACGGAAAGCCAGGCATATGCTCAGGGTTGCCGATGTAGCTGCTGCCATGTCGCTGGAAGCTTTCGATGGACGGCATGAACCTTTTATTAAAAACCTGCATGACATAAGACCACATAAGGGTCAGCAAAAGGTGGCCTCATTTATTCGAAAGATACTTGAGGGAAGTGAGATTATAAGTCGTCCGAAAAAACATGTACAGGATCCTTACTCCTTCAGGTGTATCCCCCAGGTCCATGGAGCCAGTTTTGACGCAATAGAACATGCGGGGGAAAAAATAATGACAGAGATTAATTCGGTGACAGATAATCCAATAGTTTTTCCCGATGAAAACATGATAATCTCGGGGGGTAATTTCCATGGACAAGCCCTGGCACTGGTATTTGACTATATGGCAATAGCTCTTGCTGAGCTGGGAAATATCTCGGAAAGAAGGGTCTACAGGCTTATTTCAGGCCAGAGAAACCTGCCCGAGTTTCTTATCGCCAACCCCGGCCTTAACAGTGGCTTTATGCTGCCCCAATATACATCTGCTGCCATTGTCAGTCAGAACAAGCAACTGGCAACACCGGCATCGGTCGATTCAATACCTTCCTCAAATGAGCAGGAGGACCATGTTAGCATGGGCGCCAATGCTGCCACTAAACTACTGAAGGTAGTTGAAAACCTGGAGAAAGTCCTGGCTATCGAAATGCTGAGTGCAGCCCAGGCCCTTGAGTTCAGGCGGCCGCTCAGGTCTTCTGAATATATTGAGAGTATAATGACTGAAATGAGAAAAGCGATACCCTTTGTGGAGAATGATTGTGTACTTTATACCGAGATAGAGAAAGCACTTAACTTTATTCTTAATTATGATTTTGATATTTAATCACTATCTCGCGATCTCTCTCTGTTATTAATGGCAGGATTTTCTCTCCTGCTTCGCAACTGGTTGAGAAGGTAATTCTTAAAGCCCTGTTCGGCATTATACAGCCTTACAACTTTTGAAGGGCTCAGCACTTCTTTGAATTTTTCATGATATTCTGCTTTCAGTTCAGCTTCCTGTAGATTAAGGCTGATAAGCTTATCACCTGCTTCTTCCAGCTCTTTTTCAGACATATTCCTGAAGTTCCGGCTTACATCTCTGGTAATTCTATTTTTTTGTTCTACTATCTTATCTCTTTTTTCAGTGTATTCATCATATATAGGCCAGAACATCTTCGCTTCTTCGGCACTAAGGTCCAAATGCCTGGTAAAAAAAGCAACCTTTTGTGCATCAATTACTTCTCTCCTGTTACCCTGGGCAAATATGGTGCCTGCGCAAATACTGATTAATAAGATTAAATAATACTTTTTCATATCTCTTAATTTAAAAATTCTATTATCGACGTATATTCTATATCGTGATCGATGAGGTAGTCGATTATTGCATCATGCTCTGGTGACCGCATTCTGGCATCCGCTTCCTCTTCCATAAGTTTATCAATCAATTCGGCTTCCTCAAAATTGTACAATAATTCAGTATAGTTTGCCTCCTCTTGCTTACCATATTCCGGGAAAAGGAGTTTTAATCCCGTATATGAAATAATTGCAAATACAAGCATCGCCGCTGCCAGCATGAGGGCAGGCTTTAAGATCCTAATAAACCTGCTTTTATCTTTCTTCACGCGACTCCCTTCGGCCAGGCCGTAGATTTCACTTCTGACTTCATTGAAGTAATTGTCAGGGACCCTGAAAGGATTCTTATCTTTTATTTTGTTTTTGTCTTTCATCAATATATTTGATAATTATTGAACCCGGAGGTTTAATTGTTAACTAAAGTTTCGCAGTTCTCTTAAATGTTGAAAACTAATAAAATATAGAAGAAAAAAGCAGCAGGATTGTTTGATTAATATACTGTTTATGAGTAT